>CAISLM010000078.1 GCA_903886255.1 Candidatus Collierbacteria bacterium
CACACTTATTATTATCTTCCGAACGTTCCCTTTGTTATGTTCTTCGGCAACAGCCAAATTCCTGCCTCCAGGGGTTTCTCACTCCATGGTACTTATTGGCACAATAATTTCGGGCATCCTATGTCCCACGGCTGCGTCAACATGAAGACATCAGAAGCCGAAATCATTTATAACTGGTCCGGACCGGTTATCCCTGATGGAAAAAATTCGGTTGTCGCCACTCCGGATAATCCTGGTACCCAAATCATCATTTATGGCACCGCTCCCGCCTCTTAATCCCTAAAATCTTCACTTTTCACGCCTATTGCCTTACAATACTTATTTATTGTTGTAAAATAACCCGTCATGACAAAAGCAAAACTAAATCAAATAAAAAAATTCTTTTCGCAATTTCCTACCAAGAAATATCCCAAGAATCAGATTATCCTGAAATCTGGAGACAAGTTCGATAGTGTTTATTTTATAAAATCAGGCTTTATCAGAGCCTACAACGTTACTCCAAAAGGCCAAAACACGATCAACTTTTTTAAACCAATCTTCATGATGTCGGTAATCCACTTCATTTCAGACCATCGAAATGACTTCTATTTTGAAACAATTGCTCCCACCGAAGTTTATATGGCTCCCTATTCCGAATTCAAGAAATTTATGGATTCTGACCCTGACCTCAATCTCATCATCATGGATTTCTTTTTCCAGTCTATTCTTAACTATTTTGTCAACCAAGGCAATATCGTTAATGGAAATGCCCAAAACAAAATTGCATCCGTCCTGCTTCAACTTACCCACGACTATGGCGATATTAAAAAAGACAAACTTGTTGTCACTTTTCCGGCCACCCACAGAATCATTGCCAACCTGGTCGGACTAACCCGTGAAACTACCAGCGTTCAAATGAGTAAACTCCAAAAAGCTGGAGTAATCTCCTGTAAACGAACCCAGTTTATCGTAAACGATCTGGAAAAACTTAAAAAAATGTCCTCGTCAATAGAGTAATTTTTTGATTTTTGTCATTTCAGCCTCAGTTGCTTTTTCCCCAACTTTAATTGCATCTCTTCCTCCGACAAAGTCAAAATCTTCTACAAATTTCATCGTCGGTTCAATAACCACAGCTGCGCCCGCAATCTCTTTCATTGCCAGGTTATATCTTAACGCAAAATAACTATCTCTTAGTACATCTATAGTAGAACCAATGTGGCTATTTTTTTGATTATTCCCTGAAAAATACACCCCATCCAAGTTCACCGCAATTACCAAATCAGCCCCCATATCCTTTGCCGTCTCCACCGGCACAGGACAGGACACACCCCCATCCACTAAAACTGCGTTTTTATACCTTACCGGCTCATACATGAGAGGTATGGAAATACTTGCTCTGATCGCCTCGGCCAAATTTCCTTTTCTAAACAAAACTGGTTTCGCTGTAATTATGTCGGTTGCCACAGCACAAAACGGCAAAGTTAAATTTTGAATTTCAACTTCAGCAAAAATTTTCTTCAAATATTCTAAGGTTTTTCCTCCTTTAACTAAACCTCCGCCCCATGTTGGATCAGCCAATATTTTCATAATTTCGCCATTGGTCAGGCCGCCCGCTACCTCTTCTAATTTATTTAAATTTCTTCCAACCGCATACAAACCACCAAAAAAGGCACCAACACTTGAACCAACAATTAGATCAATCGGGACTTTATTTTTTACCAAGGATTTTATGACTCCGACATGTGCCATGCCTCGAGCACCACCACTGCCAAGCACCAATCCCACCCTTTTCTTTCTTTTAAAAAACCACATTAACTAATGTTACACCGAACAACCGGGCCATCATATAATAACTACATGACATTCATTCAAACTATCATCCTCTCTATTATTGAAGGTCTCACCGAGTTTCTTCCCATCTCCAGTACAGGCCATCTCATCTTAGCCCAAAAACTTTTAGGTATGGCGAGTACCGGATTCACCAATAGCTTCAATATTATTATTCAGCTATCTGCCATTCTTGCTGTTGTTGTCCTTTATTGGAACAAAATCTTCCGTTCGAAATCATTATGGAAACAAACCATTATTGCTTTCATCCCTACAGGTATTCTTGGTTTTACCTTATACAAACTTATCAAAGACGTTCTTTTAAGCAATGTTTTTATTACTGTCTACGCTCTCTTAATTGGAGGAATAATTCTCCTCATCGTTGATCACTTGCCCAAATTAAATTCCGGCAAAAAAATAACCTCTGACTTAAAAACCGGAAATCTTCTTTCTATTGGTCTCTTTCAATCATTGTCTATGATTCCTGGGGTTTCTCGGTCAGCAGCATCAATTGTTGGGGGCCTTGTTTCCGGACTAACGAGAGTCGAAGCGGTGGAATTTTCTTTCCTGCTGGCGATTCCCACCATGGCTGCCGCCAGCGGATATGATCTACTAAAATCCGGTTTTTCGTTTACCCCTCACGAATATCTTCTGTTAGGAATTGGCTCCCTCGTTACCTTTTTATCAGCCCTTCTCGCCGTCAAAGCCTTTACTACATTTGTTGCCAAGCACAACTTCACCATCTTTGCCATCTACAGAATTATTCTTGCTATCGCTGCCTTAATAATCCTCAAATCCTAACCGCTATCGAGATTATTTTCTTTTCTTGGTCTTCGCTTTTGCTGCTTTTTTAACAGTCCTTTTTACTGTGGCTTTTTTTACCGCAACAGGTTTACTAACCATCTTCTTGTTAAACATCATTCTATATGCAGCAAAACAGATGACTGCAACGACCGCTACAATCAAAGCTGCCTGAGGATCGACCATCGCTGTATAGAGAACAAATATGGCCGAGATGATTGCTAATACGCCTTCAAGTGTTTTATCCATATATTCAGTATATTATATTTCTTTATTTTTTTGTAGATATACCCATCAATTTGTAAACTAAAGACCACCCTGAAAGTCCGGTTATTATCAACACCCCTCCTGCCAAATATAAAACAATTGTCCACATTCGCAGACTTATGCTATATCCTGCCAGTTCAGCTATCACACCAACAACCACCCTTACGAGCCTGTCGACATCGCCCACATTTTGTATCATATATCACAATAATAACATGTTAAACTTAACCATGAAAGACAGCCTCAACAAAATTTATCAATCTGTGGATGATCTTGAAACCTCGGGATCTCTTAAAAAATATCGAATAGTCTCCTCACCCCAAGATTCCTGGTTAATAGTCGATGGGAAAAAAGTCCTTAATTTCTGTTCCAATAACTATCTTGGTCTCGCCTCAAACAAAAGAATCAGAAGTGCAGCCATAGATGCTATCAATAAATATGGAGTTGGTACCGGTGCGGTTCGTGCTCTGTCCGGTAATTCCATTCTTCATGAAGAATTGGAGACAGCTTTAGCAAAATTCAAAAAGGTCGAGGCAGTTATGCTTGCCCAAAGTGGTTTTGTTGCCAATCTTATTGCTGTTCAAACGTTACTTGACAAGGAAGATATTGTCATTAGTGACGAGCTTAATCACGCCTCAATTATCGACGCCATTAAGCTATCTCAAGTCCAGACTAAACTAATTTATCTTCACAATAATCTTGCCAGTCTCGAAGAAAAACTTGTTGAAGCCCAAAAATTCCAAGAAGTTAAGAGGGCTGATGGTACAGATAAAATTATTCTCATTATTACTGATGGAGTATTTAGCATGGATGGCGATCTCGCCCCGCTTCCAGGGATCGTCAATCTTGCCAAAAAGTTTGGCGCAGTTACCATGGTAGACGATGCACACGGCGAAGGAGTAGTTGGAGAAAATGGTCGAGGTATTGTTGATCATTTTAACCTTCATGGACAAGTAGATATCGAGATTGGCACTCTTTCAAAAGCTCTTGGTGTTTTAGGAGGCTGTATTGCAGGAAATAAGAAACTCATTGAGTATTACAAGCAAAAGGCCCGCCCTTTTTCTTTTTCCACCGGACTTTCTATTCCCGATACTGCAGCTCTTTTGGAATCAGTCAAAATTCTCTCTGAGTCTCCGGCGCTGGTTGATAATCTTTGGAAAAACGCTGACTACCTCAAGGATGGCTTCAAAAAATTAGGTTTTGATACCGGCCATTCGGAAACCCCTATTACTCCTGTAATGATTGGTGACGAAAATCTAGCCAAATCGCTTAGCCAGGAATTATTCGAAAATGGTGTATTTGCTACCCCGATTCTTTTTCCTATGGTTGCTAAAGGCAAAGCTCGCATCCGCGTCATGCCCTCAGCAGCTCACACCAAGGAAGACCTTGATTTCGGTCTGAAACAATTTGCCATCGCCGGAAAAAAACTCGGTATTATTTAAATCTGGAAATCTTTATTTCTTCACCAATTTCTTTTTGGTGGAAGCTATCGTTTTTTTAGCTCTAACAACTTCTGCTTTCCCCATTTTTACTGTTTTTTTAACTGATTTCTCTACAGCTTCTCTGTTTTCTTTTTTCGAAAAAAACATCGTTGCCGCTCCGGCAGCAACTCCCAATAATGCCGCTCCAATAGCAGCGACAATCCCTTTATTAACTTTACTTCTCCTGGCAGGTCTTTTCATGAACTTTCGGAATTATTAACTAATTCATTATTACACAAAATTACGACACAAAAAGAAATAGAAAAAAATATATAATGAATCGTTAATGAAAAAAAATCATTTTAAAAATATTCGTAATATATTAATCGGAGTTTTGACTTTTGCAATTCCCATTGCCCTAATCGTCATTTTTGGTCATGATCTAAAAAACGTTGAGCAACTTATCCCCAGAACCGGCATTGCCGGACCCCTTCTTTCCATCCTCCTCATGGGCCTTCTTTCGGCCACACCGATTCCGACAGACCCAATTGTTATTCTTAATGGTGCGATCTTCGGTCCCTGGGTTGGGGTTCTTGTTTCCTGGATGGGAAACAACTTGGCCTCTGTCCTTGAATATTTTATTGGCCGTGGACTTAGCCAAATTACCGACTTTGAAAAAATCAAAAGGAATCTTCCCTTTGGGCTCAGTCGTTTTTCTGCAGACTCTGTTTGGTTTCTTCTACTTGGTCGGCTTGTCCCTCAATTTGGTGGAAAAGTCGTCTCACTTACAGGAGGGTTTTATCGTGTTCCCTTTCTTAAATATCTTTGGACAGCCTTTGTTAGCAACCTCTTCGGTTCTATCCTCTTAGCTGTGGGCGGATACTCCTTGCTACACACGTTTATAAAATAAATCTTTTACGGGTGTTTAAGAAACCATTCGCCGGCCAACTTATCCACTTTTTCTAACGCGCCTTCTTCTTCGAACAAATGTGTCGCCCCTGCGACAATTTCCATTTTCTTTACACAACCAATCTTTGCATATGCTCTTCGATTGTAATCAATCATGGTTTTATCATCTCCTCCTACAATGAGTAGGGTTGGTGCCTCAATTAAATCAAGCTCTTCCATGGCTAGTTCCGGTCTTCCACCCCGGGAGACTACCGCACGGATCTTTGTTCCCCAATATGCCGCTGCCGAAAGTGCCGCTGCACTTCCCGTACCGGTCCCAAAATATCCAATCTTTAAATTCTTTGTCTTTTCCTGTTCCATACACCACTTTGTTACCCCAATCAATCTTTCTGTTAATAGATCAATATCAAATCTTTTTTCCGGAATTTTACTCTCACCTTCGGTCAAAAGATCAAACAATATCGTTGCAAAACCGGCTTTATTTAACTCCTCGGCGACAAATGAGTTCCGGAGACTCAGCCCTCCACTTCCGTGAGAAAATATTATTAACCCGCGAGCTCCGCCTGGAATCTCCAAATATCCCTTTAGAGACAAAACTTGAATTGGTATTTCTATTTCCATACCTAAACTATAACAAATCTTACATATCAAACTCAATATCCACTTTAATCCTAATATAACCCGTGCTCATGGAAACAATCAACATATTTACGATCCATATCGTGTACATGATTCACCAACCAATCGGACAAGATAGAAATCAATTCTAAAGATAATCTCATTTCATCTCTGGAATATTTATCTTTCACTTCGGTCAGTCTTTCAATAAACTTTTCATGCTCTTCAATATGTTCTCCTGCTCCTTGATAATGAAATTTCTTAAAATAATTTTCTTCCGTACTAAAGTGGTAAGAAACATATCTATCCAGGTCATTAAAGATTTGTCCAAGGACCTCTTTTGGCTTCAAATCCGTAATCGCTTTTGACAGCTTATCCATGATCCACACAAATTGTTTGTGCTGTTCATCAATCTCCGCTATCCCTACGCTATATTTTTCATCCCAAATTACTGCCATACAAAATCATATCATCATTTATTTCCACTTTTCCACATAAAAATACTCCGCCCAATAGAGCAGAGTATAAAAAGACAAATTGCAATTATTTTGCTTTAATTTGAATTTTTTTTGGAGCCATCTTCGGTGACTTTTCAAACTTCACGATCATTACCCCATGTTTGCTCGTAGCTGTAGGTTCTACTTTCTCGTTGATATCGCCGGGAACCGCCAATCGATAAGAAAAAGATTTATTCGATTCGCGATAATATTTTCTCGCTTTATCTTTTTCTTCTTCTTTCGTTTCTCCGCGGATCCACAGATATCCATCCTGAAACGTTATCTCTACTTCTTTTGGATCAATCCCCGGAACGGCCGCCTCCACATAAACATTTTTCTCATCTTCGGAAATAGAAAGACCGCTCGAGGTTGAAGGCGTCGTGAACCATTCGTCTTCATCGTCCCATATCGATGGCATTCTCATTGAAGGAAAAGATAATAATCTGCTTGGAATTAGATCAAAAGCCATATTACTCACCCCCTTTCTAAGTAACTAATTATTATAATTAGCACTAATATAGTATGAGTGCTAACGGATGTCAATACCTATATTAACACTTATTAAAGTGTAGTTGACAAACACACGAATGTAAACAATCTTACAAATTAAACCACTATTCCACCTTTTCCAAATCCCGTTCGGCCGGCCCATTAATTACCTTACCATTTATATCAAACCGCGATCCGTGGCAAGGACAGTCCCAAGTATTTTCTGCACCATTCCAATGGACGATACATCCCATATGAGTGCATCTGGCTGAAATCATTTTTATTTTTCCATCCTTATCTCTATAGATTGCAACCTTTTTTCCGTCTCGGTCAATTACACCCCCTTTGCCTGGTAAAACACCATCTGCATTTTTTAATATTGTTTGGCTTGCTGTGATTCCCATAAATTTTCAAATTAATAACTGGTTTCAACCTCTCAAAAAATAATTAAACAAAAAATGACACACAATAGCAAAAGACAATGATATTAAATAATATATAGTTTTCCTACTGATAATTCCATTTATCAAAATTAAATATGTTAATACATGCAAAGATAATGTCACCAGAATTCTTATTACTACTATTTCCGGTCTGCCCAATAAATAAAAATTGACAAAATAAAACAGTGTCTCGGTAATAACAAAGGACGCTCCCAATTTCAATGCCAGTCCAATTCTGCTTTTCCCATGGTCAATAAATTTAACTAAAAAGTACACCAAAATAAATTTAAAAATCTCTTCTACGACTTCAGGTTTTGGAACCACTTGCTCAGCCAAATAACAAAACATTGGTAAAAACAAACCGGAAATAAAAATTAGTGCGCCTTCCATTTAGCTTCCGATTAACAAACTCTTGTTTATCCAGCCGGTTTTATATAAAATTCCTTCCTTCAGGGCAGAAATTTTTACTTCGATCCAGTCCCCCCTCTCCGAAACTTTTTGTAGCACTACTCCAACCTTAACTTTCATTATTATTGAGGCCGTCAAACTCGGTTTACTTCTTACATTAATTATTGTTATTTCTGAAGCCGTTACCACAGACTTAGTCGGCTCATCAGTAGATATTCCCAACACTTGTTTGGGACTATTTAAGTTAATCTCCTTTTGTTCTACCATTATCGTCGGTGTCGGAGTAGGAATAATAGTTGCTGTCGGAGATGGTATTGGTGTCTCCGTTGGCACCACAAGGCTCCCTGCTTTATCTGATATGCCGTCATCCTTTCGAATCAAAAAGTAATAGCCGACCATTCCCACCGCCATCACTACCAATAAAACTACCACAGCTAAAATCTCAGCACTCAACTTTTTACTCGTCGCAACTGTCAACTTATCAAAGACTGCCATTTCTGTCGGTTTTTCTTTAGTTGAGGATACTTTTTTGATTAGTAGCCCAAGAAATACAAACCCGGCTACCATTACCATCACCATTCCCCAAACCGACAACAGCTGAGAACCACCCACAAATCCAAACATACTTTTGTTTGATGAAAGCGAGGTAACCAATGTTTTCAAATCATTTATTTCTCCATTCACTTTTGTTAACTCTGCTTCGCCCTCTCGATAGGCCAGAATTCTCGCCTCCGGCGTCTTTGCGTCTCTCTGAAGCCTGGATATCTTTTCGAGAGAAACCTCAATATCTGATTTAAGTGTTGTCCCCTGTGCAAAATAAGCCGTACCTTTTAGTGGCTCGAACAACTCTGTTTCCTGATTCTTAAGTGCATTTATTTCGGAATCTTCTATTTTCCAAACATCCGTAACTTCAACCGAAACAATTTTTGTCTCTTTAGGATCCAGGTCAAATTCTCCGGATACTTCCAAAGCATCTTGAGAGGGATCGTAAACTACGCTCAAACCAGGATCTACCACCATAATGTCCTTTTGTGTCGCTTCTCGTGGCAAATAAAATTTTAATGAAACACTTTGTCGTGTTGTTGTTGAAGGATTGGTAATCAAATTCTTAAATATGATTGATCCCTCTTCTAACCATGATTGTACTATTGGTTTATTGGCCGTTTTTTCCAGTAACTGTTGATTGACAGAAACCAAAGCCTTAAGGGACAACACTGTGTTTTTCAGCTGCTCTAAGTCATTTGCTGAAGTGTCCACCTTATTTAATATCGCCGAAACATTATCAACTGTATTTACAGCCGATATTTGTGAAGACAAATCTTTAACTTTGTCAAATATATCGGCAGCCGAATAGTCTCCCCATTTGGCCAGAAGGTTGGTTAGTCCTGTCCCGCTCGTATTCAATGATTCCACGTTATCTTCAACTTTTTTTATTCTTCCAAATATTGTCGCCGTTAATGCCGAATCGGATGAAGAACCTAATAAACCGGAAACCAAATTCAAATTTGTATTCAAAGTTTGGATATCTTGATATGCCGTTGTAGATTTTCCGTTGTAGTCCAGTTCGGTTCGCAAACTTTCTGCAGCACTCTGAGCATTTACTGCTGCCGAATACACCGATCCTGCCGTCTGTGATCCCCATTTATCAATCAGACATTGAGACCTCGCCATTATTGTATTTCCGGACAAACAAGTGTCTCCAATGTTCCCAATATTATTCGTAATTGTCGATAGACCGGACACTATATCGGCGATTGAATACGTTCCCCATTTTCCGAGAAGAGTGTCTGCTTTTGCGCTTACAGTAGATACCTGTAGACTCAAGTTATTTACCACAACTGACATACTGTCAACTGAAGTCTGAACACCGGCAACCTGGCCCGACACTTCGCTCAAATCTTTGTTGGACGCCCCCTTAATCGAAGTCACGGCACTCGCAACTCCGGAAGCTGTTGCAATTTGACCACCGGTTATATTTGCCGAAGTTAATTCTCTCGTTGGATTTGTCCAAATACTATTAACCAAAGTGTTAAACGAGTTCGTCGAATTACTCCAAATATCTGCCACCAGTGTACCCATGGCCGAACTAATCGAATCAACCGTCGTTTTTACTCCTCCTACATCTGTGCTTACTTCGCTCAAATCTTTGTTGGACGCCCCCTTAATCGAAGTCACGGCATTATTAACTGAGGTTTGAACCATAGCCACGCTAGTTGCCACCTGTGTAATATCCAAATTAGCCCCTCCTTTAATAGAGGTTACTGCGTTATCAACACTCGACTGTGTCAGATCAGGTTCGTCAATAGAAAAAGTCTTATCAATACAGAGTGTCTGTCCACCGGTGACACAGCACAATTTTGTTGGATAAATTCCGACCGATAATCCTGTTGTTGAAACTGTTTTTGCATACCAGCCATCATTTACATGTGGTGCATTTTGATTATTTAAAAAAACTGCATTATCCGGATCCCTTCCGTTTATCGTACAAACCGCATTCGTGATCGGAACATAGCTGTCGTCATACAAAAATTCACCCAACACACAGCTCGAGTTTACCGCGCACTTTTGATAACTCGATCCCCAAACTTGGGCAGGACTTAAAACAGCAAATAACAGCAAAAACAAAGCAAAGACTGCTCTCTTAAACATCTTGGCCATCATTTGCGTTCACTAAGTAATCTATTTTGTTTTCTTACTTTTTTCATCGGATGATCCACCTTTAAAGGCGTTAATTGTCTCCTTTATTGCTTCAGCTAAGCCCTTGGCAAACTCTGGCAATTTTTTGGGACCGAATAAAATCAACAACACCACAGCCACAATAATTATTTCTTTCGTTCCTATATTTTCGAACATTTACATGTCACCTCCTCTACGGTGCAGGTTAATAATAAGCTTACTTATTTAATAATAGCGTAAGCTCGAACAATAATACTAGTGGAACTGTAATCATCACGAGAGACAAGACATCTGTCGAAGGCAGCAAAACGGCAATAATGAGCAGTATCACCCATACAATTTTCCTCTTTTCCACCAAAAATTCCTTTTTTACAATCCCCATCCTCATCAAAGCCGAAATAACCAAAGGAATTTGAAAAACCAAACCCGTTAAAAGCCCCATCGCCAACACCTGGCTAATCATCTTCGAAACATCCAAATAGTTACCCAAGTGGAAATCGGCAGTCGTCTGTGAGAAAAAACTAAATATATATTGCGTCATTTTTATCCCAAACCAAAATCCAGCCACAAATAAAAACATCGAAAAAGGAATTATTTTGTTGAACAGTTTCCTTTCTTTAATTCTTAATGCAGGCTTTACAAAAAAATAGAACTCATAAATGAAAACCGGCAAAAGAATCACCAGTCCCAGTACGATCCCCACATTAAAAGCTAAATCAAACATTTGGTAAGAAGAGGTCATCACGATATTAATTCCCTTCAAATCAAACAAACTCAGCAAAAATAACAGAATTTGTTTGTAAAAAATAATCCCTACACCGAAACCAACCACAAAGGACAACAATACCGGAATCAACCTCCTTCTTAATTCTAAAAAAACTGTAGCTGGCAATATATTTTCTTTATCGGCCATAGTACTTGAATTACTCCTGAATAGATACTAACATTAATACTAGCTTATATGCCTGCAACAATCGACAAATTTTTAGGTCGGCCTTTAAACCATAAACACAATGTCTCTGACATTAAAGGTGGCAGTGGCACAAATATAGACACTTCGACAACAACTACCATCACAGATAACACAACAGCGTCTAATGCAAATGTTATTTTGGTCAACGCTCTTGCCAAAAACATCACTGTAATACTTCCCCAATCTTCAACTGTTCCCAGTAAAACCTACAAGATTAAGAAAATTGACACTAGCAATCACACTGTCACTGTTGACGGTTTTGCTAATGAAACAATTGATGGTGACCCAACCATGATTATTAATTTCCCCAACTCGGCTATCCAGCTAGTCTCAAGTAGCACCGGTTGGTATATAGTTTAACCACCCATGTCATATTTTGAACAAACAAAAGTAACCGATAGCACTGGTGCCCTCATCAATCCCGCAACAGATGAAAGTATCCTGCTTCTAAGACGCATCGTCAAACAATTAGAGGCCAGCGCCACCATGGATTCTAATAATCGTCAGTTAATAAACTGTGCCGGTGGTTCACTTTCAACTGTCTCGACCGTTTCTAATGCCGCCACCTTCGCCAACGTCGATGGCCGCTATTTATTTATCGATACCGCCCGAAACGCTTATGCTAACGGCATTCGCTCAAAACTGTCATAGCCGATTATGGCCATAAACAATAGTCTCAAAACTCTTCTCGATCTTCCAGTTTGGGAGTGGATGAGATTCGCACCCTCAGCCACCGCCACACCTTCAGCCATGGTCGGAGACTGGAATAATTTCTATGTTGGGGGCACAGGCCGCTTTGGTTATTACATCGTAGGTGCCGTTTTCTACCGCTATGATACTTGGACCGATTCTTGGCATACTTTAGCTGCAACCACAAATGGAGTTAGTTATGATGAGTCTTTAATTTATAATCCGGTTCATGGCCTTTTCGGTAAGGCCATCGGTCCGGGTCCGGGTAGTAACACCATTCAAATTGGTTCCGTTGTCGGTTCCGCGCTGATTGGTCAAAAAATTTTGATCACCTCTGGCCTTGGTGCCGGTCAAGAAAGAACCATCACCGCTGTTACCGAACCAACTGTCCACGACTCCGGGTTTGTCACCTCTTACACTGCGGGTCCCCCAACCATAATTACTGATGCAACCACCACAACTACAATTAAAGCCTGGAAAAAGAATCAATGGCGCGATTATCAGCTGAGAATTACTTATACCAGTAGCACCAATACCGGACAAAACCAAGTTAGAAGAATTCTTTACAACACCTATCAGTCTTTATATATTACCGATCAAAACTATGCCTCCATCCATTCCTGGTATTACCCCCCTCTTGCTGTCGCCCTAACAAACAATACCGCCTGGTATCAGATTGAATCTTCCATCGTGACTGTTGATTCGGCCTGGACAACTCCACCCGATTCAACTTCCAAATTTGTAGTTAAGGGAGGCGGACTCTGGCTTTTATCCGGAACAACTTCGGCTCCTTATTACACCCTTTCTTATTACAGTGTTTTGGAAGATGTTTGGTACTACAAAGGTACCCAAAATGCGGTTTTTTATTCAAATACATGGTCTACCTACGAAAACGCTCTTGAGACTTGTGGCGAATGTGAGGGTGGAGCGACCACCAATGGTGTTTGCGCCACTCCTTTGGCTGCCAAAATTGGAGCTATTTCTGTTGCCTCTGCCCCCTATGACCACCGGACTTTGGTTGACGCCAGCCAAAACATGTCGATCAACAAATACGCCAATATGATGATCCGTTTGACTGGTGGCTCCGGCGCCGGTCAAACTCGGGCTATTATTGCCAACAATCAAACAACCTTTATTATCGGTAGAGATTGGGACGTTCTCCCCGATTCCACCACTTCGTATCAAGTCATCGGTGATTCGGACAAATTATATTTTCTCCCTGGACGTACTCAAAGTGTCATGGGTCAATACAGTGTCGAGAACGATGTTGCTACTCCCGGCCGTCAATTTGATTTTGGTATGGCGAGAACTAATTATGTTGAATTGGCTCCGTTGGGAATTGCTACTGTCACGATTGGAACCGGCGGTTCCGGTGGGTCATACGCCGTTGGAGATATTCTCACCCTGACCAACAATAGTACCTACTACGGCATTGGCGGCAAGGTAAAAGTTGCCTCCGTGTCCGGTAGTCCCGGATCAAAAATAGTTGCTACTGTCACTGTCATCAATGCCGGAGCCAATTACATTATTAGCGGCACTGCCTACAACACTACAAGCGGTAATGAAGGTGGAGGTAGCGGCACCGGCTGTACTATTACAGTTGTTTCCAATACAGTTCCGGCCCAACCCGCTCTTGGAACAAGTATCGCTACTGCCCCGACAAGAACCACCGGTGGAATATTAAGCGTTACTATAAATACCGGAGCAACCGGCACTGGTTATACTGTAAATGACCAAATCCAGGTTACCGGCGGCGGTTCAAATGCCTACCTTCGCATCTCTACTGTTTCTGCCACCGGTCAAATTACTGGCATTGCCATTGAAGCCCCCGGTAGCGGCTATGCTGTTAATGCCTCAGTCAGTTACACCAATCTCTATGTAAAGAATTCAGCCGCGACAGATCTGCGTACTGCTGCCACTCCCGGTGCCGGTGGTTTAAATATTGTTTCGATCGTCGACGTTGCTACTGTTACCACCAGTATTAATCACAACTTAACGATTGGTGATGTCGTGAATATTGGTGGACTTGATACCCTTTATACAAATACCAGTCAAACATATTTTGGTGGACTAAGAGTCGTTACCAGTGTCCCCGCCCTTACTACCTTCACATACAACATGTGTGGTGCCACTTCAGCCACGGTCACAGCCACTGTTGTCAACGGAGCAATAGCTACAGCCGTCGTCAATGCCGGGGGTAGTGGTTATAGCGTAAACGATGTACTTACTTGTAACACCGGCGGTTCCGGTGGAACAGTCAAAGTGGTTGCCGTTAATGCCGGTGTAGTGACCGGAGTCACCCTCCTCACTAATGGCAGCGGTTATAGTGCGGGTTCAAGTAATACTTCTGGTGGAGGTGGTTCAAGCTGCACTATTACTCTTACAATAAATAACGGCCACGTAAGCTCACTGGCCACTACTGCCACCACAGGCTCAGGTTATGGCATTCTCTCCAGCACTTCAACTTACACAGCTGGTACAGGAATTGCGATGGTTGTAGTTGGTGCTGCCGGTACCGGTTATAACCCGGGTGATTTACTTTTAGCGGCTGGCGGTCTGGGCGGTATCGTCAAAGTTCTTACTGTTACAGGTGGAAATATCGTTCCCGCCGGTGCAGTCTTGTCCGTTCAGATTATGGCTTATGGCCAAGGATATAGCGCCAGTACCCAGGGAACTACCAACCTGGGCAACAGCCCCACAGCTACCACCGGTGGTGGCAGTATTCTAGGTTCGGGTTGCACTATCGTAATTGGTTCCGTTGGTTCGGTTTATTCAGTTAGTGGTGCCGGAAATCTCTTAGTTAATGTCACCGCCGTTACCAGCGTCGGTGCTCTATCCACTGTAGCTGTTGCTTCGGCCGGATCAATCGCCTCCACGGGTTATGTAAACGCATCGACACAAACATTGGCACCCACTGCCACCGCCGGAGTTTTTAATACTGAAGTTCAATCAACAATTTTACTTATTGATTTAGCTAAAAATTGGCAACCCAACGAACTGGTTGGCAAAATTTTACAGACTCAGGTAATGGGTCTTGCCGGTGCCGCTCAAATGCGTCGTATTACCGCGAACACCAATCACTCAATTTCCATCGCTCCTGCAATCACTCTACCGGTTTCCGGAACTACCAAATACGTCATTCATGACCCCAAAGCGTTGGGGACTGAAGCTTCTTTTAAATCCGATCCTCTGCAATATTCGTGGGGAGTGGCAACCGGTGGTTCAACCGGAGCATTGACCGATGCACCAACGGGCCTGGGAAATGTCGCCGTCAATTTTGGCGGCAGTGGTTATTCCGTCAATGATGTTTTAACTCTTACTACCGGTGGCACACTAGGTACGATAAAGGTTACCTCTGTTTCTGGCGGAATTGTCACCGGAGTCACCATTTTGACGCAGGGATCAGGCTATACTGGCGGTGTAATTTCAGCAACAACAGCTGTTCCCTCAAACGGCACCGGTTGTCTCATCAATATAACCAACACCAACGCCAAAAATTGGCAAATAAATCGCTGGGCGGGCTACAAAGTAAAAATCATTGCCGGCACAGGCGTTAACTCAAATCCAAATGAGTTACTTATTGCTTCCAACACCGCCTCTACCTTAACTTTCGCCACCGGCTGGACTTTGTCCGCCATCCCCGACGCCACTACTGTTTATGCCATCATGGATAACTGGGGCGTCTGCGTAGGATCTGCTACAAGTTCCACCAGTGGTTTGTTAACAGTAACCATAACCAATGGCGGCACAAACTATCAAGTTGGTGATATTCTCCTTGTCGGTACCGGTGTTGGTGGCTACCTTAAAGTGCTCACTGTTGGTGCTAGCGGCGCTGTCGCGACTGTCCAAATCCTTAACCCCGGCAGTGGTTTTACTGCAGCAGCTACCGGCATCACTACCACCTGTGCCACCGGAACTGGATCTGGATGTGTCCTTACTACGTCCACTATCACTGCTTTCGCTGGTAGTACTTTTTGGAACGATCCTTATCAAAACTGGGGTGCTAATACCACTAGTGGTTCATTAGTCGGAAAAATGATTCGTCCCATTGCAGGTTCTTCTGCGACGGGAGTCGATTACGCCATTACATCCGTCTCAAATGCCACACAGATAGTCACCAGCGCTGTGACTCCAGATGGAAATACTACCTATTCAATTTTTGGCGAGATGTCCAGAACTCCTTCAACCAGCGGCGGCGTTTCTTCTCTCATGAGAATTTTTGGCACTTCCCTCTTGGACAAGGCCCGTTACATGATTTCTTGGAGAGGTTTTGCCATGACCACCATTGATCGTTACGATATCTGTCAAGATATTTGGGAGCCGATAACTCAAACACCACTAACTGAAACATATAGTCTCGGTTCTATGTTCGAATACAACGGCAAAGACAGAATCTATTTTACAAAAGATACCACCGGCCGCATCATGTACTACGATTTGGTAAAAAATATCGTTGTTCCTTGTTCCACGGTCCCATATGGTATGTCTACCGCCATTCAAGGAAACAGAATGTTCACCATGAGTACTCCTGACCTCGCCGCCCAAAATTTGGAATATCTCTATGTAATGAGGCATACCGGTCAAGAAATGTGGCGCCTTCTCATTTACTGGTAAGCAATCTAGAAAGCGTCCGAGTATGTTCCAAAAACAACTGTCGTAGCTCTCCCCGTCCACGCATCAGTGTATACAACCGCCGAATTATTTACTTTTGATGCATACGTGTAGCCATATGTCGAGCTTTCCTTCAATATGTACCAATCTGTATTGTTATAGTGCACAAAACCATAATAATGAGTCGTGCCCACTTCATCTGCGTCACTTACTCCATATCCATCAGTCGGATTTTTTATTGCTGGATCAACCACCGCACCCAACGAATCTTTAATGGCAATCGTTCCTGGTCCCGGCATGCTTCCAAAAAATGCCGCGTTAGCTTTTTTAGGATTAAATAAATATAAAAGCAACAAACCCGCACTTGTTCCGGCAAATAGTTTCAATAGTTTTCTCTTATCCATTTGGTACTCTCCCTCCACCACCTTTCCCTCTTCTGCCTCCTCCTTAATTTCTGGTTTTTTCTTAGAAGTTAATAAATCCTGAACAAAAATCAGGGTCATTTCAAATGCCAACGGCAAGACCGCAATCAACAACAACATATCATTGACCCTTCGAACAGCCACGACCATCACAATCAAAAATAGCCAGCTCACGATCAACGAGTACCTTTGCAATAAAACCAAAATAAACCTCCTCCTTTTGGTTTCCTTTTTATATTTCTGTAAATAGGAAGCCACATAATACAATTCCACCCCCAAAAGAAGCAAAAATAAAACCAGCTCACCAATTGATTTTGCATTTATCAAACCAAACACTACCAAACTCGTCACTATAAAATAGTTAAAAAATCTCAATATTTTTTTAATTATTTTTTTCATTGCAACAATGTTACGTCTTCTGATCTTACCCAACCTGACACATTTGGCTGCACAACAAAATACCAACCATCGCTGTAATCGGTATATGAGTATTGTTTCCCTTGACCCAAATAGCCCACAATTGTCCCTTTTTCATTTTTATCTAAATACATTTGAATTTTTCCCGATGATATTTTAATTGGAGTCACAATCCCCTTTGTTAACCCTAAATCTATCGGAGTCGACGCATCACTGGCCTGAAGATCTGCTTCAATTAGGTCATTCGCTACTCCCGCCACTTCTCCCTGCTTCTTTGTATCAAGGTCACGAACCAGGGAAACTACATCCTTAGCGCTCAAAGAATCTTCTGCCTTTGAAGCTATGTTTTTCTCCAGCACGGACAGTTCTGCCTCCTTTATCCCCAATTGCCTTTTTGTCTCTATGTAGGCAGTCCTATTTCCAAAGGCCCAGACAGTCATCGCCAGCATTAAAGTTGGATACAAAAAACGAACCCGTGGACTCTTGAGAAATCTCAAAACAATGCAGGTTATTTTCTCCATAATATTTCCTTATTCCACTTTAAATCAATTCAGCCTATTAGTAAACCAATCTCAATCGATATCGGAATCAATCAAAGCCTTATAGTGTGCTATAATAGGCCCATGATATTCGTCAAATGCCTCATCAGACCGGAAAACAACACCCATTTTATGGGTGCTTATTCCTTGGTCAAATTGGAGGCATAAACTTTCTTGTTTACTGTTTAAGCCTCCGCATGGAGGCTTTTTCGTTTTTCGCAGGCTCCCCTTCGGAGGTTTACCCGGTCAAATAACTATCTCATGAGTAGTCTTTGGCCGGCACATTAAACCAAAAAGGAAAAAACATGGAATGAAAATGTATCTGTCTTCGTTTAGACTGGGAAATCATCCCGAAAGACTAGTCGAGTTGCTGGGTTCAAACAAGAGAGTCGCTGTAATCCCAAATGCTTTAGATTACTCGGACGACATCAAGAGAAGAAAAGCCGGTGTACAGAGAGAAATCGATGACCTTGTAGGTTTAGGGCTACTGGCCGAAGAAGTCGATTTACGTAGATACTTTAAGAAATCAGTTGAACTCGGGAAGAAATTATCGGAGTTTGGAACTGTGTGGGTTAGGGGGGGTAATACTTTTGTACTTCGTCGAGCCTTTAAGGAAAGCGGTATGGATGAATGGTTAATAAACCAACGCAGTAAAAATGAATTGGTCTATGCCGGATATAGTGCTGGTGTTTGTATCCTCTCTCCTTCATTAAAAGGACTTGAGATTGTTGATGATCCCGATATTGTTAACGAAGGCTATCCCAAAGAAACAATTTGGGAAGGTTTAGGTCTGATAGATTTTGCCTTCGCTCCACACTTTGAATCCCCTGGCCACCCCGAAACTGAAGCTGTAGGAAGGGAAGTGGAATATTACAAGGGGCACGGAATAAAGTATCTGGCTCTTCATGACGGAGAAGTCATCGTTATTGGCAACTAGAAAAAACCAAAAAGGAGAAAAACATGTACGGAATGAGAATGAAGATCAACCACAATGGTCAGTCAGTAATTTTGAGGCGCTTCACAAAAAACGATATCCCCATCTTAGTAGAACACTTCGATTCGATGAAAATCCACATGTACACTAAGGGACTCTTCGCCCAGACTTTGGAAAATGAGGAAGAATGGTATGAAAAAAATCGAAAAAATCCTGATTCTTGCACTTGGACAATTCAACCTGAAGGGTCGGAATATCCCATTGGTGTCACTTCGTTGGACAATATCACTTCCAGGTATAACTTCTGTACTTCCGGGATCATCATTTGGGATTCTACCTGGTGGGGAAAAGGCATCGCTTCGGCAGCCCATTTAGGTCGGACATTGTTCGCTGTCGAATGGTTGAACCGATTTGCTATCAGAAGTTCCGTGCGCGAGCCAAACGTAGCCTCGAGAAGGGCTCTCGAGGGGGTAGGTTACACTGTTTGGGGTACAGAGCCGATATCCACAGAACGATGTGGTGAATTTTTAAATACCCACCATCTTTTGTGGTTGCATCCCAAAAGGATAAACATTTATTATCCTAACGGCTTACCGGAGATTTTCCGGAATGGTGTTAAAAAAGCAGAAGAAGCACTTGCTTTAGCAAAATTGGAAGTAGAGTACCTTTAGAAATTTACCGGGTGTCATGAGCGCCCGGTTTTTTATGCCATAAAAAAGGCTCCCATTGAAAGGGAGCCGTTTATTTTTATTACAGAGCAGGGCTGATGGCATTCACAGAGGCGTTCACGTCTGCGAACTTGGGATCAGCGTTATCAACGCGCTTTACATCCCAGGTCGGGCCGTGGCGCTGGATCTGCACAAACAGCACACCGGTTGCATCGAACAGCGCGTCTTCGGTCAGTTCAATGCGAACTTTCTCGGCGCCGGTTGCATCAGTCATCGAGTTGGCATCGCAGATGCGGATCTGGCCCTTGGAAAGGTCGCCGAAGGTCTGCTTCTTTGCTTTGCCCTCGAAGATGTGGGCGAAAATGTCGATGTGGGTCACGTCCGCCGGCACTTTTGCCAGGTCGATCCACATGCGCTCATCGTCACCGGTCTGATCCATCTCGCCTTCGCCGCTGGTGTTATCACCGGAGTGCTGCAGCCAAGGGGTTTTTGGATTGTTGAAGTAACAAACGTTTTCCAGGGCGGTGCACTCACCGGCCGCATTGCGGCCAACGACTGCCGGATCGGCGTCGATTGCGGTGCCCGGGGTCTTGCGTGCATCCCAGCCGATACCCACCATCATGAAACCGCCGGACATCTTCTGGTCACCCTTCAGGACGGCCACTTCGCCAACATTCAATTTCTTAACATCGAGTTGTAGAGCCATTTAAGGATCCTCCTAGTTGGATTTGCCTACCCTGCACATCATTGTAATGTACATAGGTTAGGACTCGAAAAGTTCCTAAAAGCTCTTTGAGTCATAACCTATATTTGTAAACTATATTTTATACCCTAAACCACATTTGTCAATAGTTATCTCGAGGTCATCTCCGATGAAATTGCTTTAAGTCTATCTATCGTGGCATAACAATAATTTATATGGTTATCAATTTCGACCTCAGTACCACTCTTTTTTAGTTCTTGAAGCCGTGACCACAAGCAATATGTCACTTGATGAGCCAGCAAGAGGTAGGTTAATTCACCGGAATACAAATCTGCTCCACCTTTTTCCTTGGATATTTTTTGCAAAACAGGCATCAATTGTGTAGAAACTTCATTTGAAATTCTTTTTTGTGATATTTGGCTTAAAAGTCTCTCTTGTCTGGATTTTGTTTGGTCAAAAATTGGTTTACCCACCTTCTGCCAAATCTCAAAAACAGCTTCAATTTTTTGTTTTATGTCCGTAACTGGAGCGTCCCCGGTAAGAAAACCAAAAACCTCCGAATCCTTTACACCACCTACATTCATCGTTCCTGCCGTACACACAACTCGAGACGGAGCCGGTGTTACCGGAGCTCTGCCTCTTTTTCTCTCAATTGTATATTTTTCTGCCTCTTTTGATAAAGTTTCAAGCCTAACATCCATTTCCTGAACCTGTTTAAGGCCTAGACCATCAATTCCAAAGTCCTTAAACATATTAAATGTTCCATACAAATCGGTATCGAGTTCTTTCGATAAAAGAATTGCCTTCTGTTTCTCTGTTAATTGTCTTGGCGCTTCTTGTGCCACCGGCTTTACCGAAGTAGCGGGAACAGGTCTTTTTACAGCAGGCTGGACATAATTAACCGAAGGTCTTCTTGGCGAAGTCTTAATAAATCCTTTCTCCATAGGTGCGTTCAGTTTGGTCCATATTGTTCCATCAATTACCAAGTTTTGAGGTTTTTTTGACTGGCTCAGTAAAGCTGCCAACCCTGACTGTTTTTCTTCCTTAACCATAAATGGTGCGAAATTAAGAATTTTTTCATCTTGAGTGCCTAATTTTCCATCAACTGATCGTGAAATCAATAAAGCTTGAATCTGATAAATTAATTTATGTAGCTCACCCAAACTTTTTTTACTGGACTCGGCCGCAAAAACGAGCTTCCCGTTCGTTGGCAATGAAGCTTCAAAAACCTGGCTATCAACTAGTTTTTGAATATCAGTTGTCTTATCCTTTAATTTCAAATAAACTCCCTCCAAAAAGCTGGATAATCCTGCGATTGTGCTTTGTCTACCAGTATCAAGGGCTGTTGGAATCATAATCAACTTTGGCTGTTCGCCTCTAATGGCAATCCCGATTACCTCTTGATCTGCGGCTGTCATGGTAAAGAATACCGCTTGTTTTGCCTTTAAATCTTTTTCGGGCAAAAACAAATCAGACAGCGTTTCATCATCCAGTTCAATTTTCTTTTCCCCAAAACTTATAGCATTTTTAACAGGAATTGAAATTTCTGGCTTGTCTGCACCTGAAACAGTTTCAACCCAAGCAACCTCAAGTGGAGCCTGAGGATCAATTTGTAAAAACTCGACCTGTGTAGCATCAACTTCAGGTATCTCCACCCTATTTTTTGTGCTTAATCGCTCAGTCTGTTTCTTAAAATAAGATAGGTTATTGTTCTGGTTAACTGGTTCCATTGCAAACAATGCATCCTTATTACGTTTCAAAAGGAAGGTTGTATCTCCCAGCACCACTACTCCCACTGTCTGGAAACCAAAACCCTCGAGCTGCTCGGGCGTATAAGTTGTGTTTATTTCTTCTGCTGACATTTTATTTTATCTTTATAACTATTTACTACAAGATATCGCTAATTATATCGCATTATCTAGCCAAACTCAACTATATAACATCCGATATATATTGACAAGTGGATATTATAGATTATAATAATGCCGACATTCACCTACTGGTTTGGTGAAACGAACCCTGAAATTCTATTCTCAAAGAGAGGTAAATATGGATCAAACTAATGCAATCGTTTTATCTGGTGGTCAGGCGTTAACCCTGCAGTCGGAAACCCTGCCTGACGTGCGTACGCTCCTCACCGATGATCAGCGCAAAAGTGCGCGCTCCATGGCATTGGCCCTGGACCTGGCAAATACCCGCATGATTATGGACTTCGGTTCCCAGATCTCCATGGCAGGGATTGCCAAGGAAATCAACGAACGTGCCAAAGTGGGCGATGTCCGCGGTACCCCGGCCGAATTGGTTCTTCGCGACCTCGGTGTCATCAAAGAAAAATTTGACCCGACTCGCTTGTTGAACCCCAAGCTGATGTCCGGATTTATGGCTGTCCAGCGTTTGGCCGGCGCCATTAAAGCCTACACCCAGGACTGGAACGACATGCAGAAAGTTCTCGACGAAATTGAAGCCCGTCTCGTCCGCGTCAAGCAGGATGAAGGCACTTCGATCGACCAGCTCGATGGTCTTCGTAACGACTGCGTCTCCCTGTATGATCAGTTCACTGTCCTGGAAGCAGGTTACAAATACCTGATCCAGCGTATGATCAACGCCTACAACGAGAAAAAGGCCAAGCTTACCCCTGGTGATCAACGCGCCGAGCAAGAACTCGCCGACCTCGGCGACTACATCGGTATGGTCGATCGTTCGACCTTCGATACCCACTACGCCCGCGCCCGCGTTATCGTCGTCGGCACCCAGATCCGCATGATGAGAAAAGCTGATGAAGAAATGTATCGCATGTTCTCATCGCAGATCTCAACTGCAATGCCGATGTTCCGTATCAATATGGCCCTCGCCGTCAAGCTGATCCAGGACAAAAAGGCCCTCGACACCCTGCAGAAATTCAAAGATCAGGACCAGAAACAGGCCCAGGCCTTAAATGCCGCCCTCGGTGTCCACCTCGTCGCCGTCGCGCAAGCCAGCGAAGATAACTCCGGCGCCGTCCAGCAGTTGCTCTCAACCTACAAGAGCATCTCCGACCTTACCGATCAGGTTGTCAAGATCCACGACGACGGCATCAAAGCCCGCGCCGATATGACTGGTCAGATCAATGCCGTTATGGTTGGGATGCAAAAGAAGGTCACTGCCTTCGACCCCACCAAGCTGCTTGATACCCCGGCCGACTTGAAAGACGTGCCGCTGACCCTCGATACCGATAAATAACCAATAGCCCCAAGAAATTCTTGGGGCTTTTTTTATATAAGTTTTATAAAATAATAAAATTGTGCTTATTTTCCGACTTGACAAAGACAAATATTGTTTGTAAAATATCCCCATAAGTTTAGTTATCATCACTTATAGGGTCTAACAAGACACAAAAATAACTAAAGACCTTTGAAAAAATTTTGCCTAGGTGCAAAGAACATAGTAGTGTTTTTCGCACTTAGGCAAATCACATACCCGGCCTAAGGCAATTCAAATCTTTCCATGGAGGATTATCTGTATGGCAATTCAACTGAATGTCAACAAAACGCTTGATGAGACCAAGAAGGAAGTCGGCCGCCAACTGATCCTGAACCTGCAGAAGGTCGGGATGACCCGCGTTGACGCCAAATCCCGCGTCGCCCTTTTCCTGGACATCTCCGGCTCCACCGAAGAACTCTACGCCCGGAAACTGATGCACGCCATCACTACCCGTGTTGGTGGCATCGCCCTCAACCTGGACGACAATGGTGATCTGGATGTCTTCGTCTTCAACAGCGGCGTCCGCCAGCTGGCCGGCTTTACCGCCGCCAATGCTGACACCTACATCGAAAAGAATGTCGCGCGCCTGGTCGGTGGCGGCACCAACTACGCGCCCCCCCTGGACGAAATGCGCAAATTCTACGGCCCAGGCGACCCGGTCTTCGCGATCTTCCTCACCGATGGTGAAAACAACGACCAGGGCGTCGCTCTGGATTCGTTGATCGCCCTCTCCTATCACGGCCCGATCTTTGTCCAGACCGTCGGCGTTGGTCTGAACTCCCGCGAAACCTTCGACAACCTGCAGGAAATGAACAACCTGGACACGGTTGACAAGGGTGGCCCGCGCCTGATCGACAATGCTGGCTTCTGCCAGATTGACTTCCAGCACGCCACCGAAGAGGATGTCTACAATGCCCTCCTGAACGAGTACCCCTCGTTCCTGGCCAAAGCCAAAGCCGCCGGCTACATCCCCTGGACCAAATCACCTCTCGCGCCCATGCCCAAAGCCAAGCGCAGTGGTTGGCCCTTCTAAGCACTAATAACTACAAAGCCCTCCAACGTTTGGAGGGCTTTTTTAAATAAATACTTGACAGTTTTATATCTTGTAATATAATCTATGTCCGTAAGTCAAAGTTCTTTAATTCACCCGATTGGAGGAAAAAATGCCCGTTGTTCTAAACCTCGCGAAAGGTCAGACCATGCAGATGCGTGGCGACCTGAAATTCTCCGTTATTATGTTAGGCCTCGGCTGGGATGAGCGTAAGACCCCCGGCGCCCCCATCGACGTCGATCCGATCGTTATCGGCCGCAACGCCAATGGCGACACCACAGACGGAACCTGGGTCTGTTTCTATAACCAGCCCAAAAACGACTGGTGCCAGCACTCCGGCGATAACACCGATGGTGCAGGCGAGTTGGACGCGTCCGGCGATGACGAGCGCATGTGGATCGACCTCACCAAGGTCCCCAAGGAAATTGTCAGCATCGACCTGGTCATCAACATCTTCGAGGCCAAACAGCGCAACGAAACCTTCGGCGATCTGTCCCGCGGTGTCATCCGCCTGGTCAACGTGCCGAAAACCGGCGATACTCAGGGCGATGAGAAGATCCGCGTTGATCTGGCCGCCGACCAGTACTTCGAAGCCACCGGCTTCCTCGCCATCACTCTGAAACGTGCCGGTCCCGCCTGGGAAGTCACCCGCAAAGATCTCACTGATCCCCGCTGGGCAGACACCATGACCGCCGCCAACGCCAACAACAAAGCTTAACCAGCCTTGATCAACCATCCCGAGACATCGTCTCGGGATTTTTTTATGCAAACGCAAGATATAATAAGCTTATAACTATATACTCTATTGAGTTGAGATCAAACCATTTTGTGCCTAAAATATCTATTTATAAACCGAATTCACCTCATTCTTGACATCAGCAAAAAGACCTGTATAATACGCTTTATAAAACTGGTAATTACTAGTTTATTTTTATGAAAACAGAACTCAGAGACAATAATCCGATAAATCTTGAAGGAGAGATCTCAAAACTCCAAAAGAGAAACTTTGCTCATGAACTTGGGCAAGGAAAATCTGGCGAAGTTTTAAAAATAACCAGAAACTCCAAAGGAACAATCGTCGCCTCCTCCCCTTTTGACGGCAAAATCTATAGTCGTATGAAATATGGCGATCCTGAAGCCATCGAAACCGCCGCTTTGGATGTTTTCAACCGAATTGTAAATGACCCCAAACTTTTATCTCTTTTTGAATTGAACGAAGTCGTTTTTACCAACGAAGCTAGAGCCGTCCCAACCGCCTCCTTCTGCATAATGGTTTCCTTGGTCAACGATTTCCTCAACCCTTTCTTGACTAAAAATGGTCTTAAACCAACGGAAACAGTCAGAAGCGAAAGAGGTGGTGAAATATCCTCAGACGATTATGCTTCCTTATCGATCGAGCAAAGACAAGCCAGAGCCAAACAAAGAGTTGCCTTCTTTAGCCCAGATAATAAAGCCAAATTGATCGGTAAAAAAGTTATTCTTTTTGACGACCTGGTCATCACCGGAACATATGAAACTAACCAAACCAACCTGCTTTTAAACTCCGGTGTTCCAGCTGAAGACATTATTCCACTATATTGGATTCAAATTAGCCCCGAATCGGGAACCAATCCAATATTTGAAAAAGAACTAAACCAGTCTGCCGTAAGGTCGCTCAACGATCTCTTTGATATCTTTACAAAGCCGGGAGTTCAACCCAGTGAACGAATAATCAAGTATGTTCTTCCTATTACCGATGAGGCTGGTGCTATCGTGCCCGAAAAACAAACAGCACTTCTAAGCTTCTGTGAAAGACTTCTTCTTGGTGATGGCGACGAATTAAAGGCCGCAAACGGCCGCGCTACCCTCATCAAACTATTTCAAACCTCGCTGTCACCTGACGGCTTCGGGAAAATGATTCGCTTCAAAGCAGGCTATTCGTTAATCGAGAATATTCTAAAATCAATTAATAATAACGCCTAAAGAATATGGAAAACAAACAGAACAAAAAGATAAAAAGTTTTGCCGTTTCCACCATTTCAAAAATGGAAGATGTGCACCCTATGGATGCCAAAAACTACAGTCGTATGAAATATGGTGATCCAATTGCCACCAGACGATCAGCCATCCAGATTACTTCACACCTTTTCAGACAGCCCGAAATAACCAAATATATTCATGCCGATAAAACCATCTTTATCACCTCCTCAGCCTATGGTTATGTACCCACAGCCTCATACTCGGTAACTCGCGAAGTTACTAAACTTCTGGCAGCTTCTGGCGTCAAAATCGACAGAATTAAGTTTGTAAGAAATGGTGACTTCTCAACCAATCACTATGGTACCCTTTCGGCTGAAGAACGTGCAAAAAAAATGACCAGTCGAAACATACACTTAACCGAAGAAGACTTGGTTAAAATCAAAGACGGGTTTGTTCTCGTCATCGACGACATCGCCATAACCGGATCTCATGAAAGAAAAATCCACGAAATTCTTTCTCAAACAGAGGCTAGGGATTGGGCCTTTATCTATCTTTACAAACTAGATACCGAACTCGGCAACAAAATCCCTGAAACCGAGGAACACCTCAATCGAGCCGATATTAAAACCGTCCTGGATTTAATCCCCTTTTTTAGAATATACACCGAATATGATCTCAAACTTAGACTTAATTCTAGAGTCTTAAAGTTCATCTTAACTACAGAGCCGGAAAGCTTCTACGATGTAAGCCACGATGTCGCTGTCAAGCACCTCAAAGAGTTCTTCGCCCTCATCGATGACAAAATATTAGCTGATGTTTATAGAGCTGCAATGTCTCCCGATGGATATCACGCTGATCCTAAATTTGCCGAGGGTTTGCACATCCTTCGTGAAGAAATACTCGAAAGACGTGGTTTAAGCCGACTTTTCAACAAAATAATGGCCTCTATCGAAGAAAATCTAAATAAAGAGACCGAAACCCCGGTTCTTGCCTAAAAACTATCATTAGCTATACTTAAATATATGGAAAAATTCTCGGCTGCTTTTCTCGATATTGATGGCACCCTCATTTCTGATGGTGAAGCAGCTTCGCCCGAAATAAAAAGTGCCCTTGTAAAAATCCATCGTTTGGGATTGAACACCCAAAGAAGTGTTGGTCAGGCAGAAAAAATATTTGACCGGAAAGAAGTCAATATTTCTCTGCCCAGTATTATCCTTTCCGGAGGAGAAATATGGGATTTAGGCAAAGCCATGATCAAGGCCTTTCCTCTTCCTCAAGAAACCAGAAATGGTTTATCTGACATTGTCATGAATCACAGGGAAGACATTGCTCTTGCCCGCTTTTATCCCAAAGGTGACCGACATATCCACTTTTACGTTGCGAATGACGAATTGGAGGCTAAATTTGCTGCTTTATATAAATCAACCAATTCTTTCGGAAAAATGACTCGGAACATCGATGAATTTTCTAAATGGCTAAAAGAAACCGAAACTTGTATGGTTACCATTCGGACCCTTAAAAAAACTGACATTCAGTTTCCCAAAGCTCTTCGCGATAATATTGAAACTGATCCTTCCTCAAAAACTGACTATGTCATTACAGATAAAGGGGTTCGTAAAGCTACATCCCTACTTTGGCTTTGTGAATACCTCGGCATTGACCCCGCCAAGGTTCTCACCGCTGGAGATAATCCTGCCGTAGATTCGGAAGTATTCAAACACACTTTTGGCATCTCCGTTGCTCCCGAAATACTTCCTTACGCCAAAATAAACGTCAAAACAGTTCAGGAACTTGCATCTTTATTAGATAATATTTTTTCTAACAATGAATAATGGTATTGGTATTCTTTCGGTTCACGATCTAACCATTGATAACAATGGCAATTATGTTGACTTAAAAACAGGCGAAAATAAAAACGATATCGCCAAAAAATATAGTTTTATGAAGTTTGGCAGTGTAAATGAAATAGATGAGGCTGCCGAGGAAATTTATCAAAAGATACTAAACAACTTTGACAAATACGAACCATTTTTTCAAAAAATTAAACAGGCTAATCAATATGTTGTTATCGCTGCCCCTGGTTATCGAAATGTCGAATCAGCCTCGAATTCCCTTATTGAGAAAGCGATAAAAAAACTAAATATCGTTCTCTCGCTAAAAAATCTTCCCACTATTATCATCATTAAACTGCCCCGCCTTGAATCGAATAAGGCTAACTATGCAGCTCTTACCGCAGAAGAAAGACAGTTAATTTCTGCAACTAAGCATCAAATTGTTCCCGGTAAAGAATTCTTTCAGTTCCCAATTCATTTTATTTTTGGTGATGATGTAAAAATTACCGGAGCAACCGCACAAAGGGCACAAACTGCAGTCGAAAAGTTGGGAAGTAAATCTTTCTCCGAGATTTATTGGATTTCTCTTGACCCGGAATTAACTTCTAAGTTCCCGGAAATCGAAGACAAAATCAATCAATACCAAGTAAAAATCGAGCTCAACGAAGATATTGAATATATCCTAAATCAGGAAGGCTTTCAGCCGGTCCAAAGGCTAATTCGTCTAGTTTTATGCGAACAAACCAGGAATTCCCTATCTGATTTCCTTAAAAACAAAGTCTCAAACAACAGTCTCAAAAAGCTTTATATTGCTGCACACAACAACGACTACCCAAAAAATGTTAAATATGAAGCCTCAGTCACAATTCTGAATCAAGAAATGATTGAGAGGAACTTGGTCACTCCTGAAGGCTATCTCAGATAATTTTCCTACCTATAGGCCTACATTAAGCCATCTTATAGTATTGACACCGCTAAACTATAGAGATATAATATCCAAGAATAAAAAATTCTCGTTCTTTGACAAGCTTGTCCTAGGCACAAAGCCCCTTATAAATAGTGGGTTTTGAACCTAGGTCAAGAATACTTTTGTAAAGACCTTAGGCATCATATCCGTCCCCCATATTCACCATTCGAAAAGGAGATGTGCCATGGCTGACAAGCCTAATTTACCCTCTGAACCTGTCGCGATCGTCGCGACCCCCTGGGCCAAGAGTGCCGAAGTGGTACTCGAAGCTCTGGATACCCAAACCGATGGTCTATCCATCGCCGAAGTTGAGACGCGCACCGAAAAGTATGGTCGCAACGCATTCCCCGAACCCCCGAAGGAAGGTTTCTTCGCCGGCCTGAAAAAAGCGTTCTCCGATCCCATGACCAAGCTCCTCCTGGTCTGCGCCGCCCTGACTTCAGTCGTGGGTATTATCTTCAAGCAGGTCGACCCGTTTATCCAGGCGGCCTTCATTGTGGCCATCGTTATCCTCATGGTGGTTGTGGCATGGATCCAGGACAAAAAGGCCGATGAAAGTATGAAGAAGCTAAAGGATTCCCTGATGCTTCTCACTACGGTCATCCGCCAAGGCGCCGATCAGAAAATTACCACTGACCGCGTTGTTCCTGGAGACGTCATCGTCCTCAAAGCCGGTGACAAAGTTCCCGCCGACGCCCGGATCCTAACTAGCGAACGCGCTGAAGTTGACGAGTCTCCATTCACGGGTGAGTCCAAGCCGGTTAAGAAAACCAACTCTTCCGTCCTGGAAGACAACACGCCCCTTTCCGCACGCAGCAACTGTGTCTTTAGCGGCTCCAAGCTGCTAAGTGGCACCATCACCGCTGTTGTGTTCGGTACCGGCCTTTCCACTGAGCTGGGCAAGATCCACGATCTCCTCGAAAAAACCGAGGACGAAAAGACCCCCCTTCAAGCTCAACTGGACGATCTGGCCGAATGGCTTGGTAGCACCACTCTCAAAGTTTGTGGTATCGTCGCTGCCGTTTATCTGGTACGCGATTGGAGGATCTTCTATGATCTCTTCATCGCTGTCCGAACCGGCGTCGCCGTCCTGCCTGCCATCACCGCCACCTTCTTGGCCCTGGCCAACACCGCCATAATTGCTGTCGCCCTGGCCATTGCCTTCATTCCTGAGGCTCTGCCGGCCGTCATCACAATGGCCCTGGCCTTCGCCTCCGGCGAAATGCAAAAAGAAGGTGCTCTGGTCCGCAAGTTGAGCGCAGCCGAAACTCTCGGCGCAGCCACAGACGTCTGCACCGACAAAACGGGCACGATTACTGAAGGCAAAATGACCGTTACCGGCATCTGGACCCTGAAATACGGGGCTCAAAAAGCCAGCGACGCCATGAAGCTCACTGAAACGCCTGAAGTTCATCGCGTTATCGACGTTGCCCGCATTTGCACCAATCTGCAGTCGGCTACCGAAGAGGCAATCGCTACCCTGGCCAAGCTGGCTGGGTTCGAGGTGTTCGCGACAAACGACAGCCGCCGCCTCAAGGAAGCTCCTTTCAATAGCTCCCGCAAGCGGATGTCCGTCCTCTTTACCCTCGACGGCAAGACAAACCTCTATGCCAAGGGCGCTCCCGAACGCATCATTGAACGTTGCAAGTTCGCCCTCATCGGCGAAGAGACTGTCGTTCTGACCGCAGAAATGCGCCAACAGATCGATGATGCGATCGAAGTCTATCAATTGAAGGGTATGCGCTGCCTGGCCTTCGCCGATCGAGAAATTCGCCATCACAATGGCGAAGAGTTGGAAACCTTCGAGACCGACCTCACCTTCATCGGCGTCGTCGTTCTATCCGACCCCATCCGCGCCGAAGTACCCGGAACAGTTCGTAAGCTCCAAGGCGCCGGCGTCACCCCTCGCATGATCACTGGCGATAGCCAGCAGGTCGCCTGGGCAATCGCCCGCGAAGCCGGAATTCTACCGGAAAGCGCCGCGGTTGAAGATGTTTTGCTTTGCGGCTTCCTGGATGGATACAGCCCTGAAAAGCTGGACGAAGTTCCCCAGGATCTGAAAGATTGTGTCGTTTCGACTGTGGCTTTCGCCCGTGCCGAACCAATTCACAAGATCCTGATCGTCAGCATTCTCAAAGAAGCCGGTCGCATCGTCGCCATGACCGGTGATGGTATCAACGACGCTCCCGCCCTCAAAGCTGGGCACGTTGGCATCGCCATGGTTGAGGGCACGGACATTACCAAGGAAGTCGCCGATATCGTCCTCACCAAGGGTTACGAAGCCATCGCCGGCGCCGTCAAGATCGGCCGCGTGGTCTACGATCGCACCCGCCTCTATGCGCACGCTCTCCTGAGCACCAACGCTGTCGAGGTTGGCTTCTTCGTCGTTTCCGCCATTGTCGGCTGGCTCGCCCCCTGGACTGCAGTTCAATTACTGTGGATCAACGTTCTGGGCGATTCCTGGCTCTCCATGGCTCTGGCCACCGAGAAGCCGGAAGGCGATGTTATGCTCCGCAAGCCACAGGATCCGAAGGTCAAGTTCATTAATAAATACATGTTGACCTCCATAGTGATCCAGTTGGTCGTCGTTAGCGCCCTGCTTTCGATCGGCCACATCCTGGTGACCCACATGGCCCCAGTCGGCGTAGACATCACCCCATACTATTATGGTATGGCCATGATCGGTTTCATGGTCCAAAAGGTGGCGAGAAGCAGTTTCACCGCCCGCTCACTGGGTAAGTCGATCTTCCAGATCGGCTTCTTCACCAACCCATGGACCATCGCCGCCGCCGCGCTGACCACCGCCCTAACTGTGGTTGCCTTCCTCATCCCCTACTTCAACCTGGCCACCACACTGCCGCTACTTCTCTGCGGCTTCGGCCTCGGCCTCATTCCGGCCGTAGTTGAAGAAGTCTACAAGGCGATTCGTCGCCATTCACAAAAGTAATTTGTAATGCCCTGCATGAAAATGCAGGGCTTTTTTTATCCCCAAACCATACCGGATAGTTTACAAATGTATACTTTATATATGTCATGGTTAATCTATGCCGTTCTTTCTGCTTTTTTCGCCGCCCTCACTGCCATTCTTGCCAAGATAGGCATCAAAGATATCGATTCCAATCTGGCTACAGCAGTTAGGACTATTGTTATCCTTCTTTTTGCCTGGGGTATAGTTTTTTTCCAAGGAACCTTTAAACAACTTTCCTCAATCTCCCGCTTTTCTCTTGTTTTTCTCATTCTCTCCGGTATCGCCACTGGCCTTTCCTGGATTTTCTATTTCCGCGCGCTCCAGCTCGGCAACGCCTCCCAGGTCGCCCCTATTGATCGGCTCAGCCTGGTTCTAACCATTATTTTAGCCATAGTTTTATTGAAAGAAAAGGCCTCTGTTTCCGTTATTGTTGGCTCCATCGTTATGACCATCGGCGCCCTGGTTATCAGCTTTGGAAAATAATGCACTCAAAGTCAGCCTACTATCTCGCTGCCTTTATCGGAACCACAGTTGGAGGACTAATTCCCTCGCTTTGGGGTGCAGGATTTCTATCTTATTCTTCCCTTATTTTTAGCACCATTGGCGGAATCCTGGCCATTGTCATCACCTACAAATATCTTTAGCTAAAAACAAAGAAAGCCGCAAGGTAAATCCCCTTCCAGATACCATTTTCCCTCAAACAGCACAATTTTTACAGTTTCGCCGCTAGCTGTTTTACACGTTCCGTAATTTGCCGTTTTTTCCAGTAGTTGAGTACATCCCCGGAAAGCAAAGTAATTTTCAAACGTACTGTGTGCTTTTGCCAAATACCAGACCTGATATATTCCCATTGCCAATACCAAAGCTCCCGCTACAAGAACAACCCCAACTATCTTTTTACTAAACAGTTTCTTTTTCATCACCTATATTATATCAATTTCCATTATTCCCCAAACATCGGACCGCTGAAATCTCCATTATTGCTATAGCCTCTCTGTTCCCAATATCCCTTAAAACTCGGGTCATTTGAGATCACAATTTTTGTCACCCATTTAACCCATTTGTATCCCCATTTACTTTCGGCCACCACCACAAATGGAAACCCCCTTTCTGGAGGAATAACCACACCATTCATTTTGTCTGCCAATATAATATTTTGATTCATGACATAATCCAATGGTAATGAGGATGAATAACCATCATATGCATAAAAAATCACTGTATTACTACCCGGTTTAATTCCCGCTTGCATTAATAGATCCTTGAGCAATACCCCTTCCCATAATATTTTTACCGACCATCCTTCAACGCAATTCAAAGTCACTACCTTCAGATACTTATCGTGTTTCAAAACCTGATCGTATGTTAAATCTAGTTTCTTATCAACCATTCCCTCAACACCCAAAGTGTATTTGTTGACATCCACATATTGTGGCCCTTTTATCGACGTCTCAATAAAATCTGCAATCGACGATAAGTTTTGTCCCTGATATTCCTTTACTTCGGTACTTTTTAAAGCAATTATTGATGCCGGCGGTTGAGTCACACGCGGTAAATAAATTGCATAAAAAACAAATATCACTACCACGGCCGTCACTAGAATAATCACTATCGATTTAACCACCCTACTAACTCCGCCTTTTTTATTACCGGTTCCCGCCGGCTTAGAAACCGAGAATGGCATCTTTAGAATAAACATTCAACATTCCACGATTTGGCATTCGTTTTAAAGCTTAACAATATGCCAAATTCCTCCAACGCCGTCTCCCAACATATCACCCGCCTTGGCGTCCTTGGAATAGTGGTACAGTGGTTTGCCCATCCATGAATATTGTATCGATCCGTCTTGTCTGGTAAATATACCCATATAACTTTGCGTTGTCGTCTTCGAAGTAGCCTTATATGGAGGCCAGATCGTCATACAGCTCCCTGAGCAGTTACTCACACTGGGCTGATCGTTATCAAATGTATACAGTGTCATTCCCTTTAGGTCAGTCAAATACGAAACCTTCGCTGAATTAGTTTTTTCCATTGTCACATTTGTTGCCGCCGGAACGATTGATACCATTGGTGTTACAGTCGCCATCATTTCTTGAGTTGGAGTTGCACCCTGATACATGTTTGTCGTCCCGTTATTTTTCATCATGAAATAGTAGTAGATTATTCCATAAATAACCAAGCCGATAACTATATAAATCAATACCCATTGCCAAACCGATTTCTTTTTTCCTCCATACTCCATATACTTTTGTATAATTTCTAACAATTTAATTATTACACTAATAAATATATTAAAGCAATACTTTATGCGTATTTTTGGTAAGATAAAGTACAGTCATGAAAATAAATAAATATTCCGCTCTTCGCTTTATCGTCTTAATCGGCATCGTAAATATGTTTGCCGACATGACATATGAGGGATCAAGAAGTATCACCGGCCCTTTTATGGGATTACTTGGCGCCAGTGCTTTAACTATAAGTATTACTGCCGGCCTCGGCGAATTCTTTGGCTACAGTCTGCGCTTTTTTACAGGCTATCTAGCCGACAAAACTAAAAAATATTGGTTATCGGCTTTCGTTGGCTATGCCATCAACATGCTTGCTGTTCCTGCCCTGGCTCTTGCCGGCAATTGGCCCATGGCAGCGATATTAATTATTGCCGAACGGACTGGCCGTGCGATCCGTAGACCTGCCGTTGAGGCAATGCTTTCCTATACCGCCAAAGAAGTTGGCGCCGGTAAAGTTTTCGGAATCAACGAAGCACTCGACCAAACCGGGGCTACCATTGGTCCACTAATTGTGGCTTTAGTTCTCTACTTAAAAGGTGGTTATAAAGATGGCTTTGCTATTTTACTTATTTCTGCGCTCCTCTGTCTAGCCACCTTAGTAGTCGCCAGGATCATGTTTGCCAACCCACGAGACCTCTCACTTCGAGAACAACCCGCTCCACTTCAAACGAAGGGGTACTCTAAAGCTTTTTGGTTATTTGTCCTTGCTGGAGCTCTAATCGCCACAGGCGCCACCGATTTTGCTCTGATCTCTTATCATTTTCAACAAGTTGGTAGTGTCACCTTACATTTCATACCTTTATTTTATGCAGTTGCTATGGCCACAGGAGCCATCACCGCTTTATTTTTTGGCCGGCTTTATGACAAAATCGGTATCCACAGCGTCACCATTGCTTTTTTTATTGCCACTTTTTCCCTTCCCCTTGCTATCTTCGGCGGTTTTTGGATAGCCCTTATCGGAATTGCTCTCTGGGGAGTTGGTCTTGGAGCCCAAGACACTCTTTTAAAAGCTGTACTTGTTCCTGAAGTTCCCATCGATAAACGAAGTACGGCTTTTGGTATTTTTGATGGAATCTATGGAATTACCTGGCTGCTTGGGAATATTCCCGTCGGTATTCTCTACTCTATTTCCTTGCCTGCGGTTGTGATCTTTTCTATGCTTTTCCAATTTTCCGCCTTACCGGTTTTTTACCTCGCCGATCATTTCAAAAACCACATTTAACCACCTTTTCCCCAACGAATTCTGTTCCAAACACGTTCGTGAAAATAATAAAGAATCGTACTTGAAAAGTTGGAAAAGAATATAACAGTGATCGCCACATCGTATCTATGAGTAATTGAATAAATAATTATTCCGTCAGAAATTAGAACTAGTATCCTAAAAGTTATTGATTTAACCAAAGATCTCTTTGAGTGTTCACTAAATTTTGCCATATTTCTATCTCAAAAGTATTCGTTGCGATATATTATCGTGGTAATTCATATTACAATAAATTGACACTGGCATTAAAAAATAATAGTATGAAATCATGAGTAAGGTTTGTGGATTTGCAAAAATAATTATCCTATCCATCCTTTTTGTTTTAATTGCTTCCCCTGTCATGGCTCAGACCGACACTAATATGAACATTCCGGCCATGGTTAAGCCCATCACGAACGTCTCTCCTGCAAAAATTGCTGCCTGCAAAACAAAAGAAGCCGTTGTCAAAACTCGCATGAAACAATTAACTGAGCTTGTCAACACCATGGTCGCCACCTTTGATGACATTGCCGGCAGAGTCGAAACTTATTATTCCAAGATGGTGATTCCTACGGGAAAGACAGTTACAAACTACGATACTCTTGCGGGTGCCATCACTTCTCAAAAAACTTCTGTCAAAGCCAGGCTTAGTCAAACAGAAACAGATGTTGATAATTTCAACTGCACCAACGAAAACCCTAAAACTTTAATAAACCAATTTAAAGCCGATATGCAGGCTGAAAAAACAGATTTAAAAAATTACCGAACTTCAATCACCGACCTCATCGTCGCAATAAAAACAGTTTCTCGCACAGCACAAAATACACCAACAAACACAAAATAAATAATTTTATGGCAAAGAAAGACAACGGGGTTACGTTCAAAACAATCGTATTATTTTTATTAATTGTTGTTGTTTCAGTTCTCGCCTACTTGTCGGGGGCCAAAAAGAACACTCAGCAATCTGTAAAAACACCGATCAATCAACCCACCCCCACTGTTCAAAAGACTCCGGTCCCCGGTGATCTTGATCAAGCTCAAGATCAGCTTAACACAGTAAATATTGACAGCGTTGATTCGGGAATCAATCAAATAAATTCTCAAGTTAGTAGCTTTTAGTCATTCTCTTTATCACAGGCATTGTCCTGGATAAACAGGAGAGCATCCGACCACCCAAGGACCATCCAAAGCATTCATATCTTTCAAATGTTTGTCTAGTTCTTGCTCCAACTCATAAGCTTTTTTTGGTTCTTTATCTTCCAAATTTATTTGCTCACCAGGATCATTTTTTAAGTTGTACAGCTCTCTTCCCGAGTTTTCCAAAGTTAGAATAAACTTCCAGCCATCTGGGGTTTGCACTGCTCGTTTGTGAGTATACAAACGATAATCGGTTTCCATAAATATATCACGGGACAAATCTGCCCCATTTAGGCTTGGGGTTAAATCAATCCCCTTCACTTGTGCAGGAACGGGATTATTAATGCCAACCAATTTCAAGATTGTTGGCATAATATCGATGGTCGAAACCAAGCTCATAATTTTTTTACCGGTATTCTGTCCCGGCAAATGAATCGCAAACAAAACATCAACCAGTTCTCCATATAATGTATGACCATGGTCAAGACGCTGATGCTCGTAAAATTCAGTTCCGTGGTCGCTAAACACAACTATGGCAGTGTTATCCATTACCCCCATCTTTTTAATTTGTTCCATAAACGAATTAAACTCAAAGTCCATCCGGTTAATTTTTTCATCATAAATAGCCCTCCAAAAAGAAACATCTTGAAGAGAAAGATTAAGTTTTCCGTTTTTCAGTCCTTCCTCACGCAGTGTCGCTTGTTCTGCCGGACTCCCCGTAAACTGCCCGGTATATGGTTGGGTTACATAGCGATAGTCAAAACCACTCGCCGGTGCATATTGTCCGTGAACATCATACCCATGCAAAAAAAGAAAAAACTTTTTATCTTTATTTTTAGCCAGCCAATCTAACGCCTTCGGTACACTTCCATCAAATCCCCCAAATGCCTGTGCGTCATAGTATTCATCAAATCCTTGACTAAATCCAAACTGTTTCCCCACACCGGAATCACCTGTAAAGCCGCCGGTAACATAACCATTATTTTTAAATATTTCTGCTAAAGTAACTGCGGACGGCGTCAGTTGTTTTAGATTAGCAACGGTTCCGGATTTTGAAGCAGGATCATAATCAAGAAATTTATTTACCACCTTATGCTCACTTGGAAACATCGAGGTAAAAATAGACATATGAGTTGGTACTGTCCACGAAGATGGGCTGATGGTATTCATAAACAGATAAGAACTGTCTAGAAAACCATCAAGATTAGGGGTTGTCTTCAAGGCATAGCCGTATTCCGCCAAATGTTTTGCCTGCAATCCATCAATCGAAATCAATATTACATTCTGCGGCTTTTTATCAAACTTCAAACGAGTGGTTTCTGTATAAATGACAATTGCACCGATAATCAACAAAAACAAAAAAAATATCTTTTTCATAAAATTATGGATATGGTATTAGCTTATTGTAATCGAGTTGTTGTATTGTGGAATTGAGTTTTCTCGCCTCTTGCATTCTGGTTCTAAAGGCCAAAACTTCACTTCTTAATGTTTCCTCTTCTTTATAACCCTTGCCAATCAGGTTATGTTGTTCCATTGGGTCATTATTCAAATTGTAGAATTCGTCCATGTTATTTGTGTCGCTCACCAGCATCTGTGTGAAAAAACTCTCTACTGTCTTAGAAGTAATGGTTTTCTTTTTATCCGGGTTTCGGAGGATATATTTCCACTCTCCTTTGGTAATCGCGTATTCGTCAAATGGGGCTCGTTCCGTAAAAATACTTCTATTTAGGTCTCCTTTTTCTCCTTGAAGTATTGGCATCAAACTCTCACCATCGATTGTTTCAGGAGAAGGAATATTCAGCATACTAAGAATCGTTGGCATAATATCCAGTGAAGACACCGCCTCTTTTATCCGAGAAGGGTTTAACGATGGATAAATAAACACCAGGGGAACTTTAATATTGTTGTTGTAAATATCACCATGAAATAAATATCCGTGTTCTTTCAAATCCTCCCCATGCTCAGCACTAATAATAAATAAAGTATCCTCATATACCGGATTATTTTGAATTGAGCTAAAGAAAAGCTTCAGCTGATCATCTACATAGGCTATTCCCGTATCATATGAGGCCTTTAAATAGTCCACATCCACCGGCCTAAAAGGCGTGGCAATAAATTTCCCCGATTCCGTCCCGGTTGAATTATCTGGAGTGTAAAGAGTTGTTTTTGTCTGCCAACTTTTCGACCAAATCGAATCATCAATAAATGGGCCTGTATATTTCCCTTTGTAATATGTTGTATTTGCCGGCATATATGGAATGTGCACATCATAAATATGCCAAAAAAGAAAAGATTGATCTTGGTGGCCATTTATCCAAGATGAAACAGTACCCCTAGTTTCTGCAATATTTTTTAAATCGGTGTTTATAGAATATGTTTGGAACTTGCTGCTCCATCCAAAAGTCTTCCACAAACTAGGCGAAACAAAAGCTGCAGTACTAAATCCATAGGTATTCAAAATCTCCGGAAGAATATGAATTTTTTCGTCAATCGGCGTCACCCACCTTGTTACATTATTTTCTGATGGATATAAGCCGGAGAAAATTGCCGCATCTGTTTGAAACGTCAAATAACCTGGCGCAATTGCATTATCAAAAACAACACCTTTTCTAAAGAGAGAATCCAAAAATGGAGTTGTATTTTTACTGTATCCATAAATTCCCATATGGTCTGATCTCAATGAATCTATGTTTATGAGAACAATATGTTTAGGGGTAATCTGTTTTTGCAAAGACAGCGACCCGGTATTCTTTTTTGCAAACTGTATCACCAGCAAACCAATAAAAAAAATACCAACTATTAAAACAAACCCAAAACCAACTTTCCCCAATTTACATTTCATATCTTCATTCCCCTTTTGTTTATTTCCTCCAGTATTTTTCCCTCAATTGGTCTACACTCACAATTCTTCACATGGGCCAGATGCCATTTTATCCTTTCGTCAATAGATGGATTTTTTGGCATTTTGTTATTCTTGTGCCAATCAACATTTAGTTTCATAAGAACATTTTACATTTAATTTAACCGATATCTGACGATAATCAGCTCCGTGCTTATTTTCTCCCAAAAGATAAATTGTTTCTTTTTCTTATGTATAGTAAAAATCCACCCATTGGAATCACATACAGCAACGTTCCCCACAAAATTGGATCAATATTAATTAATGCTGTTCCATGGAGACCAAACCATTTACCGATGCTATAAATTTCCCATGGTTGGCGACCCAGGAAGTGTTGAAAATACTCATGTATCATTTTAGGAATAATTAACACCACCAGCATAATTATTTTCTCTGTTAAGTCAAAATTGAGTTGTTTCTTTTTAGAAAGCCCAAAAATAATCAAGCATAAAATAACGAAGTTCTCAAAAACGTTGGGGAAAATGAAAAGAGTTGGTCTCCAGCCGGTAATCCAAAAAACCGCATCGCCTACCATCCGATAAACAAAGAAGCTAAGCGCCACTCGACGCGCCCACACATCTTCCCATTTTCTTACAATCCAAACCACAAACAAAAATGAATAAGCGTCTAATGCCTTATCCCAGTTTTGATAGATTGCATTTTTTTGAGCTGTATCTATGCCAATAATATTCCAATCATTAATATCGGCAAACATAGAAGCAAACATTCCCCACAAAGGAAAAAACAAAATTAGAATCGGAACAAGTAACCGCACCAAAGTTACATACCACGGAATAAAGTTCATTTCATAATCATATAATTCCCCTGAGAATTCCAGTCAAGTTGTCTTATTAATACCAAACTATTTTGCCAAAAACCAAACCAATCCGGACCGCAAGACTTCGACCTGATTCCAATAAGGTTGAACGCATTGATTGTAGCTTGCGACAGTTGTTGTCATATTTATACAGCGATTTTGAAAATCTCCTTTAACCAAATTTGACTCCTGAAATTTTAGCATTACGAACAACATCGCCTCTGTTGCAATCAGTAAAACAAAAATCAACTTCAGATAGTAGATGAATTTAATTTTATTTACCTTCATATCACCCATCATTGTAACAGTTCCCTTGTCTTGATTTTCTCACTCCTCAGTTCTTCAGCTTACAGCTTTCTTTACCAAAGCAGCAATCTTCGATTCTTCAGCCGGGGTTAATTTTTTCACCGCGTACGCAACTGGCCAGAATGATCCATCGTCAAGCTTTGCCGAATCATTAAAACCGAGAGTCGAGTACCTTGCCTTGAACTTTCCTGCATTCTGGAAAAAACAGA
>CAISLM010000079.1 GCA_903886255.1 Candidatus Collierbacteria bacterium
AGAGGAATACCTTGATTAAATAATTTTTCAAGATTTTGATCAAATAACGCTTTATATCCAGCCGACCCAGAGGCACTTTGAATGTCGCTTCTGAAGCTGTCAACTGTTTGCGTGTTTTCTTCAATGAGAATTTGTTGAATCAGTAGATCGTTTGTCGCGATTACAAAGTCAGGTTTCATTTTCAATATTTTTTCTATGTATTGAGATATATCGGATGATGCTTTGGAAAAATCCGGATTTTGGGCAAGATCTTGTAGTGTGGGCAATATCACGATTGGTGTTTTTTTATTTTTGAGAATTGTAGGTGTCTGGATTTGGGCAAGATTACTAATTTCAGTGGGTGTGAAGTATTGTTTAGAGACGATTCTTCCTCGATCGAGAGAAAGATTAAGATAATAATCTATGTTTCCTCCATTTGGCTGTTGAATCTGACTGTTTTGTAGGATAAAAAATATATTTTTTGCTTTATCGCCCGAGAGTATTTTGGGAAATATATCGGTAACTTTTATAAACTGAGCTACCTGGTCTTCTAAAGTTTTTAAATTATTGAACGAGGGGTTTCCGCTAATTTTTTTATCAACAAACGAGGGTAATTTATTACCGCCCGTTAATAGAGATATTTGGGTAAGATTTTCATAGACTTGACTCAGATTGGAGTGCAAAGCAAGACCCAAGTCATCGTAATTTATTTTGCTATCGGTACTATTTAAGGACTGAAGTAGATTTTCTGCCATAACATAAGTCTGCTGTAAGTTCCCTAGACTCGAGGCTGAATAATCAATAAATTTATACAGATTGAATATTTTTTCAGTTCCAGAAGGATCTATTAGTTCAAATACTGGAGCAATCGGAGCAAAAGTTGACTCCCCTACCTCTTTTAGTTTTATAGCTGTATTGAGTGAATTAACTGATTGGTTTAGATTTCCACCAAGGGCTTGGTTTACTGATTTTTCTAATTGTTGTAATGAAATTCCCGTGCTTATGACTGAACTTCCCACCAATAATACTAAAATCACCAAACCAAAAAGGCATATTTTTTGAATTATTTTTCTAATCGTTGGAAGTTTTTGATTCTTTTTTTGTCGTGGTTTATATATCCAGTTGAGAAATTTTAACAATGGATTTTCACGGCTGTGTTTCACCTTAACTGTGGTTACTTCCTCAGAGTAATTTTCAACTATTCGCTTTAAATCTTCTTCTATTTCATTTTCAGGCTGCCAATTTAGTTCTGCCCTGGATTTTGTACTAATTGATAGTAGGGAATTAGTTTTAGGATTATTTTTTTCGATTGCATTGATCTCTAATTCCTCTTGATTGCTTGAAGCCAGGTATTTCTTTAGGAGATAGGCCAGGTCAAGGTCGAGTATTGAATCTCCAATGATCCAAAAGTTTTTTCCGGACGTGTTTGATAAAAAAAGTGTTTTAATCAGAGCGTTAATAAGATCATCGATTGATAAGGGAAAGTTAAGATTTTCACCTTTTTCCGAAATTGTTATTTTTCTTTCGATAACAGCTTTATAGAGTTTGTTATCAAAAGGGGAGACTGGTTCGGACAGTGTCGACTGATAGATATCTTTTGTGAAAATTTGCCTGTGTAGTGGTTTGTCTTTACCCAAATCATCAAGCATCCTTTGAAAATAGTGATTTTTTTCTATATCGATTTCGGTTGAATGGAGGATCACTAAAGCAAGTTTGTCATTGTTTAACCTGCATGTTCCATATGTGTCTATCAGTTTTTGACTAATTTGAGTTAGATCACTGCTTAAGTCAATAAAGAATATTTTGTATTTTGATTTGTGATTGTTACCGGAAACAAATTTAATTTCCGGGTGGAGATTGTTGTCCAAAAATATTTTCTCAATCTGAGGATTGTTACTTCTTATTGATACCAATACTTCACCTTCGGGCATTAGTTTAAGTATAAACGAAGATTGGGAACACAGACATTGTTTATATTTCCCGTATTTACGTTTTTCATATTATTATTTACGCTTATATTTATTTTATGTTTGTGCTTATTGTATTTACGTTTCCGTTATTACTTTTCACACATGAAAACCTAAGGCTATGGCTATCTAAAGTTATCCACACTATTTATTCTATTAAAAAACCCTCTTTCGAGGGCTTCTTTGATCTTTGTGAAAACTTTATTTATCTAAGGCTTCGTTAACAAGTTTGTCCGCTTTTTTATTTTGCTCACGTGGAACGTTTGTAAAGGTCAATATTTTTATTAGTCCTTTTTCTTTTAGTCTTTTTATTTGGCTGACAATTTTTTCCCGAAGTACTTGAAGGTGAGGTTGTTTTACTTTGTATTTGCCAATTATTTGCCTGAGGATTAATTCCGAATCAATAAAGTACTTAAGTTTTTCCGAAAATATATTCTTTTCTTCAATAACTTCAAGACTTCTTAACACGGCGGTGTATTCTGCAACATTGTTGGTTGTTTCACCAATAGTTTCTGATAGGGTGAATATTTCCTCTCCACCTGATGCCGCATAGACACCAATGGCAGCCGGACCAGGGTTGCCCCGAGAACCACCATCGGTGTTAATTTCTAATAGTTCGTAATTGTTGTTCATGAGATATTTTAAATCATTATTGCCAGTGCAAAAAAGAAGATTAGTTTGTTTTGGGGAAGAGTCCAGGAGTAATGATCAAATGCTCCAGTAAAAAGTAGTATGCCGATCAAACCAATAATTTGAGGATTGAGGATTATTTTCCTGACATTTTTCTTAAATAGTGAGATTGTAACCAAGATGGTTCCCAGTATCCCTATTTCTGTCATAGCGAGATAGAGTAGGTTATGAATCGGTTGAAGAATTGAAGGAGTTAAGTATGATCCGGGTAGAAAATTTCCAAGGCTCGGAATAAAGTTTCCTAAACCTGTTCCCGTAAGATAGTTTTCTGCAACAATTTTTTTTAAATATGAAAAATAGAGGAGGCGATCCGATACAGGTTGCCATGATGTGGTAAGGTTTGGAATCAAAGGTTGAACAAAAGTGAGTAACAGAGAAAGATAAATTAGAATGTCCGGACGAATATTAAAGACAAGTAAAGCGAGACATATTGTGGCCGATTTTGAAAATGTCAAGAGAATGCCCAAAAAGGGAATTAGTTGGTACCAAGACTTTGAGTCCTTTTTGTGAAATAGATAAAAGACAGTGAGAAGGTAGCCGGCAAGAGAGTTTGGATGAGAAAAAATACTCATAGGCCGAATGACTTCAAGACCTAGCAAATTGAGTCGACCGAGCCCCGAAGTGCTGGCGGAGAAGGCTCTTTCTCCAAGATAATACATTATTCCGCCAAGTGATGATTGTAAACACAATTGGATAATCTCGATGGCAACCACGACCATAATGCTTATTAATAGCGGTTTACGAACTTGTTTCCAGTTGATTTTCTTTATCCTTAAAGTGATAAAGAATAAGAGATAGAGAATTGAGTGAATCCACCAAGACAGAGAATTTAGGGGAGAAAGGGAAAAAATAATATTAATGATTACAAATGAGATAAAGACAATTACAGTGAGGAGATTGTTTTTAAGATATCTGAGGATCGGAACGATATTTAAAATTATTAAGGACAATATGACCAAATCAATTGCATAAATAGTAGGGGAGAGATAGTCAACTTTTACTCCTTGAACCCTGGCAAAAGACGGCCAAAAATGAAGACCCAGTTGAGTAGGTAGAAGAAAAACGATTAGCTGGATTAATATATCGCTTAACACCTAGCCAGATTGTACTAGAAAATTTAGATTAGTTTAGAGGAACAATGACCATCTGGCGAAAAGGGGCTTCTCCTCGTGATTCGGTTTTAATACCGGGAAACTCTGCGAGAAACATATGGATGATGCGACGTTCATAGGAGCTAAGGTTAGGAAGAATGATTTCCTTCTGTAAATTAACAGCACGTTGAGCGGCATCATTTGCAAGTTCTTTCAATGTTTCTTCACGGCGTTCTTGATAGTCGTTAACATTTAAATGAAGTTTGGGCCAAACACCGAAGCGTTGAAAAATAATAAGAGAGAAAATCATGCGAAGAGCTGAAAGACCTTCACCATGGTGACCAACAAAAACACCGGCAAACTCCTGGGGGAGAGAAAGGGCGATATTTACATTTTCATCATCGGCTAGTTCGATGACAATTTGTTCCTCAGTTAATCCTAATTGAGAAAGAACATTGGATAAAATTTCAATGATTTTGGACTGATCCATTTTAGTTATTATTTTTTTAATATACGAAGCTTTTTTAAAACCGGAATTAGTCCGCCCCAACCGGAGAAGAAATATTGCTGGATAAGGGAGAATAGAGTAGAAACTACCCAATAAAGAACAAGGCCTGATTGGAAATTGAGAGAGATTATTACTGTCATGGCCGGCATCATATAAATCATCTGTTGCTGCATGCTGGAGGCCATTTCCAAACTATCTTCTTCTTTTTTCTTGTCATCTTTTTTCTTGGGGTTTTGGACATGAGATTCAATTCCCGATTGCATCATAAGAGAGAAAACGAGCTGTGATAAACCGGCAAGAAGGGACATAATATATGTTCGATCAGGTTTGGTAAGGTCTAAATAAATAAAATTGGGATTAACAACAACACCACCAACTGAAGATTGTTTGAGGAAATAGATAAAGACCTGGTATAGCGAAATGAGAATAATGATTTGGAAAATCTGAGGAAGACAACCTGCGGCAGGATTAATACCGCGTTCTTTATATAGAGCAACTTGGGCTTGCTGAAGTGCTGCTTTGTCGGTATGTTTGGCTTTTAATCTATCCAGTTCCGGTTTGAGATCCTGCATTTTTTTAGCAGATCTGATTGAAGGTATAACAAAAGGAAGAAGAATAACCTTGGTGATAATCGTGATAGCGATTATTGATAAACCAAGATTGCCACCAAATAGTTTATAGAAAAAGAGTAATGATTGAAAAAGAATTCCGTTTAGTGGTGCTAGCATAGTTATTTGATTTTACCAGCCCCGCCGCTCGGCGGGGGAAGGAACCGGGTCGTAACCGCCTTTAAAAAAGGGATTACATCTTAGGATTCTATTAAGTGACAGTTTTGTCCCCTGAATAATACCATATTGATGGTAGGCTTGCTTGGAATATACCGAACATGTTGGGGTAAAACGACAGGCAAAGGTTGAGCCAAAAATTGATCTACCAATAGAATGGTAAATGGGGGAGATAAATTTGTGGTAGAAGGAAAACATACAAGGGTATTATATTGTATTTATTTTTTGAATAAAAAGACCCCGACATGTCGGGGTCAGATATCTGTTTTTTATTTCGAAAATATATGAACAAGCCAATCTTTTATATCTTCTTCTACACGCTCTGTGGTCATAGACGGACTCATTTTATCTTTGTCAACGCCGAGGTAAATTTTAAAAAGATCCGGTTTTCCATTTATTTTAATATTCCAGACCCATACATATACTTTGTTACCGCCATAACTATATAAATTACCTCTACTTCCATCCCATAGCGTATCGCATTCCTCAAAAGTGGCCTGGCTTACCTCTAGCCCCTCATTTCTGGCGATTGATAGAATCTTTTCAATCTCTTCTTTTCTTTTTTTTGTTACTTCATTGAATAAATCTATTTTTTGTCTTTTTTGTTCTTCAGCTTGTCTTTGGGCATCGGCAATCCAATTATTCATTGGCTATCTCCTTTTGAAAGTACAGATTTATCTTTGAATATTATATGTCAAAATAGATAAGATATCAAGTTATGGGATACTGTTTAAATGAGCTTACTAATTATTGAGATGAAATCTGAGGTGAGATCGCTGTAAGAAGATAGAATAACTGAGCGCTTGGGAATAATAATATAATCTTTTGGGGGAATGGAGGAAAAAAGGGATTCAACTAAGGCAGAAGTGATCCGTTTGATTTTGTTGCGATCGACCGCCAGGGAAGCTGTTTTTTTGGAAAGGAGGATGGCGAGACGGGGAGAATTCTCCTTTTTGTCTGCGGGGGTAGCGGAAGATATCAGGGTGAAATATTTACCAAATGCCGTTTTTCCGGTTTTAGTAAGCCGGTCACGGTTTAAACGAAGGGAAAGGCGATGAGCTCGTGGAAGAGCCATAAATTAGACGGATAATTTTGTCCTACCTTTGGCGCGGCGGCGCTTGATGACGTTGCGACCATCATGGGAGGCCATTTTAATGCGGAAACCGTGGGTACGGACGCGTTTGATTTTGTGGGGCTGATAGACTCTTTTTGGCATGGGTTTATTTTATCATTTCCGCCTAGGCGGACAGGGATTAACGGCTTATTATACCTCATAGAGTCGAATTGTCCCGTTTATTTGTTTGAGAAATGATATTTACGATTTGAAGTAGTATTTGCGGAGATTGGGCGTGGTGATATTTTGTGATGTGTTTCTGATGGGTAATTTAGGGGTTGTAGATTGTGGATAACGTGATAAAACTGAACTACACCTGCCCGATTATTAATAGTTTACGTTATGGAAATTGACGCCGGCAATTTGTGGCAATCAGTTTGCGGAGAGCTGGGTGTTTCCATGTCTGCTGCCGGTTTTAATGGATTTGTTAAGCCTTGTTTTATCAGGACAATAACCCCAATTGATAACGAGAGAATAATTGTAGAGCTGGCGGCACCGACGGCATATCATGTTAAAACAATTGACGAAAAATATTTCAGTACCATAAAGCAGGCGATGGAGAAAATCTCACACAAAAAGTGTGATGTGGCTTTGGTAGTAGTGGAAGCAAAAAAGGTGGACAAAGAGTCAAGAACCTTTTCAAAAAGCTATCTTTCGGAACCTAATATGAATTTATTTGCGTCGCCGGAACCGGACAAACAAGCCGGAAACAATTTGAACCCCCGATATCAATTTGATAATTATGTGGTGGGGAGCTCAAACCGCTTGGCTTTTGCTGCCGGTAAAGCTGTTGTCGATTTTCCGGGCAGCCGACATAATCCTTTGTTTATATATGGTGGGGTTGGTGTAGGAAAAACACATTTGATGCATGCAGTAGGGCATGAACTAGTTAAAAAGGGTGTGGGCAAAGTGGTTTACGTAACGAGCGAACAGTTTACGAATGATCTAGTTTCATCACTTCGATCCAAAATGACAGATGCATTTAAAAAGAAGTACCGCCAAGTGGGAGCGCTCCTTATAGACGATGTACAATTTTTCGGAGGGAAAGATTCAACTCAGGAAGAATTTTTCCATACATTTAATGAACTAACCAATAAGTCGGCTCAGATCGTGATGACGAGCGATCGGAAACCACAGGATATTGACGGGCTCGAGGACAGATTAAAAAGTAGATTTCTAGGCGGTATGGCTGTAGACATTGGTTTGCCGGACTATGAAATGAGGGTGGCGATATTAAAACAGAAAGCCCAAGAAATAAAAGTGGAAGTGGAGGAGGGGGCATATGAGTTGATGGCAAATAATTTCAATACTAATGCCAGAGAGCTGGAAGGAACTTTTGTAAAACTAGCAATGGGGGCAAGTCTGGAAACAGGAGTACTAACAAAGGAAATGGTGCAACAAACGATGGGGTTGCCGGCCAGCTTTGTCAAGGAAGTAAAAGTGAGACCGATTAAAGTGGTGTCGACTGTGGCGAAATATTTTGATTATAGAAATAAGGATTTATTGGGAACAAGCCGTAAAGCGGATTTGGTGGTGGCTCGACACATTGCGATGTTTTTATTGCGAGATACATTAAACATACAGTTGGAGAAGGTGGGAGAGATCATGGGTGGGAGAGATCATACGACAGTGATGCATGCAGTGGAAAAAATGGAAAGGGAAGTGGGGAAAAATGTTGATATACGGCGCAAAGTAACGGCTATAAAACAGGCGTTATACACGTAAATATCCACAACTTATCCACTGATCGTGGATAACTTAATAAAAAGTGGATTAATATTCGAATAATAAAAATAGTGTTGATAAGCATATTAAGTTATCCAGAAGATTATCAACAACAAATTGCGATTATCCTGAAAAGGTTAGTCTTCAGGAAATGATAAAAGATAACAAAAGAGCGGATATACAAATGAAAAATCGATTAACAACAATAAAAATAGGCATTGTTCGTGCATATAATCAACAAATCAACAGATACTATTACTATTGTTACTAGTTTTTAGATTAATATAATAATTAGAAGGAAATTCTATGAAAATAATCATTCAATCGGGAGAGCTTAAAAAATACTTAGGGATTGTAAACAGGGGAGTTAGTTCAAGACCTCAATTACCTATATTGTCCGGAGTGTTGCTTAAAGCTGTTGGAAGCGAGGTGTCTTTGATAGCAACCGATCTGGAAGTAAGTTTCTGGCTGAGACTGACAGCCAAAGTTGAAGAAGAAGGCGAGGTCGTGGTTCCGGCTAAATTATTTTCTGAGCTAGTGTCGAGTTTCCCGTCAGGTAATGTGACTTTATCCGTTGATAAACATGTGGTGAAGATCGAAGTTGATGGAATAGTATCTGAAATTGTGGGTCAAGGGGCAGAAGACTTTCCAAGTATTCCCAGAGCAAGCAAAGCTCAAGTGGTTCTCCGAAGTGGGGACTTTAGACAAAAAGTGGATAGGGTTTGCGTGAGTGCAGCGAGGGATGATACCAGACCGGTGTTGACCGGAGTTTTATGGGAGATAAATGAAGATAAGGTCTCTTTGGTGGCAACCGATGGCTACAGACTTTCGGTGGATAAGTTGACACTTTCGAAAACAGATTTGGAAAAAGAAACAAAACTAATTCTTCCGGCAAGATCTTTACAGGAAATTTCAAAGATATTGGGAGAAACAGGAGTTGACGATTTTTCGTTGGAATTTGATAAAAAGAATCAACAAGTGATATTTAAAGTTGGAGAAATTGAAGTAACATCCAGATTGATTGCAGGCGAGTTTCCTCCATATCAACAAATTATGCCGAATACTTACTCGTCGAAGGCAGTGTTTGGCAGAGGAGAGATACTGGAAGGTGTTAAAAGGGCTAGTTTGTTCGCAAGGGACAATGCAAACATTATCAAGTTACAAATGGAAAAAGATGGGGTGGTGGTAAGGGCGGAAAGTTCTCAGGTGGGAACCAGTGTAAGTAAAATAGCAGCAACAACCGAAGGAGAAGATCTTATGGTAGCTTTTAATGCAAGATATCTATTGGATTATTTGGCCTCTTGTACATCCGAGAATGTAATTTGGGAAACCGAAGGGGAGCTGAAGCCGAGTGTTTTTCGGAATGAAGACGAAGAGACTTGGGTTCAGGTAGTAATGCCGGTTAGGGTGCAGTAACCCAATTAACCTTAAGTGTTTTAAGGTCGTCTGAAGAAATACCGAGATCTCTCAACCAGGCAAGTGCCTCTTTCTGACTGTTATCTGCTGGTTGTTTCAATGTAATTGTATAGGTGGCTGTGCCATAACTATATTCAATTGTAAAGTCAGATTGAGTGATGGGTGAATTTAAACGGACGACAGAAAGTGTTTGGTCGATTCTGGCCTTGTCCGATTTTTTGTAAGTTTTGAGATCGTTTTGAATTTGGGCATTCCAATTGGGACTAGCCTCAATATAATCAATCGATGGGGTGATAATTTTGCCGGATGGGGTGGCAAATGGAGCCGTTTCGACAGAAGTAATTATTTTTTTGGAAGAGATTAATTGGTCAAGCGTGAAGGCAATCACAACTAGAATTATGGCTCCGATAATTTGATATTTTTTAGATATTTTTATCATAGATATATTATGGAACTGCCCCCCACATTTGACTAATTTTGAAAGTATCGTTATTTAATCCGTCTATATTATGAACGTATCCTTCTCCAGACCAAGGATCATCTGTAGTAATTAAGTTACCATTATGACCTGTTATTACTAAATAATGGCCACAACCATTAACTTTATCTGGACAATCTGTATATAGTTGACCTAGAGCTAAAACGAGACCACAGCTACTTAATGTTTTGTCTGCTTCATCAAGGTTACTAAGGCCAGTAACTGTAAGACCTGCATCGGTTAGAATTTGTAGGTTACCAATTGCAGTACTTGGACAACTAGTATACGGATGGGTTGCAGCATTAGGATTGTAGACATAGGCACCATTATTGTGCATCGTATTCCATACATCGACGACATTTGTGTCGACTCCAAAGGATTTGAGGATCATTGTGGTTGATGCACTTCCACAACCTGAACCACCGATATTACAGGCATCTGCAGAAGTACAGGTTGGACAAACAACACTGGCCCAGGAAGGATCTCTTTGAGAAACAAAAATACCTTGAATGTTGGCGCACCCACTGGCTGAAGCGGTTTTTGGGGAAGAATCAAGTTGAACAAGTGTGGAAATTAATGGAGCGGTGGCAATAGAGGTTATATAAAAGAAAGCGCCGATAGCGATGCCTGTGGCGATGATTCCAATTGCCGATGTTGCAGCCGCGGCAGTTGCAGTAGTAAGACCACCAATAAACCCAACAAAAGTTCCAGCTAAAGTACCTACACCTGCTAAAGGAGCAATAAGTATATCCCGTGCTTTTATATCTTCATTCCAAAGAGCTCTACTAACTGATCTAATAACACCAATGGTTTTTTCACCAATCCACCACAGGGCATCGATAATAAATCCAATGACAATGCCGAGACCGGGAATGATAGCGTTTGTAGCTTGTGCAGCAGCTTGAAGAGATAGTTTAACGGCTAATTTGGCAGCGACCTTGGCTGCAAGTTGTGCCATAACTTTGGCCATTACTTCTTTGATTCCTTTTTTTAGTCCGTTTTCAAGAAGGGTTTTGGCGGTTTTTTGGAAAAGTATTTTTAGACCCTTTTGAGTTAAAGATTTTTCAATACTTTGGGTAATCTTCTTGAGCATAAAACGTCCGGCTTGACGACCGGCCCAGGATTGTAAAGCTATCCAGGGATTAGTGGCAAAACCGATAAGAGTGCCAAACCCGCCAAGTCGGTCGGCAAGTTTACCGAAGTTGCTAGAGATAGACTTAAATGTTTTTCCAAACCCAGAAGTAATTTTTGATAGCCCTTTGCCAAAACCAGTTTGGGAAAATGATCCAAGAATACCAGTGACTACTTTTTGGCCGCCGGCAACTGTTTTGGAGATATCTTGACCGAGTTGGGAACCGTGAATTTTTCTGATTTGTGAATCAGCAGCGTCGAAGATATCCTTTCTGGTTTTGAGCAATTTACCTAAAGCGGATTCTGGATGATCCTGGGCAAATTTTCTGGCTTGAGCAAGAAGTTTGGGTGTAAGGTCTTTCCCATAAAGAAGGATGGCGGCTGGGTGGATGTTGGCGTCTTGGGTGAAAGGGCCGTTAACGACGGCGGCAGTGTATTCGGCCTCATAACCGGCGCTTTGACGAAGTGTTCCTGGCATATCTTTGCGGATGGCTCGTTCCAGACGAGCTGCATCATCCATAGAGGTGTAAATATGAGCTTGAACACCATTTTTATTGAGATTATCTTGAAGTGTCTCAATACGACTATTGGCGGTATTAATGTGATCGATGATGTCGTTGGGGATTTCTTTTTTGGTTTTGATATCGTAAACAGTTGATTGGGAAATTCTGCCGTTACTATCATCCTCAAATTTTTTATATTCGGTGGCTTGGTTATCAATGAAGACTTTAAATTGATTATTTAAATTGTCTATCTTAGTGGCGAGATGTTGATTTTTTTCGGCCAGAGATTTTATCTGAAGCAGTTTTATTTCCAGATTATTATCTGTTAATGTTTGAGCTTCTCTTTCAAGCTGGAGTAAAACGATTTCATTTTCAGCAATTTGGGTTTCAAGAGCGGCGGCTTGGGTAGTTTGAGTATTGACGGCATCGTAGACAGAATGAACAAAACTGGAGGAGATGTTAGATATTCTAGCTTTTTCTTCCGGAGAAAGTTTAGAAGTGTCGATGAGTAAAGCAGCAGATTGAATTGCAACATCGATATTAGTAACCGAAATTGAGTTTAGTTCAGCGGCTTCAGAAATGATTTGATTTTGAATTTCAGGCGAAAGGTCTTGGAAACTTTCATGGGTGAAAGCGACTTCTTGGGCGGCTCGATATGACGCAGCTAGAGCGGCAGTTTTGGTAACCGATTTTGGTTCACTTAGATTAACAAAGGCTTGATCGGGATCTTGAAATTTTTGTCCTTCGGCAACACGTTTTTGTCTATTGGCCAGAGCTCTCTCTCTAATTTTGGCATGAGCAATGGCGATTTTGACTTGCTCGGCAACTGATCTTTGCGAATTTGATTTAATATCATCTTCTTCTAGTAGGGCCTGATTTTGGCGATATTCAGCTACTAAAGATTCAAGCTCCGGGGGGATCGAGGCTTGTTGTTCTTTGGGCTTTTCTTTTTCCTCACCCTTTTCTTGAAGAGAATTAATATAGTCTCTGACGACAGAAATGGGAAGGTCACTGAGAAACTTTTGGTAATTGTTTTTGAAATAATATTTTTTACCGAAATAATGTTCGGCAATTGAATAATTTCCCCAATCTTCGTCTGTTAGACCCTGTTCTGATTTACGATCTCTTAAGAGATCTTCAACTTTATGAAGTTTTTGAATTAATATGTCTGTATCTGATGCCATGAATTTGACTAAGTTGCTTGTTGTTTACGGGCTTCAAGAACCTCGGAAGGTTTAGTGGTAGAGAGGGCGTGCTCGTCAGGTGAGGAGATTATACGGATAGCAACATGGTTTTGTCCGGCGAAGAATATTCCTTCACCAACACCAGCAGAGACTAATAATTGTTTTTCTCCTTGGGAGAGATAGAAAACTTCAGCAATTTGATTAATAGCTGCGGATGATTGTTTTAAAAGGAATTTTAAAGCGGAGTTAGTAATGATAGCTTTGCCATAGGGAGAGGCAAGAAAATCATCAACGTTTTGAGAAATTACCGTTACTCCGAGATAGTATTTGCGGGCGCGTTTGACAAAACCTTGTAGAATTTTGGCTGAATCTTCATAACGCATAAGATACCAGGCCTCATCGACAATCAGCATTCGTTTGCGAAGATTTTTTCTGACTTCAGTCCATACAAAATCAAGAATCATAAACATAACAATGGGACGAATTTCGTCGGCAATATCTCTCAGAGAAAAGACAGTGACAGGAGCATCGATATTTATATTTGATTGCTGGTCAAAAGTGCCTTTGATAGAACCCATGACAAAGCGTTCGAGTCTGGCCGCCAGCACTTTGGCTGTTTGATCTTCCATTCCGATAATAGCTCTGTATAAATCTTCCATTCGAGGTGGTTCTTGAGTATGGGTGGCCGGATCCTCAGTGATATTTTTTTGCCGGTAGGTAAGGACAAGAGCTCTGTTCATGGTAGCTTCTTCCATGGGAGACATTTCGCCAATCATAATTTTAAGGAGTGACATGAGGAATAGATATTTGTAACCCATTTCATCTTCTGTACTTTCCATGGGTCTTGCTATTTGAAACGGATTTATTTTGTGAGGTGAGGTTGAAGAAAAAGAAATATAGTTACCACCGACGGCTTTAGCAACCATCTCATACTCATTTTCAGGATCGAGAATTATGATCTGAGTATCAAACATAAGTGAACGGAGAATTTCCAGTTTAACGGCATAGGATTTTCCGGCGCCGGCAGTGGCAAGAACCAACATGTTGGCATTTTCGAGGGAAAAGCGGTCAAAAATAACGAGGGAATCATTGTGAGCATTAACACCATAGAGAATTCCTTGGTTGTCGGAGAGTTCAGAGGAGGTAAAAGGAAAAGTAGTGGAAAGGGCTGTGGTGTCCATGTTTCTAGTAATCAAGAGTTTGTCTTTGCAATAGGGAAGAGTAGTTTTAAAAGCGTCTTCCATGGAAAGTGAGGCAACTTTACTGATAATTAGCAATGATGCAAGCATACTTTGCACTTGAGAAGTGACTGTATTTAATTCCTTTTCAGACTCGGCTGAAATACTGATATAAAGCGAAAATTGGAAGAAACGCTCTGCACCCTTGACGAGCTGAGCTTGAAGGGTTTTAGCATCTTCAAGAGCGGCTTCAGTGGCTGCTTGGGGGATACGGCCTCTTTCGATATCGGTATTGATTTCTGCTTCCATTTCGGCAAGACGGCGTCTGAGGGTATCAAGAGTATCTTTGGAATCACTGGGATAAACGTACATGGAGATATCAAGAGAATGATTGAAGTTAACTAATGGAGCGAGCCAGTTGGCTGAAACATAGCGAGGATAACCGGTGACAAAAAGAGTCCGAATGTAATTGTCGTCGATTTTGATAAAGGAAAAATCAACTTCGATGGCAGATGGTGCAATAACATCCTGAATCGAGGTGGCGTTGGTAGTGTCTTTGATGGCAGACAATGGAGCACGGGGCTTTTCTTCTTTGGACGCAGTTGGGGACACCGTCAGATTTTCGGTTTTTTGGGACTTTTTGGCACCAAGAGCAAAGAGATTTAACGCCATGTTTTAAGTATAACCCAAGGGTGAGTTTTAAGAACTAACGGAAGTGTTTATTTGGTTGGGGCTGAGGTAGGTCAGACTTGGGTTGTAGATGTTGTAATAAAGAGTAACCAATTCACTTGTGGTTAATTGTTGGGCCTTTAAACCAATTCTGGCAAATTGACGAATGATGTGGTCGCGACGAGGATAAAGAACAATAGAAGCTTTTTCTTCAATATAAACGAGATCATAAGGAGGTTTTTGAGGGGATTTAGCAAAAGGATTAAAGGATGATTTGGAAAGACCAAGTTCTATCGAAGAAAAAGGAATGATAATGTAGAACTTTTTCTCCAAAACCCGATTTTCTTTGACTAGAGATTTGACAAATTGACGATAGGCCAAAAGCTGCTCTTTGATTTTTTGTGAAGCAACAGCCTGAATACGATTATCGATCAAATTTAAATAATCGGAAATATTTTTTCTTTGGGAACGGATAAGAATTTGAACAGAGAAGGAAAGAGAGTTTAAAAGGCCGGCATAGGCGTAAATAGTGGCATCTTGTTCTTCTTCCGATAGAAGATTGAAATTGATGGCAGTAGTTTTCAAGACCAAGGCAGCCGAGCCATCTTTAAGGAAGACTAGGTGATCCTTGATGGCATAGATATCGAGATGTTCTTGGGTTGAAGCTTTGATGTTGTCGGCCATAGTTATTGAGCTTGAATTTTTAGGGGTTTAACAATTTCACCGGTTAACTCTAGAGAATAGGGAGCAAAACTATATCCTTCTTTTTCCGCAAGGATTTGATAAAGACCCGAGTCGAGAGGACGGGCAAACATGAATTGGCTAAGTTTGTTACTTTTGGTGGCTCGGAGGGTGAGATTATCTTTTTTTATTTCTACCAGTACTCCATCAAGAATGTGACCCGTGGGGGTAAGAGTAAGCCCAACTAAAGTGTTTGGGGTGGTTGGAGTAAAAGGAATAGGAAGATTCATTGTAGGTGGGGGAGTTTTTACAATAACAGGTTTTTGAATAGTGATTGGTACAACCGGCATAGTTGATGTCGGAGATGGAATTGTCGGCTCCGGTGTTTTGGGTTGATTCATCACAATTGGTGCAGGTTTGTTTTCAACTGGTTTGGAAAGGACTGGAGTGGCTGCTATTTGAGGTTGAACTGGAGCTTGGGTAATTTCGATGCGGGCATTGGAGACAGGTTGAGCTACTTCTAAGTTATTTTCTTTAGTGGGTACGGCAGTTTCTGATCCATCAGTTCCCGGCAGGGTTCTTTTCCAAGTGTATTGAGTGGGGGAATAGATTGATTTGATAAAGGCAATAATCCAAACATCAAGTGAACGTCCCTGGACTGGTATAAAGGCCATGCCGACACCGAGAAGGATGAACATAAAAACGAGAGGGTATTTGAAAAAGAAGGGCAGAGGAAAACTATAAGCGATGATGGCGAGAATGATGCAACCGGCTAGCGAGGCAAATTGCTTTATCGTCATGTCGCCAATAAGCCGGAAGCGGTAGCTGCTGATATCTTGAGGTAAGGGGTGCTGTTGAATGGCCATATTGAACTGAAATAAGTATATCGTGTATTAAAGATCTTTGGATATACTAAGTGTTAAATTTCAGAAATGAGAATGATAAGATGAATGTGACATGGAAGTGAATAAACCATTAGAGGAGAGCGAGGCTCAGAAAAAATATGATCCATATGATGATTTGAGGAAAGTTGCGGGATTGCAGATTTATCCAGAACAAGATGAGACTGATTTACCTGTTAATGATTTGACAAAAATAATTGCTCTGGAAAACTTAAATAATAATGGTCTTGATTTAAGCGTTTTGGGTATTGAGGTTGTTAAAGATCAAAGGAGAAAAAAGTTTGTTGTACAGGAATCAAAAAAGGCTGACTACGAAACTTTTGTGAAATGGATGAATAACCTGCGAAGGATGGCTGATGAAAAAAAGAAATTAGTGATGGAGAAACTTAAGGCTGATGGTAAATATAAATTCGATTTAGGGAGATTAGTTGACAGTATAAAAGATCAAGCGGCTGAGTTTTGGAATCAATTGGAGCCCGAGGAAAAAGCTGCAACAGATTCAGGTGAGCCGATTGCTCCAGTTGAAATGAGTTGGGAATTAAAAGATGTTAAGGGAATAAACGAAATTCCAATCGATGAAACTGATGAAAAGGTTGGCGATGCCGATATTCCAGTGATTCCGACTATTCACGAATTGCATGTAGATAAACCAATCGAAGAAGGTCCTGTGTTACAAAATACTACGCCACTTGCTCAACGAGTAGAGTCACAGCCAGTCATGCAACAGACAGAGGTAAGGCCCGTTGTTAAAAAGGATGTTAGTGAAAGTCAAGCTGAAGCTACCCCGAGAAAAGAAGAAAAAAAGAATAAAGCACTAGTTTGGTATGACGGAATTGTAGATGATTTGGTGGCAATCACTTTGTCGGATGACAATTTGACTGATGAAAAACTTGAAGAGCGTAGGAAAATAACAAAAAAACTGGAAGACAAAGGGGTACATTTGCCAGAGCTATCAACAGACATCACTGATAAGGAAGCTGATTGGAACAGACAGGTACTTAAGGGGGCGGTTGAATTTTTAACAGATAAAATATTAATTGATAATTGGGGAGGTACAAGAAAACAAGCAATTGAATATTTGAATCGACTGGGGATTGGTGAGGAGGGGAAGGGAGTTGCCTATTTGCCGGGGTCGGTGGAGGCGAAAGAAAAAGAACTAGAACAGACCCAACCAGTCGAAAATGACGAAAAAGAAAAGGCTGAGTCTCAAGGAAGGGCTGATATTTATGGTAGTTTGATTGATCTAGCGGAATTCGAGGCGAGTGGAGATAAGGAAAATTTGGTTTCATTGTTAGAAGGAAAGGGAGTTAAAAATATTCGAAAATTTATGGGAGATTTAGAAATAATGGGTGAAGGTGAGAAAAAGGAAATAATGGCTGGTTTACGGAACGTAGTCGATGTGTGGATGATGGACTCGACTGAAAAACTTAAATATCCGGAAATGGTCGAAACGGCGAAGCTGTATGCGCGTGAGTTGGGGTTAGAGTGATATAATTGAGGCTAAGATTAGGTATTTTAATTACGGATTATGTCTGAAAACGAAAGACCACAACCACAAGAGATAAGCTCAAGAATGCGAGATAGAATGCAAGCTGTAATAAATGCGGGGGGTCCTGGGGCCGATGCTGCAAGAGAATTGCTTAGGCAAACTGTTGTTCGTGAAGAAAGTCATACAGTTGCCGCAACTAATCAAGTAGAAAAGAAGGAGGAATCTAGTGGAATGGGTGGAATTTTGAATAGATTACACACTCAGGGTGCGTTAGATGAGGCGGAAATACTGGAGAGGGAAAGAGCAGAAAGACTACCCAAAAAAAGGATGCCGGCGGAACAGCCGCCTGATGATTCAGAACAAACCTACAATATACAAGTATTTGAACCAAAGTCTGATATTGTGGTGGCGCCAGCAGTTCATGTCAATCAGGATGGTGTACTTGAAGGAGAAGCAAGAGATTTGCCTCCAGAGAACGAAAAAGATGAGAAGCAAAGGAAACAATTTAATGATGATTTGGATTTGGTACTAGAGCATCCAGACCCGGAAAAAGAAGAGGAAATAAGGGTGGCAAAGGCTCGGTTAAGGAAACGAAAAGTATTTTTGGCAAATGGTCTTAATTTGGATAAGCCGGAGGATAGAAAAGCTTATGTGGGTAGAAAAAGAGAAATAATGAGGATTATAAAGGATGTTAGGGCAGGGAAGGACCTGAGTGATGATGATCAAGAAGTTCTTAGGAATGTAAAGATAAAACCTAAAGATTTGGTAGAAGAAGAAACCGAACTGCCAAAAGTAGAAACTGTGGTTAATGAGGAAGATTTGGCGAAGGAAAATTTAAAATTGTATATGAGTATGCCTGCCGGTGAGGATAAGAAAGAACTGCTTAAAATTTGGCTAACTCAGAATCCCAAAGTTGACCCTGAAACACTTAGGAATATTTTAGCCGCTATGGGAGAAAAGGAAGTAAGGCCGGCGAAAGCAGAGGTAATACCGAACGACCCAATAAAATATCGTAAATTTATGAGAGAACGGGTTATAAAAGTGATAAAGGATGCTGGAGAACAAAATTTGACATTGGATGCTGTAACTATCCGTTTGACTACTATTATTACTTCCGAGGTCGGTTTTGATCCGACAAGAGTTGGTGGAATCAATATCTTTCCTGATAGTTTGGCAGAGTCGGTTGAGGAAGTAAAAAAGGAAATAAATGCTAGGGCAAATTTGAGGTTACTTCAAATTCGGGAAAATGGATATAAAGGCCAAGATAAGAAATTGGCGGTCAAGAGATATATAAGTGATATGACTGGATCTGAGTCGAGTGCTGGGACACAGTCAGTCGTAGCAAGAGAAACCTATGCGTGGTTAAAGAACTTAGATAAACTAGGAGATCCAAGTATAACGACGGCAAAAGTTGATGCATCTCTTTCAATACTGTTAAGATTGGGTGAAGACAACCCAGACTTTACTGACGTACCAGAGTTTGCTAGATTTAGGGTTGGAGACAAGAATGTTTACGATCCTAAATATAGTAGCTCTACAAGAGAAGAAGCATTTTCTCTGATCGCAACTAGATATGGTGCTGATGCTAAAGATCTAGCACTACAACTATTCCAGGCTTATAAAGAAGAAGGGAATTATAATAAAAATCATTATCTGTACACCCATTTTAAATTTGCTGAGGCAAGAGTAAATGCAGTAGATGCAAAGACCTTTATTGGTTCACAAAGACTTTATACAATTGGGCAACAAGAAATAGTTGCTGGTCATATTGCAACTTATGCGGATGAAATTCCACGATTGGCTAGATCACCTCTTAGAGCACAAGCAAAAGTGGGTGTGGGTCCGGATGGAAAAGACATTAAGCGGGTTGATGTTTACTTGAGAAGGGCTATAGATGGTAGTTTTTTACAAACGACTGCTTTGGATAATGAAGAGTTGGTAAATAAAACACCGGATCAGGAGACTTTTGGAGAAATTAAGACTGCCGAGAAAGTAAAGGATGCTATCACTAATATCGGATCATTAGGGAAAGATTCTGACAGATCAAATGCGGAAATTTCTAAAGCGGAAGGTTTCATGGGTGAATTAAGAATTAATGGTCAGGAGTTGGTTGACAATCATGTAATAACTCAAGAAGAGTTGGATGAAGAAATGCTTTCTGCAGCAAAAGATGTGTTATTTGAGTTAACTGTTTTGAATCCAAATAATACAAATGATCTTTCGAGACAAAAAAGAACTAAGGCAAGATTTTTATTACCATCAACATTGCCAGAATTGTTAATTACTTTTGGTGAAGTAGCAGGTGATTATAGAATAATCAGTAATATTAATGATTTTTCTGAATTAGGGAGAAGGATAGAGCAACTGAGAAAAATAACTTTAGCAGAACTAACTAAGGGGTCTGATCAGGGAGGAATGACATATGTTAAGGGAGATGATGATCTGGTAGAAATAGAGAAGAAGAGCCTAAAAGCATTAGGTTTACCAAAACGACCAGGCGAGGGGTTAGATAGACAATCAACAGAATTTCTTTTGAGGGGATTCCAAAGAGTAGCTAAGGTTACAGGACTCAATGCCATGAGTCAGAAACTTTACAAAAAGCCGTTTATTTAAAGATAAATTGGCTGGAGGTTATGAATTAGAGACCTTTGGTGGCGTCGACACCTTTGTTTACAGTTTTCAGTACATCTTTGGTGAATGTTGGGTTTGGATTCATATCGGCAACAGTATTAGTTGCTTTTAGACCGCTCTTAAGAGCGTTTCCAATATCAGTACCATACTTGAATGGAGGAACTTTGAGGGCATCTCTTACGATATCAACGTATTTGCTGGCCATGAGAAGCAATCCGACCCCGATCAGGGCAAGTAAGCCATAGGTATTAACACCGAGAGCATTTGTTATTAGTGGTACTCCGTAGATTCCGGAATTTCCATTGGGGATTAGTTGCTGCACGCCAAATAAGCTTGCACATGTGCCTCCGGTGCCACCAATAGCAACAATAACAGCGTCCAATGAATTAGAACAAATACCAAGCAAAGGTTGGATCATGAGAAGATAGGAAAAAAATAGGAAAAGCATAGTAACAGGGAAAACCGAAAGGTTAGCCATAATATTTCTTGACCAAGTGCCGATTACTTTTGATCCGGGAAAGGCGTTGCCAAGAAGAATGACGGGAGCTGTAATAAGGGAAATAACAATCGTGATAAAGGCGCTAATTAATTTAAAAAATAGTTTTCCGTACGAAATTAAGACAGCGATTATTATAATTATCCATACAACCTCTCCAACACCGGTTAGCATGGAGCCAACAGTTAGAAGAGCAGATCCAACCCCTCCCAAAACAAGATTTAGGACACCAAAAATAGCTGCGGGTCCGGAAATTATTCCATTTAAAACCATTGATCCAATTAATCCTGCTTTACTTGCGCCTGACGCAAATACGGCGGGATTCCAAATGCCAGAGGGAACAATTATGCCAACGGATGTGAAGTAACCAAAAATAAAGGAAATAACTACCCACATGAGATCATACATTAAACCAACAATGGCGTAGGAGAATGTAATAATTAGAAGAGTAACAATTAATTTGGGAATGGCCAACTGGACAGAGATAACTGTTTTTTGACCCAGATTAACTCTGAACATCATCATAAAGCCGTAAACAATGAAGAAGACAACCAGGGCAAGGTAGGCAAGATTCCTGATTGCAACCCAGATGGTTAGAAAAGGAGAGAAGGTGGCAAAGCCTATACCTTGATCTATGGCTGCAGCATAGGCATTTGGAACAACCTTATGTTCCTGCAGATTATGAGTGATATAGGCGATATATGAAGCGGTGGATGAGGGCTGGTTTTTATATAACATGCCAATCATGTTTCCAACTTGACCAACAAGGCCGCTACTGTTTTGGTTAAAAATAAGTTTTTGACGAGCGTCATCGATAAATAATTGTTGCTGTGCTAATGTCGATTTGGTGGGATTATAAGCACTTGTCTGTACGGCCTTTACAAGGTCTTGAAGAACATTAATAAATGATTTATTTGGATCACTTTTACCTGTTAATCTTTCAGCCAAGTCCAAAATAACAATATCGGAAAAACCCACCCCTTCACCTGAGAAGGTTTCGTCTGTACACTTGCCAGAGTACCAAGTTTCCAAATTCATTTGGTTTCCTTGGCGTTTTTTGCAGAAATCTTGTAGATCTTTAGTTAAACCGGTTTGGCCCATCTGGTCACTGAGATCAGTAAGACTGGTGGGCACCGCCGCAAAAGTTTTTGACGCAAAAAAAAGTGGAAATATAATGACGGAAATAATAGAGAGACAAAGAGTAAGGCGGCGTAGCATATTCAAAAATAATTATACATGAACTAGCCGGCTAAGGCAGGAGTCTAAACACTTTGACCCAGTTTTCTGCGGTGGATTGGATATACTCACGGTTGCCGTAGAGAATTTGAAGTTTGCTGACGTCGACACCCTTATCAGAGAGAAGTTTTTTGATTTGATTGAATGATTCGACAAAAGCCACAGCTTGGGGGTTATTTGTATTTGCATCCGAAAGGTAATAATTTATTCCATAAACCTCGGCATGGATTACTTGGCTCGGTTCTGATTCGATCGAAAAAATATTAAAGTTGGTTGTGATACCGACTGAAGTTTTAAAGTTTTGGACATTTATCGGAAGGAATGGCGCGATTTTTGATTTTTCTTTTTGAGATACTGTGTCCGGAATTTGATTTGATAGAGAAGAAACATCAACCGCGACAGGTTCTTTGACAACAATTCCCGGTGCATTAGGAGATATACCGGCGGGTATGATAGGAATGGTTGAAATTTGTTTGGTAGTTTGCGTGCGGATAGTGGTGAAATAGACAATAAGGGTAAAGAGAATTAGACCGATGATTCCAAGGAAAATGATAAATGTTTTATTTTTTTTCATATCATGGATTTGGGGTATCTAATGAATACAAACTTAGAGCAACAGTCAATGTTCCCGGCCTGGCGTGAGGAATAGGTTTTGTTTGGGTACAGTCATATTGATAAAGCAAATACATGGTGTCGTTTTGAGGAGAAAGCCACATATCGGTGACATAAGGGTCGGAATAGCCTTCCTTGGGGAATGGAGTGCAGTAGCTATACGGAATAGGCCAGGGGAATGCAGTGGTTCCACAGGCACTGTGACAACTTCCGGCTTCGGTGGGGTTAGCACAAACACAGGAATTCGTATCAGTGGCACAGGCAACTGTCTGACCACAGCGAGTGAGACTGGAGGCTGCGGTACAGGTAGTAGAGGCTTGACAGTTTGAGTTTCCTCCTCCGTTGTATCTTGATAGAGCAGAGATTAAATTGTCAAGACCAGTGATCTGACCACCGGCTTTTCCGTTTAGTTCTTGTCCGGCTTGAATGGCTGATTGTTCAAGAGTTTTGCCAGATAGAGGGCTACCATCTTGCAAACTTCTACCGGGATCGTTACCTCCTTCTTCGAAATGTATGCCAGCAAAAACTTCGCAGGGAACGCCGGTAGCCTTTTCGGCCGCACTATAAGCACTTATCACTTCGGGGGTTAGTTTGGGTACGATATAGGTATAAAAATAAGATAGTGCGGCCGAGGTTGGGGCTTGGTATGACCCCGCCAGTAATGCTTTCATCTTTGTTCCATCACAGGTTCCGACTGTTGCTTTACTACATTTTGATGATGATTGTTGGTCGGAGGGAACAAACCAACAATTTTGAAGAAGATACATGGAATCTTCGGCTAGATTATTTTCACGACTAATGGTATCTGAGCCACTGACTGCGGCATTTGCATCGCTCGACGTATTGGTTACTCCTGTGGCACCAACCAATGCCTTTGGCGCAGCAGAATTTGAGGCAAAATCCGGAAGAAGCATTTTGTAAAATGACGGCTGTACAGGGGCGATTAATCGATCGGAAACGGCATTAATTAAGTCGATGATGAATTGGGCAAAGGGGTTTGTCGAAGAGTTGGAAATTAAAGGTTTTCCTCCAATTACTAAGTCTGTAAGGCTAGTGATGTAGGGATTGTTAAAAACAGTAATCGGCTTACCAACGCCTTTACCGGTCATGTTGTAGATGTTTATTCCAGGGTGAAATGAACAACTCCCTGCCAAACAAGCGGTCTGATCTGCTCCGTAGCCAGTGCAAGTGTCATTAAGGTAACAATAATAATCACCCGGGGGACACATACAATAACCAGGAGTTGTTCCTGTTAAAACACTTGTAACAGGAACTGTGACTGTTTGAGTAGTTATTGGATGATCAGGATATGTTTTTGGTGACATTTTTGGAGAGTTGTTGACGGAGCCGCTACAACCAAGATCTAGTGATGCAACAAATTTGATAATGGGGTATTGATAAAGTTTTAACTGCGCATCAAGTAACACTGGATTGGTGGAAAGGGTGGGGTATAGTGCCAAATTCCTTCTCGCCCATTCAGGAGTGTAGTAATCAAACAAACCGGGAATGACAACATTAGGGAAACCAAGAATGTCGTTTCGATATCCTTTAAGGCCAGACATGATTGCTTGAAGATAGGGGATATTTTCTGACGACACATCTGATCCACTGGAGACGTAAGCCCTCATGTTATTAAAATCAAAGGGAAGCAAAGCGTCATATTCGTCTTTAGTTGTTTGGTTGAGACTTTGATATTGGGTAACATATTTGTCATCTTTCCAGCAACTTTTATCGCTAAAAGTTTTTAGACAAGTGGCGGAGTTGAGACTGTTTTTTATGTCCTCTATTTTTACCGGATGTTGGGTGAAATCGGTACCTACATAGTAATAGGTATAATCCTTTGTGTTTTCGAGATAATAGGCTTTTAATTGAGCTTGGGACAGGCTGTCGAGCATACGCCAAAAGGTGCGGAAAGATTCTTTTTGATTGTTGGGCTGTGCACCCGGTTTGTCAAAAAGTGAGTTGAAAAGATATTTTTTTGCAAGTGTATCAGGATTTGATCCGGCAAGAGTGGTACTATCCGGTCCGAGAAAACCTAGCTGAACATTAGAAATGTCAGTGTTGACCGTGACATTTTCTGTTGTGTCAGGGAGGGGGGCAGTTCCAGTATATGTTCGATTGTATGTAACTGTTGGTGCAGAGATACAAGAAATGGGATAAGTGAGAATTCCTTGGTTTGAGTCGACAAGATCAATAGCAATTCTTTCAACCTTTTTTGGTTCCGAATAGCAATTACTATTTGGAGGATAAATAGTTCCATTATTAGGGCAGATAACTTTATTGATGGGAACAGGAGAAATTGTGGGTGTTGGTGTGAGTGACGGGGTAATAGAGGGTGTTGTGGATGGAGTCACTGAAGGTGTGATTGAAGGAGTTATTGTGGGAGTTGGTGTAGAAGTTGGTGTGAGAACACAACCACAAATGTTACCTTGAATTTGACAAGTATATCCAGCGGTTGAACAGGGAGTACCTACAGTGGCACCTAGAGGAGGATTTTTTATGAGTAAACAATCCGGAACGGAGGTGCTGGGACATGTGACTGGTTGAGTAGGACAAGCCGAATCTGTTTGACAACCATATCCACCAGATAGATATGATACGCAACGAGTGCCGTATCCACATCCACCCAAAGGACCGCAAATATTTTCAGTGGAGTTAGAACAAGTCGCCGCATAAGCGGTTGTAGAAAAAACAATAGCTACAATTCCTAGGATGATGATGGCAAGCAGTAATTTCTTCACTTGAAATTATTATAAACGGAAGGCAGTGATCTAGGGACCTGGGGTGGGAATTGTAAACGTAGAAAGATCCGCACCAGTAAATTTACCGATAAGAACGATGATAAGCCAGGCTGCAGAAAGAAGGATCAGACCGATTACTGCCCAAGTTAATGTATTCCAGGCGGCGGCGTAGGCCTTTGGGTCAGCACCTGCAGTGACTAAGCGTACTCCTGCAAAAATAATCATTCCGACAGCAACTAAGGCGAGTAACGCAGGGACCGGAGAAATAAGATTTTGGAAAAGGCATTCTATACCTTTTATTGTGGCGATTGAATCAGTCCCCTCCGTATATATACAAGCAGGATTTGACCAGGGATTGGGGCTGGCGGCGTAAACTTGGGGAATAAGCTGAAGGATCATATATTTATTATATCTTAACAAAAACCCCGGTTGCCCGGGGTTTGTTTGTTAATCTCTGATACTTAATATGGTTTAGGGAGAGTAATGTTGCCTCCGAAGACGTCGATACCGAAGAAGTAGGAGATGAGTTGCATGAGTGCCCATGACGCGGCGATAATGGCTAGACCAACGAGAGCGGCTGTAATGCGATTTCTGGCAGCTTCGGTTTTGGTTTTGTCACCACCGGAGGTGAGCCACTCAACTCCGCCCATAACGAGGAAAGCAAAAGTGAGGATTCCTGCAACGATAAAAGCAACTGAAATGGCGGAAGAAATTAATTTACCAATATCGGTGATTTTCATGCCGGTTGGTTGGCCGACTCCGATAGTTGAAGTATCTGCGAAGACCTGGGGAATTAAGGACATATTTTTTCTTTATTAATAATTAATTAAAGACTGTATTCATTATTATGGTATTTTAGGCTGTTGTCAACCGCCGACGGGATTATTGGTACAAAGGGTGCTGAGATCGATACCGAAGAAACTGAGAACTAAGGTATAAATGGCGTAGCTCGCAGCTACAATAGCTAAACCAATAACGGCGTTGGTGATACTTGTTTGGGCTGCTTGAAGTTTGACTTTATCTCCCCCAGAAGTGAGCCATTGAACACCACCCATAACTAGAATTACGAAAAAGGCGATGGCAGAAATAATAAAAACAACAGAAACAGCATTGCTAACAAGATTTGCTATGCAAGTAAAGCCAAAGAAATTCCCGGCAGTAGCCGGTGCACCAATATCGACTATATTGTCTGCAGCGAAAATTTTGGGAATTAGATTCATCATGGTGCAATGTTATTTTGGAAAACGGGAGCAAGAATATTAATTTTGAAAGCACCTTGGACGAAGAGAGTAAGGGCATAAGAACCAATGAGAACAGCAAGACCAATAAGTGAGTTGCTGATCATTTTTTGGGCTGTTTCAACTCTAGTTTTGTCTCCTCCGGCAGTGAGCCACTCAACTCCACCCCAGATGAGAAAGATAAGAACGGCGATACCACCAACAGTGACAACCGCCCGCCAAAGCTGAGCGATATAGAAGGCGAGACCTTCACCGGGAGAGTATGCCTGAATTTGTGCCGGAAGGGAAGTGTTTTTGATTTCGTTTGTGGAGGCTGCGGCTGCAGCGGCAAAGACTTGTCGGATAATCATAATTAGGGTGTTAGTGTTATACCTTTCATTAAAGTTTTAAAAGGATTGAGAATATCGATGCCAAGAACGCCACCAACTATACCAACAACAAATAAACTGGCGACTATAGCAACTAAACCAATGACACCCTGAGTCATTTGGGTTTGGGCTTCAGAAACTTTGGCCTTGTCTCCTCCGGCAGTGAGCCACTTAAGACCTCCTAAAGTAAAGAAAATGACGAAAGCAAGACCACCGACAACAGTGAGAGTAGTAACGACAGCGGAAATAATGTTTCCGAGTTGAGTTCCAGTTCCTGTCTGGTCGATAGTGGACACCCCTTCAAAACCGAAGAGTCCAATGCCTCTTATTGGTCCGGCAGTGATGGTTGTAGCGGCGTAAGCGGGTTTGATAATTAAATTAAGAAGTGACATATTAGACTGAAATAAATGATGGGTTTAATATTGCATCAAATCTGCCAAATAAGAGTGCGCTGACAATGGCAATTATAACGAAACTAGCCGCCATAATAACCAATCCGGTAATGGCTGTAGTGATTCTGGTGCCGGCTTCTTGAATCTTGGCCTTTTCGCCATTGGAGGTAATGTAGGCAAGACCGCCGCTAAGGAATTGCCAGAGAGTAAACAGACCGCCAATAATGAGAAAAAAACGAATGATGGCACTAATAAAATCTCCGGTCTTGCCGATATCCCCAGGAATTCCAACGGGAAGAGAAATTGTGCCGACAACATCACTAGCTGCGGCGTAAGCGGGTTTGATGAGGATGTTGATTAAATTGTTTAACATTTTATAAGAAGCTAAAACCAAGTATAGCGCCTATTAGCCGAGTAACGACTCCGGCGGCAACTACTACGACTATTCCAATTATGCCATAGTTTAGCATTACCCCTGCCTGAGCAGTTTTAGCTTTATCTCCAGCGGCAGTGACGTAGTTGAAGCCGGCTAGAAGGATAGTTCCAAACGCGAGAATTCCGGAAAGGATAAGGACGTCGGCTATGATGGGGTTTATCAGAGTGGCAAGGGTAGCATTTGTTCCACCGAGTTTACTCGCAGGGGAATAGACATCGACTAAATTGACAGCAAGTGCCTGTTTAATAAGCATTAAATATTATTTTACAGTAAAATTCGGTCATGGTGAATAATTCATTAGGAGGTGAAGCGAAAAAAAACCTCGAGGTATTGATAAAAAAAATTGACGGAAAGTTAGTGGAATATTGGGATTACGAGATTGAGAGAAAATTTGGATATGAACCATCACAGAAAGATTTGATTCGGAAAGTACTTTTGCATGCGAAGGAGCATAACTTAAGAAAAGCAAAGCGAATAAGAGCATCTTTTGTTTATTATGGATATTTGTTGGGCGGGAAAATACCTAACAAAGAAGTTTGGAAAGTGATGGAGGGAATTGAATTAGTTCATACAGCACTTCTGATGCATGACGATTTTATGGACGAAGATAAATTGAGAAGAGGTTTGCCTACGACTCAAGAATATTTCGCGGAAGGTGATAAACACTATGGAGAGTCGATGGCGGTAAATGTTGGAGATGTAGTTTTGTGCCTGGGATTTGAAAGAATTCTAGAGTGCGGATTGGATAGAAATAAAGTTCTTGAGGCGGCGAAAATATTAATGAGAGGAATTGCCAATACTGCCTTTGGACAGATATACGATGTGACTTTACCTAAATTGGGAGAATTAACAGAGGAAAAGGTGTTGGCTATTCATAGAGCAAAGACAGCAATTTATACATATCAAAATCCATTATTGATTGGTGGAATTTTGGCGGGTCTTAACAATGAAGTTTTGGAATCACTGAAGGAATATTCATATAAAGGAGGAGTGGCGTTCCAACTCCAAGATGATGTTCTGGGTATGTTTGGTAAAACCAAAAAAACCGGAAAGTCAGTGGATTCTGATTTACTTCAAGGGAAAAGCACGTTACTGATTGCAAAAACATTGGAACTTGGAAATAAAAAGCAAAAAGAAACACTACTAAATGCATGGGGTAATAAAAAAGCCTCAGTTAAAGAAACTATTGAAGCAAAACAGGCGATTGTAGATTCGGGTGCCCTAGACTACTCTGTGCAGAAGGCAAAGAGTCTTACTTCGGAGGCTGTAGATGTTGCACGAGGCCTTGAAAAACTAGATCTAAATCAAGAGGCAGTAGATTATTTGAAGGGGATAGCAGAGTATGTAGTGAGCAGGGAAGTTTAGATTTTCAAAAAAAGTATAGAATATCAGGAATGGAAATTCAAAGATATTGGAGATTGATACCAACAAATTCTAGTTTTACCGGGAGAGAGGATAAATCTCGGGAAACAGGTGTTAAGTATTTTAGATATCCGGGGGGCGCAGTTCTCTTGGAGGGGAGTTGTGAGGAGGTATATGACAGATTTGTGGATAAAGGATTCAAACCGGAGGTAATTGAGGAAATACTACTTGGTCTTTTTGGAGGTGTCACCACCGAAACGTCTATCTCGCTTAAGAAAATCATTAATGGCTAGGTTGAATTCAGCCGGAGTAAAGTCTGGGAAGAGTGTGGGGGTGAAAAAGAGTTCTGCGTAGACAGATTGCCAAGGAAGATAGCCGGAAAGACGTTTGTCACCGCCAGTACGAATAATTAGGTCAGGGTCAGGGATGCCAGCTGTATCCAGATGGGCCGAGAAAACCTCTTCATTCACGTTTTCTGAGGGGATTTTTTCGTCTATTATCTTTTTAACTGCTCTTAAAATTTCATCACGGCCGCCATAGTTGAGAGCAAAAGTAACGGTAATTTTGTGGTTTTTGGAAGACTTGGCAATCATTTCCAATGATTTTTTGGCAATATCTTTGGGAAAGCGATCAATATCGCCAAGAATCCTGAGCTTAGCACCACGTTTGATGAAACGGACGGCAAGGGAACCTAAGGCGAAGCGGAAAACATCAAAAAGACCTTTGAGCTCAGTTTTGTCCCGTTTCCAATTTTCGGTGGAAAAAGCCCAGAAAGTTACAAAAGGAATACCGAGCTCGACACATCTTTCAATGAGAGGTTCAATTGCCTCTTTGGCGGCTTGTTCATGACCCATGACAGGATCAAGACCATGCGCACGAGCCCAGCGGCGGTTTCCGTCCATAATGATAGCGACATGTTTGAGGGGAGATTCCATTTTAATAGATTATACCAAAATGAGGCTTAAACAAGATTGCCAAGGCCAATAACGTTAGTAATTAGTCTGACGATGACAAAGGCGAGGATTGCTACCAAGAGGCCGATAAAGCCGTTGATTATGCGGGTAGTAGCAGCAGAAATTTTTTTAGGGTCACCTGAACCCATCATAAATTCCCAGCCAGCCATAATAAGATTGGCGAAGAAAATTAAGCCGATGATGATAAAAACGAAATTGACCAGATCGAAGCTACTTAAACGAAGGAGGTCAGTAATTTTAGCGCTGTTTGGGATATTGGTGGCTGTGCTGGTAATGTGAGAAATGTCAACGTCGGCGGCGTGGACCTGATTAATTAAAGTCATAATTTATGATAATCCAGGAATACCCAAAATGTTAATACCGATAAGGTTGACCAAAAACACAGACAGAAGGATGAAAATAAGGCCAATAATGGCTGAGGTAATAATTTCACTCCCGGCTTTAAGTTTGTCCGGCATGCCAGCAGAAGTGGTGACAATGAAAGTACCATAAAGAATTAGAGCAAGAGCGAGGCCGCCACCAATGCCGGTGGCAATGCGGAGGATTGTGGTTACAAGACCATTAGGGTCGGTGGCGTTGATACAACCAATAGCAGTTTTTACTCCACTTGTCGGGTCACCAGCGGTGCAGTATGGATCATAAGCAATAACCTTTGGTGAGAAGATAAAACAGAGGATAGCTGATATGGATGACAAAACAAAAAGATGACGTTTCATGAGCAAACTAATTTTATCATGATGGAAACATCTTCTTTTAAATGGAGAAATGGTTTATGTTAGGCCTGGGATGCCTAGGATATTTATGCCGATAAGATTTACCAGGAAAACAGCGAGAAGGATAAATATAATTCCAATGATAGCCGAGCTGATTATTTCTTTGCCTGACTTTAATTTGTCCGGCATGCCAGCAGAAGTGGTGACAATGAAAGTACCATAAAGAATTAGAGCAAGAGCGAGGCCGCCACCAATGCCGGTGGCAATGCGGAGGATTGTGGTTACAAGATCTGTTCCGCTAACAACTTTGAGACAACCGATAGCGGTCTTTATTCCATCGTCTTTATTTCCGTTGCAATATGGGTTAGACATTGCAGCCCTTGTACCGCAATTTGCGTTGCATGCTGCGAAGCCGACATATTTTCCGTTTTGATCTTCAATACAGTCGTTATTTACGCAATTGAATTTGGTTGGAGTGTTACCGCTACACGCAGAATCGCAAGATGCATAATCGGTGTAAGGACAAGAGCCGCTGGGTGCGGGATAACAGGTAGCACTATCTCCACAAGACCAGCAAGATGTTAGGGGTGGAACGGAGGGCGATATAGTTGGGGATGTCGATGGTGTGATTGTTGGAGATGTAGATGGGGAAATCGTTGGGCTGATCGGTGCAGCGAGACAGTTAGTGTATTGAAGGGTAGCCAGACAGGAATTGATGTCCATACTATTGCAAAAGGCAGTGTCGGGAACGTAACCCTTGCTGGTACAAGAGTCTGTCTGCACGGCAACGCAGTGCACACCATCATTGGTTGAACAAACAGTACAAACTGTGGGATTGCCCGGATTGCAAGGAACGACGGCGGCACTAACAGATTTTGCTGAATTAAAAAAACAGAGAGAGGCAATTAAGAGCGGAATGGCAAATAAAAAGCATTTCATGGGGTAGTTTAACTTTATCATGATGGTTTACACTTATTTAAGATGAAGTGGAGATATTTATTAATAGTGGCAATTGTTTTTGGCTTTTTTGCCGGACTGGTAATGGCTCAGGCCGATTGTAGTCAATTGAGTGGAGACGATAAGGCTACTTGTGAAAATTTGAATCAACAATTATCCGATTTACAAAAATTGTTGGATACAAATAAAGGCGCAGCGAGCAAAATTGAAGCAAAATTAAAATCGATCCAAACTCAGATTAATGTTGCTTCTGCAAAACTAAAAGTTACCGAAACAAATATTCAGGACAGAAGCAATAAAGTATCGACCGAATATTTGATATTATCGGCAAAAATAAGGGAAATGTATATTAGAATGCGGTCAGAGCCTTTATGGATTAGTCTTTTTTCAGCAACAAGTATGGGTGAGGTCAGACGTGAGTTGGCATACAGACAAGACACAAATGAAGCCGATAAACAAATGATTATCAGTTTTGTTCAGGAAATTGGTCAACTAGAGACGGACAAGAAGAATTTAGAAATTCAAAAAGCTCAATTGGCAAAATTACAGGCAGATTTGGATTTACAGAATACTGCATATCAGAAAGCAATTAAGGATTTGTCAAATCAAATTGCAGTATTGTCGGCAAAACAACAAGCGTTTTTGGCGGCGAAATTGGCGGCATTAAATATTCCTTTATACGCTATTTCCGGAGGTGGCTGCTCAAGCGATTTGACTAATGGAAAGGATCCGGGTTTTGGCGGAGGAATTGGCTTCTTTACTTTTGGAGTACCTAATCGGGTAGGGTTGAATCAATATGGGGCATGGGGCAGGGCAAAGGCTGGCCAAAACGACGAACAAATTCTGCGGGCATATTACAATTTTGATTCAATCAGCGGCGTAGATACCGGGAAAACAATTAAGGTAAATAGCGGTAATGGAATTAATCAGGGTGGCATAATTTGGAGTGGAAGTTTAGAAGACTATGTAAAAAGGATTTATGAAGTGCCGGACACATGGGCAGACAATGATTCGGCGGCACTAAAAGCACAGGCAATAGCAATACGATCGTACGTTTTGGCGGCTACAAATAATGGAGCCGATTCTATTTGCGCCAATCAATATTGCCAGGTGTTTAAGACAAGTGCAAAAGGAGGAAATTGGGAGGGTGCAGTTAATGC
>CAISLM010000080.1 GCA_903886255.1 Candidatus Collierbacteria bacterium
CTGGAGTCCTGGCGGAGCGTCATTTTGTGGACTCGGAGTTACCGGTGGAAGCGGTGCCGGTAACACTAGCGGTACTACCGCCAACATCGACGGAATATGTGGTGGAGGCGGTGGCGGTACAGAAGGAGTCAGTGGTGGTACTGGAAGTTCCACCGGAGGTGCAGGCGGCGGTGGCGGTTACGCAGCCTGTAATGGTTGTAACCAAGGACGCACCAGTGCATCTGCAGGCGGAGCCGGGTACGGTACCTTCGGTACCGGCGGTACTCCAGGTGACGCAAGTGGTGGTACAGGCGTAAATGGAGGAACGAATACCAGTGGTAAGGGAGGTGGTGGTGGAAGATATACCTGTTGCTGCACTTCTGAAAGTTGTACTACTACCAAACAATTCAGCGGTGGTGGCGGTGGTGGTGGAACATATGGTGTCGCCGATCTAAGCGATATCTTCCTTGGTTCCTCAGGCGGTGCCGGCGGATCTGCCTTGGGAAACGCGGGCGGCCATGGTGGAAATGGTGGTGGCATTGTCCATATTGCGGCCAGTACACTTACTGTAAGCGGAACCGGAGCAATAACTAGTAATGGTAATTCGGGAGTAGCAGGCGGTTCGTCCGCTGGCGGAGGTGGTGGAGGATCCGGCGGCTCAATCTTCATGACTAGCAACAATGCGACTTTGGGTAGTTCTCTAATTACTGCGACTGGCGGCACTGGAGCTGGTCCGGCAGGAACAGGTGGCACTGGAGGAGTCGGTCGCATCCGTCTAAACTATCAGAATGCTTATTCCGGAACAACTAACCCTGCGATATCCGCTTCAAATCAATAATCCCATTGCGCCGGCTGTTCTGTGAACAAACTTCAATTAATATCAACTGAGAGTTAATTTGGATATTGATTATTTGGCAATATCATCTCGTTATCGTAAGAGTAGATACAAAGAGGCGCCTTTCGGCGCCTCACCATCACATATCAATTGTTAACAAACTTACTGTGCTGCTTGACCCATCAAGGTAAACATCTTGTCATGCATCTCCCAGAACTTACCCTGTTCTCCGGCACACAATGCTGCCTCAGCTGCCTTTGGTGCATCTGGATGCATCGGCAGTGGGAAACTGCGGTATTCCAAGCTTATGTTATTTCCATACTCGGCCAAAAGTGCTTCAATCGTTGGGAAAGCGCGGTTGCAGAATGGGCATTGAAAATCGGTATATTCCATTACTTTGATCTTCGCGTCTTTGTTTCCTTTTATATATCCCACACCATAAGGGATCTTGGCCACTCTTTTCAATGCTCCGCCCGCATCAGCCAACGTGACTTTGTCTCCTGATCCATTTTTCAATTCTGCATTGATCACAGTTTCAAAATCCGCTTGAGGTAATGAGCCGACAACCATGATTCCGTTTACAAAGAATGTCGGGGTTCCCGAAACACCAAATCCTGAACCCTCTGCAATCTGAGCTTTAACCTTGTCACCCATCGTTCCCCCATCAAGACAGGAATTAAATTTATTGGCATCCATTCCCAAACCCTTTGCCATTATCTTCAAGTTTGGTATCGTGATTGGCGACTCGGCTGTTGGTGCTGGTGTTACTGCTGCCGACGGCGTTCCTCCTCCACCCGTTCCATTTTTTAGTGCAGAAACTTGTGCTGATAATCGGCCAATATAAAAAGAGGCCGCCACCAATAAGAGCACCATTATTGGCGCGTAAAGAGAACTTTTATCTTTAAACATAAGCCATGTTATCACAAACCCCTTTTTCAGGCCACTACAAAGTTTATTGTTTTCCCCTTCACATAAATTACCTTCCGGATATTGCCTTCGGATAAATATTTCTGCACTTTTTCTTGTTCCTCGGCTGCTGCTCTCACTTCTTCTTCGGTCGCATCCGTCGCAGCTTCCACAGTGCCTCTTAGCTTTCCATTTATTTGAATAGATAAAGTTACTTTTTCACTCGTCAAATATTTTTCATCAACCTCTGGCCAATTCTGAACATGAACACTAAATTCTCCACCCAAGCTATTCCACATCTCCTCCGCCGCAAATGGAGCAAAGGGGGCGATAATTCTAACCATCATCGAGAGCTCGGCATTGGCAACTTCTGTTTTATTTTTATTCAATTCATTTATCGTCTCCATCATCTTGGCAATTGCCGTATTAAATTTAAACTGTCCCAAATCTTCGCCCACTCCTTTTGCTAATTTGTGAATTATTCTCATCCCTTCAATACTTGTCGTTGAATAGTTTCCTTTGTTTTCATTTACAAATGAATAGAATCTCTCCACAAATCTCCTCACTCCCACAAGAGACCTTTCATTCCACGCCATCGTCGAATCAAATGGTCCCATAAACATCATGTAAGTCCGTAAAACATCAGTCCCATAAACATCCCCCACCGCATCTGGTGCAATCACATTCCCTACACTCTTACTCATTCTATTTCCATCAGACCCCAAAATTACCCCATGCGACAATCTTTTATCATATGGCTCAGGAATCCCTTTTGGCACTGCTCCCAAATCCCAAAGGAATTGGTAAATAAATCTGGAATAAAGTAAATGCAAAGTATTATGTTCGTCTCCCCCAACATAAACATCAACCGGCATCCAATACTTCATCTTTTCCATATCGGCCAAAACTGTTTCGTTTTTCGGGTCGCAATATCGAAGAAAATACCAATCACTTCCCGCCCAATTTGGCATTGTGTCGGTTTCCCGTTTTGCTTTTCCTCCGCATTTCGGACAATCGGTCTCTACCCATTCTGTAATATTGGCTAGAGGCGACTCCCCGGTTTCCGTTGGTAAATATTTTTCCACGTCCGGCAGTTTTATCGGCAGTTGATCCTCCGGAACAGATACCCATCCGCAATTGGGACAGTTAACCATTGGGATTGGCTCTCCCCAATAATGTTGCCTCGAAAAAATCCAATCGCGCAAATGATAATTAACTGCTTCCTCACCCACTCCCATATCCAAAATTTCCTCCATCAATTTTTCGTCGGGGACGAACTCATTATCAAATTCTATTGCATATTTCCTGGCAAAAGCTCCATCTCGCTCATCATGGCTTGGTACCGCCATTATTGCTCCTGTTCCGTAAGTGGCCAAAACATAATCTGCAATCCACACCGGAATTTCTTTTCCGTTAATCGGATTGATTGCGTATAGTCCGGAAAACACTCCCGTTTTTTCTTTTAACAGCTCGGTCCTTTCCATTTCGCTCTTCTTCTTCGTTTCATTCACATAATTCCGTATGGCAGAATTCTCCATCAGTCCGGCCACTAATTTATTTTCCGGTGCAATCACCATAAAAGTCACACCTAAAAGAGTATCAGGTCTGGTCGTAAATACCTCAATTTTTTCCTCTCTCCCCTTAATCGGAAATCTAATCTTTGCCCCCATACTTTTATCTATCCAATTAATCTGCGCCGCCTTGACCTTTTCAATAAAATTCGTATCTTTTAATCCGGCAAGCAACCTTTCCGCATAAGCCGTAATCTTCACCACCCATTGCGACATGATTCTTCTTTCTGTCTCTGTTCCACATCGTTCGCACTTTCCATCAATTACTTCTTCGTTTGCCAAGCCAATTTTATCTTTAGGACACCAATTAATTGCTCTCTCTTCTTTAACCGCCAAACCTTTTTCAAATAATTTGGTAAATATCCACTGTGTCCATTTGTAGTAGTCGGGGTCGGTCGTATTTACTTCTCTTTCCCAATCAAAGGAAAACGCGAGTCTCCTCATTTGTCCCCGAATTCTTTCCGTCACTTGTTTCGTAGTAATTTTTGGATTTATTCCCGTTTTTATCGCATAGTTTTCTGCCGGTAGACCAAAGGCATCATAGCCCATGGGAAACAAAACATTTTTCCCTTTCATTCGCAAGAATCGTGCATAAACATCCGTCCCTGTCATTGAAAAAACGTGGCCCACATGCAGACCTTCACCTGATGGATAAGGAAACTCTACCAAAACATATTTCTTCTCTTTATCTTCAAAATCTTTTCCATGAAAACCATCAAAGCCATCATATTTTCCGACCCACTTATTTTCTATCTCCTTAAAGTCATATGCCATATGCGTAATTTTATCATTTTGTTTCGGAGTGCTTGTCCAATTTAAAAAATATCGCGCAAAGCCAAATTGCCTGGTTTCTTTGTATTCAAAGAAAATTTGGCTGATAGAAAGGTTGTGTTTTGCGCAGGCAAAACAGCAGACCGCTTTTTCAAATGGATAAGTACGGAAGAAACATTGGAATGATTCTAATTATTTTAGTCATCTACTCTCTCAATCACCGCCCCCAAACTCGTATAGGTTTCAAATACGTTCGGGTATCTTCTCTTGAGAATATCCACGCCATGTATTTCGGTTACCACCGGGTCGCAAAGTGCTGCGATAAAGATTGCTTTACATGCCTGGATCACCCCCGGAGAAACAATTACACCGCCCTTAAATTTAACCGGACCCGTAATAATTACTCTCTCCGGATCAGAGACAAATATGTCAGCCCCCATTGCATTTAGTTCTCGGACAAACTCCAGTCCCGATTCATACATCCAATTTTTTAACAACAAACGACCCCGGGTTTTACTGGCCAAAACTGCCATTACAGGAATTGCATCGACCGGAAAACCTGGCCACGGCCTAGGATAAAGTTTTGGCAGACCGGGAGCTGCCAATGGTACCCCCGAATTTATCGTGTCAATAACCAGCTCTCCGTCCCTGCTCGCAATCAAATCTGCGCCATCTCTTTCTATTTTTACATTGAATAGCTCAAACCAATTTATCATTCCGTTTACTATTCCGGGAACATTGGCTCCTTTAATTCGGATTTTTCCGTTGGTCACGGCCGCAGCCACAATCAGCCCGGCAATATCTACGAAGTCCGGACCGGGTTCATAAGAGGCTCCCTTTAATTTATTATTTCCTTTTATTTTTACAATATTAGATCCAATTCCGCAAACTTCCGCTCCCATCGTTTCCAACATCTTTAAAAGTTCATTTACGTGCGGCTCACAAGCTGCATCGGAGATTGTAAATTCTGCCTCCGTTCCCGCCGCATACATAAAAAGATTTTCGGTTGCCGTCACTGATGCCTCCAGTTGCCAAACATCATAAGATTTTTCTAACTTCTTAGGTGCGGTAAATTTTACATATCCGTCAACATACTTAAAACTGATTCCGGCCTTTCTAAATGAATCCAAGTGCGCCGATATTGATCTCATCCCCAGATCACACCCACCGGGTAGAGGAATCTCTGCCACTCCAAAACGTGCCAATAACGGACCGGCAAACATTAGAGACGCCCTCAGTTGTCCTCCCAAAGTTGCATCCACCTTGTGGTATTTCAAACCTGAACAATTAATTTTTATTTCTCCATCGCTTTGGTCAACTTCTGCCCCCAGCAGTTTCAAAATTTGAATTATTTTTGTTACATCGCTAGTGTTGGAAATATTTTTGTAGACTACTGTTTTGTCGGTTAATATTGCCGCAGGAAGTACCGCCACCAAACTATTTTTGTTTGGGATGGGCGTAACCACTCCCTCCAACTTTTTACCTCCTGTGATTCTCAATACTCCATTCATTGTTCTTATTATCTCACTCTTGAAACCCTAGTCTTACCACTTTCTCCACCAAATCAATTCCAATCGTTTCTGAGGCTCTACTTTTTATCTCTTCAACAAGAGCTATATAATCCTCAGCTTTTCCACCGCCCAAATTTACAATAACGTTGGAGTCAATCCTGGAAATCGCCATTTTTTTATGTTTGTATCCTTTCATGTTCAAAACTTCACCAATAATATAGCCGGGGTCTCTAGTCGGATAGCCCAATGCTTGCTGTTCATCACTCAAAATATCCTCAAACACCTTTCCTGCCGACTTCTCAAATATTTTCTTTCTCTTCTTCCGGTCAATTCTAATCTTCTGTTCCAATCCTTTAGTCTCTCCATAACTTAAAAGAAATGTCGCATCGGTAATTATATTTCCACTAATTCTTTTTCCCACCCCCAAAGATTTCACCCCTCCATGTGAATCCAAAATAGATACTTTTCTGAGAAAATCCTTTGGCTCTTCATTACTTATCAAGGCCCCAACGCTTCCCGAAAAACCCGCATACTTTTCCATTCCCACGATTCCCAGAGACAACAATTTATCAATTGCCACATCTATATCCACACCACTATCAATAACTACTTCGACTTTTTTCACTTCGTTCTTCCTCAGAAAAGACATAAAGCTTCTTCTAGGTTTTAATTGGATTCGTTCACTGTTGTTACGAACCACCAGACCTCTTACACCGGAATCAGCCACCACCACTCCCAATCCCTCACCAATAACAGTCACCGGAACCCCAAATGTTCTTGCCAGCCTTACCGCCTTCACCAGATCTCCTGAGGTCTCGGTAGTGTAAAACATATCTGCCTTTCCTCCAACGCCAAGCCCGACATGACCGGACATCGGCTCATCTAGCCTCAGCTTATTAGGCTCCAAACATTTGATTAAACTTTCTGTATTACCCAAACACTACCAATATACAACATTAAACCACTATGCAGCTTGGAAACTTCTTCTTTAACTCTTCTTCAATTTTCCCTTTCCCGACGCTGCTAACTACCACAAGCACTCTTATCGTGAATTTTTCATCTTTATCCACCCATTCCACATTATTTCTGGAATCCCCACCATTTTTAGCAATGATTCCCGCAATCTCCTCGGAAACCCCCACTGCGTTTGGCCCCTTAACTTGTATTGATGTATATCTTCCTTTCACGACATCTAGTTCGTCCAGTTTCTGAGTTACGAGAGACAAATCCATTCCATACGCTATTTTGTAATACAAGTCGTCAACTCCATTCCAGCAGCCCAAATCCATCAACAATTTATCGACCACATCTTCATCAAGATCTCTTATCTCCAAAACACCTCTATCCTTTAAAGGTCCGTCCGTCAATATCTTTTCACCTTTTAAAACCTCTTCATTATGTTCGGCCATCTTTATTTGACAGTCTATTTGGCTCGCCGTTTCACTATCACAATATTCTAGCCATTCCGGTCTGGGCTTCAATTGATGCTGATCCGTAATAATCTCAACCATAGAAGAGTTCGGCACCACACAATCCAAAGTTTTTTCCTTCCCATTAATTTTTATTGCCACAGCCCTAAGTCCCAATATCGGATTAAGTCGATAAGCAACATCTATCCCTCTAGCGGAAAGTTCCATCACCGCCAATTCCTCCTTTGGTGTAAACACCAATTTCCTTTTGTATTTTTCCGGGCTAGCAATCAGTTCAGCATGAGTCAGTCCGGCTATTCCCCAATTATTATATTGTTCTCTTTTCCTAGTTGTGAAGGCGATCTCAATGTTACCCTCTTCAAATTTATACGTATCGTGCAAAGCGCTATAACTATTAATCGCGGGAATTGCCAAATAGTCATCACTTCTGGAAAGTTGAAGTTGTTTATAATAATTTCCTCGCACGACCCCCATTGCCAGGTAACACTCACCTATATTTATTTCGTCATCAATAGTTACCCGAAAGCTCACTACGTCTGTAATATCGGCAAAGTCTTTTGGTCGGCTATCTGACCTCATACCGGATTTTTTCTCCTTCTCCGACAGGCTCCAATAACCGCCAATTGCATGCGAAACATAAGCAGATATCTTTGCCTCGTCTAGAATCTTTGTTATATTTTCTTCGGTTGTTTTTATAAATTTTTCGTCTAGTCTCGGATCGGAATCAATCTTTTCCTTCACCTTTATATATTTTTCCGGATCCACGTAAGAAAAGGATATGTCAGCCAGTGCGTTTTTAACCTGCCAAAGCCCGAGCGACTCTGCAAGAGGCACATAAACCGCCAAAGTTTCATTTCCCTTTATCTTACTTCTCTCCGGAGAAAATGGTCCTCGAGTCAACATGTTATGCAGTCTATCGGCGAGCTTTATTTTTGCTATTCCCGGTTCATACAATGTCTCTCTTGTCACTTTTATCAAGGCCAGAAAATCTCCCTCTTTTTCGGAAACAGATTTAATTTTAGTTACTCCATCGACCAAGTGAGATGTCCTCTCACCATATTCTTGTCTAATTTTCTCCAAAGAAATTGTTTCCGGGTGATCCTCAACGGCGTCGTGTAACAACCCGGCGATTATTTCCTCCTCATCTGCCCCCCATTGAAATAATATTTCTGCCACGACAATACAGTGTTGGATATATGGCTCACCGGATTTCCTCACATCATTCTTATGAATTTCTGAAGCAAGTGCCAAAGCCGAAATAATTTTGTCGCTTTTTCCCAACGCAAACTCTGCTTTAGAAATTTTTAAACACCGAGACTGTCTTTCCGGAGACCAATTTTGAATCATTGTTATCAAACAATAATACACCGAACGTTACCCTTGGCGTAAGCCTACGCCGCTGTATAATAAACTCACATGGAACGAACATATATAAAAGATGTTAAAACTAATGCCGGAAAAACAGTCTCTCTTTCCGGCTTTGCCCAAACAATCAGGAAACAAGGTGGGATCGCCTTTCTCATTCTTCGCGATATTACCGGCACAGTTCAAACCCTTGTTCTTAAATCAAATGCGGTTGCCTTTCAAGCCGTCCAGGATCTATCCATTGAATCTGTCGTTACTATCACCGGTCTTTCCAAAGAAAACACTCAAGCCCCAAACGGAATCGAAGTTTTGATTGACACACTCGAAATTCTTTCCCAAGCCGAACCCGAGCTTCCCATTCCGGTCGATGAAAAGGGCGAATCGGAAACTAATCTCGATACTCGTCTTGACTGGCGCTATTTAGACCTTCGCAAAGAAAGAAATACCCTCGTCTTTAAAGTATGGTCTCTCATGGACAAAGTCTTCACTGATTATTTATCCGAAAAAGGTTTCATTCAAATTCACTCTCCAAAGCTCATGGCCGCCGCTAGTGAGTCTGGTGCAGAATTATTCGAAGTAAAATATTTTGATCGAAAAGCTTACCTTGCTCAATCACCGCAGTTTTACAAACAAATGGCCATGGCAGCCGGTTTTGAAAAAGTCTTCGAAATTGGTCCCGTCTTTCGTGCCGACCCCTCCTTCACCTCACGTCACAACACGGAGTTCACCGGTTACGATCTGGAACTGTCCTTTATCAAAGATCACCACGACGTCATGGATGTGGAAGAGTCCACCATTGTCGAGATCATTACCCAAATCAAGAAAGTTTATGGTGATCAAATAAAATCTGTCTTTAAACGTGATCTTCCTATCCCCTCCTCGCGCTTCCCTAGAATTCCTTTTGCCGAAGCCAAAGAAATTTTGAAAGGCATGGGAATCAAAAATGAAAAACCGGCTGATCTATCACCTGAAGAAGAAAAGGGCATTGGCGAATACGCTAAAGAAAAATTCGGTTCGGAATTTGTCTTTATCGTTGATTACCCCTTCAAAGGTAGAGCTTTTTATAGCATGAAATACGACAACTCAGATCTCTCAAAAACTTTTGACCTTCTCTGGAATGGTTTGGAAATTACCTCCGGCGCCCAAAGAGAACACCGCTACGAAAATCTCAAACAAAACATTAAAGAAAAAGGTGTCGATGAAGAATCTGTTCGCGATTACGTTAATTATTTCCGCTACGGATGTCCCCCTCATGGTGGTCTTGGTGCCGGCCCCAGTCGCATGATCATGAAAATGTTAGGATTAGACAATATTCGTGAAGCCACCTACATTTATCGAGGCGTTAAAAGACTAACTCCCTAAAATGGAAAATAAATCAACTCTAGTCACTCTCGAAAAAATAATTTCTCTATCCAAGCGTCGTGGTTTTATCTTTCCCGGGTCAGAAATCTATGGTGGTCTTGCCAACACCTACGATTTTGGTCCCCTAGGAACCGAGCTAAAACGTAATCTTCTTAATCTTTGGTGGAAAACATTCGTCACCAATCGTTCTGACATGTTTGGCCTTGATACTTCTGTTCTCATGAGCCCCAAGGTTTGGGAAGCCTCCGGTCATACCGCCAACTTTACGAACGTCATGATCGATTGCCTTACCTGCCACTATCGCACTCGGGCCGATCATCTTATAGAAGACGCCGTCAAAGATATTGGCAACGTCGAAGGTAAGCCTCTCAATGAACTTGACGAAATAATCAAAGATAAAGGCGTCAAATGCCCCAAGTGTGGCAATAAAACTTGGACAAAAGTTCGCAATTTCAATCAGCTTTTTGAAACCCAGATCGGTATCATCACCGAAGGTAAAAACACCGCTTATCTGCGAGGTGAACTGGCTCAAGGTATGTTTGTTGATTTCAAACAAGTTCTTGATTCTCTTCACCCCAAACTTCCCTTTGGTCTTGCTCAATCCGGAAAAGCATTTCGAAATGAAATCACCATGGGTAAGTTCACTTTCCGGACTCTGGAGTTTGATCTTGCCGAATTTGAATATTTTGTTAGACCGGAAGACTGGGAAAAACACTTTGAATATTGGAAAGGTGAAATGTTTAATTTTGCGTTATCTCTCGGTATACCCAAAGAAAAACTTCGTTGGAGAGAACACACCAAAGAAGAGCTTGCTCATTACAGCAAACGCACCGAAGATCTCGAATGTGAATTCCCTTGGGGTTTCAAAGAAATGTTTGGGCTTGCCTATCGCACCGACTTCGATCTTAAAAATCATATCGAAAAATCCGGCGTCGATCTCCGTTTCACCGACCCCTACACCAACGAAAAATTTATTCCCCATGTTGTTGAGCCCACATTTGGCTTGTCCAGACTTCTCACCATTGTTCTTATGAACTCTTATTTTGAAGACACGGAAAAACAAAGAGTTGTCATGAAATTCCCCACTGTTTTATCTCCTTACAAAGTTGCCGTCTTCCCCCTTGTTGGCAACAAAGAAGAATTAAGTAACAAAGCGAAAGCAGTCTTCAATACACTAAAGAGTCAAATGAGTGCTGTTCTTGATGAAAGAGGTAATATAGGCAAACGCTATTTCACCCAAGATGAAATTGGAACCCCCTACTGTGTAACTGTCGACTATCAAACTCTTGAAGATAATACTGTTACAGTGAGAGACCGTGATACTGCCACCCAAAAGCGAGTCGACATAGACAAACTAATTTCTGTTTTGGTGTAAATATATATCCTATATTTATTTTCTTTCTTCTTTTAATAGCAGACTGATATAATACGTTTGTAAGAATTTGCACCTGAAAAATTTAACCTTCAAAAGGAGGATCTAGTGAGTGCATCAGATTATTATCGAATTCTTGAAGTAATTCCTGAAGCTCGGCCGGAGGTTATTAAGGCCGCATACCGCGCGCTATCTCTCATCAACCATCCGGATCGTAACGGAGATAGTCAAAAAGCTCGTATCATCAATGAAGCTTACGGAGTTCTTAGCGACGCAACCAAAAAAGCCGATTACGATCAGTTACGGCTTAAACCCGCCCCCAAAATGATTGGTAATTACAAAATTCTCGATCAGATTGCCGAAGGCGGCTTTGGAATTACCTACCGAGCAGAACATATCTTAACCAGCGAATTTGTCTGTATTAAGCATTGTTCGAGAATCTCCCCCGTTGACGAAGCTCTCTTATTGCAAGAAGCCAAAGCTATTTGGGATCTCCGTCATTATTCTATGCCGGTTATGCGCGACATCTTGAAATTTGCAGATGGCAGCCTGGGACTGGTTATGAGTTACATTCCCGGTCCCACCCTCGAAAAGGTAGTTGAAAAAAATGGCCGTATGGATCCCGAACATGTCGCTTGGATCTGTGAACGCACGCTCAATGTTCTGAAGTATCTTCATTACAACGGCGTAGTCCATGGCGACGTAAAGCCACAAAACATCATTATGCAGCCGGAAAGTCACAACATCGTTCTCGTTGATTTCGGTTTAGCTCTTGTAAAACCAACTTCCTCTTCTCACGCAGTCGGCTATACCCAATGTTTCGCCGCCCCGGAAGAAATCAATGGTCTTCCTATCATTCCCGAATCAGACCTCTACAGCCTCGGAATGACCATGATCTACTCTCTGAATGGTGGTAATCTTGATCGTCTTGAAAGAAAAGAGATCCCCTCAACAACACCCCAACCTCTTTCTGATTTCCTTTCTCGTCTTGTCGTCAAAGATGTTCTCTCCCGCCCCAATTGGAAAAAAGAGGACCTCTGCGATACCATCTCCCTCGTCCGACAAGAATCTTTTGGTCGGAATCGTTCCAACATGAAACCCCTAAACTACGCCTAAAAGGAGATAAATATATGTCTGAGAGCAATGATTACGATCCAGGACCCTGGACGGGTCACGACTTTAAGAGCGCTCGTAAAGCTTTCGATGTTAATGCCGGACGAAGTTATGCAGATGCAGTAAGCTCCGGAATAACTGCCGGCGATTTGATTCCCGACTTTATCACCACCGATAGCGAATGCCCCCTGATCATCTTCAGCGATGTCACCGGCTCGATGGGTGTTTGGCCTGCAGTCATGTTTTCCAAACTTCCCTATCTCGAAAACGAAGGAAAGCAGTATCTTGGCCAAACCATGGAAATCTGTTTCGCGGCTATCGGAGACGCTTATTCGGATCAATATCCCCTTCAGGTGAGACCATTTTCCAAAGGTCTCGATCTGAAAGTTCAATTGGAAGCATTGGTCCAAGAAGGCAATGGTGGCGGTCAAAGCATGGAAAGTTACGACCTTGGCGCTCTCTACGCTGCGCGCAACATCAAAACCCCCAAGGCTGTCCGTCGCCCCATCGTCATTTTCATCGGCGATGAAAACACTTACCCCACCTTAAAACCGGATATCGCCAAACGCTACGCACGCGTAAATCAAAACGAAACTCTTTCCGACAAGGCCATCTTCGACGAGCTGAAGGAAAACGCTTCCGTCTATTTGATCCATAAGCGGTATGACCGCTCATCCGAAGAAATGGAAATTAAGCGGCACTGGGTTTCTTTACTCGGTGAAGAATACGTGGCAGACCTCGATGATCCTCAAAGAGTCGTCGATGTTATCTTCGGTATCCTGGCCAAAGAAGTAAACCGCGTTGATTATTTCCACGCGGAAATTGAAGATCGCCAGAATCCGGACCAAGTTGCCACTGTCTATCGTTCTCTCGCTACTGTTCATCGTGGTGCCATGGCTCACACCGGAAAATCGATCATGCTCAACCCCAGCAAGGGAACAAAATCTCGCTCGCTTTTGGATGAGTAACATGGACAAAAACCGCTTTGAATTGATGGTCACTTTGTGGCCATCCTTCCCTCACTTTCCGAAATTTGCCAATGACGGCAGGCTTTCGGGGGTCCGCCTCAATAGCGCCATGATGAGCAATCCGGAATTGGATGTCGAGCTGGAAACAATCAAAAAATCGTGCCCTTCCGTGCCTCTTTTTTATGACATCAAGGGCAGACAGCTTAGAATCGCTCGGGTGAACTTCAACCCCCATTATCTGGATGTTCATCTTAACCACGCCATCGACGTAAAAACACCAACCATGGTGCTCTTCAAAGCTGGTGAGGATCATGCTCTCCTTGAAAGAATTGAAGAGGGAGGAACTCGGCTTATCTTTGATGGCGGCCCCCATTTCCTTGTAAAGGCCGGCGAGTCACTCCACATCAAAGACCCCAGTTTGGTTATTCACGGCCCTCTGTTTATTCCTGAAGAAGTTGTGAAAATCCAAAAAGTCGTTGCTGCCGGATTCAAAAAGTTCTACCTTTCCTACGTTGAAGAACAACGAGACATCGATGAATTCCAGGAACTAATCGGCAAAGACAGCCAGATCTATCTCAAGATCGAATCAAAGCGCGGATTGGAATTTGTTTCTCATCAATTCAAAAAGAAACCCAATCTCACCTTGGTGGCTGCCAGAGGCGACCTGTTCGTGGAGATCGATCGTCCTCACGATATTCTTTCGGCCCTCAAGCTGATCATTGAAAAGGATTCGGAGGCCCAGGTCGGCTCAAGGATGCTTCTCTCTGTCATCCACGCACCGGTTCCATCTGCATCAGATCTTCTGGAACTCGCCTGGCTCTACGATATTGGCTACAGAAGTGCCCTGCTTTGCGATGAACTCTGCCTCAAAGATGAATGGCTCTCAGTCGCTGTCAACGTCTTTGACAGCTTCAGAACTGCCTATCAATCCAAAAGGCCGACCTTTATTGATCGTTTAAGCAGACTGTGTTAATTATTTTGCCCTCGGGAAACCGGGGGCTTTTTTTATGGTTGTTGAGAAACAACGACCCCAACCGCTTCTTTAACAGACAAAGTTTTCTGTTCCCCGGTCTTCATATTTTTAAGAGACACTTTTCGTTGCATCACCTCGTCATTTCCAATAATCGCCACAAATGGCACGCCGATTTTATTTGCATAAGTTAATTTTTTCTTGAACTTATCATCCTCTGTGTACAATTCGGTCGGAACATTCAATTCACGCAGCTCCGCAGCAACTTCCAGTGCAAAAGCCATATTAACTTCCATTGGTACAACTAGCACTTTTGCCGGTGTGGCAGAAGCCGTTTTTACAACACCTTCGGAGAGAACTTGAGAAAAAAGGCGGGTCAGCCCAATTGAAACTCCGACCCCGGGGAAGCTTTGATTGCTGTAGCTTTCGGCCAAGTTGTCATACCTTCCACCCCCACACACACTTCCTTTTACTCGGTCGTCTAACAGAACAGTTTCATAAACTGTCCCTGTGTAATATGACAGGCCTCGTGCAATCGAAAGGTCAATTTGGATATTTTCCTTGGGCACCCCAAACTCCATTGCTTTTGTAATCACATCCGAAAGCTCAGAAACTCCCACATTAAACAATTCATTTTTAATCTCCATTTTTCTCAAATTCTCTAAAATCAACTCGTTCGTTCCCACTATCCTAACAAAATCTAATATTCTCTCTGATTCGGCTGCTTTTACATTCAAATCGATTAGCATCTGTTTTCCCGTATCAATTCCGACTTTTTCCAATTTATCGATAATTCTTAAGACTTCGTCCCTCTTATCTCCGATTCCCAAATCTTCCATCAATCCACTGAGAATTTTTCTGTTGCTGATCTTAATTACAAATTTTCCCAATTGAAGTCTGTCAAAAACTTTATTAATCACTGCCGGAATCTCGGCGTCATTCACAATGCTCAAACTTCCATTTCCAATCATGTCAATATCTGCCTGATAAAACTCTCTAAACCTCCCCTTCTGTGGCCTTTCCCCGCGATAAACTTTTCCAATTTGATATCTTCGAAACGGGAAAGTTAGCTGATTGGAATACATCGCCACATATCTGGCCAAAGGTACTGTCAAGTCAAACCTCAGCCCCAAGTCGTCATCCCCTTTGCTAAATCTATAAATTTCTTTTTTCGTATCCTCCCCAATTTGTGCGAACAAAACTTCCGCATTTTCCACAATCGGGGTATCCTGAGGTACAAAACCATACTCTTCAAAAGTTTCTTGAATTATTTTTTGATACTTATTAAAAAGTATTTGTTCGGCAGGCAGCAATTCCATAAAGCCCGCCTGAATTTTTGGTGTTACTTTAGCCATATTTTATTTTACAATTTTTAAATATTTTCTCCTACCAACCCGCAAGATACCTTTTCCAACCGGAAGTTCCTCTGATTTCTTCTCGATTCTTGCCTCGTTCAAATAAACCCCGCCTTGTTCAATCAATCTCTTCACTTCTCCATTGCTTGTCGCCAAGCCGATTTCTACAATCATCCTTATCAAATCTTCTACCATGATAGTTTCCTTATCCCATCTCACCTCCGGTGCGTTTTCATCCACTATTTTCTCCACTACTGTTTTCTGAAAAAATTCCTCTGCTGCTACGACTTCGTCTTTTCCACATAGTTCTTTAACAATTACCCTAGCCAGCTCTCGCTTCAATTCCATCGGATTTTCTTTATTTTCCAATCGTTTTTTTGCGTCCTCAATCACTGAATTGTCCACGTTGGTCCCCATTAAAAAATAGGTAATTATCATATCGTCTCGAAGAGACATTACTTTTCCAAACACTTCCTCAGGTGAATCTTCCAGCCAAATTGCATTTCCCCAAGTTTTACTCATCTTCCTTCCGTCCGTTCCCGGTAAAAATCCATTGGCAATAATAAACGATTCCTTATCTTTTAAATCATGAATCAGCGTCCTTCCCGCTTGCATATTAAATGTCTGGTCTGTTCCTCCCAGCTGGATATCGGTATCCATTACCATGCTGTCATACCCTTGCATGATTGGATAAAGCACCTCAGGCAAACTAACACTTTTCCCTTCCGACAATCTTTTCTTAATCAGTTCTCGGCTTATAAAATCATTTAAAGAAAAATGCCTCGTCAGTTTCAACACACTGGCAAAATCGAGTTTTCCCAGCCATTCACTATTGAAATGAACTTCAACTTTAGAAAAGTCTAAAAACTTTTTCGCTTGCCGTTTGTAGGTCTGAAAATTTTCTTCAATCTGCTCTTTGGTAAGTATTGGCCTTTCGGTTTCTTTGTCCGACGTATCACCAACAGTTGCCGTAAAGTCACCTATCAAAAACGTCACATGATGTCCCAGGTCAGCCAAGATTTGCAGTTTCCGCAAAGGAAATGCGTGTCCGAGATGTATTTTCGTTGCCGTTGGATCAATTCCCAGGTATACATTAAGAACTTTTCCTGATGCAAGTAATTTTTCCAGCTCAGGTCTACCTGGTATTATGTTTTCTACACCTCGAGTCAAAAGACTCGCTATTAATTCATTTTCTTTATTGGTCATTTATTTTATTGTAAACATTTTACTAACAAAAAACCTCTCCAGGTGGAGAGGTTTTTTAAATCGAAAAAAAGCCCTCCACTCAAACGAGTAGATAATGGTGATAACCAAAGGCTTTATTAATCATTGTTTTTATTCTATCACACCAAGCTAATTAGACTTTTCAGTAATTTCCTTGGAAACTTTTTCAACAAAGTCTGCTATTGTCATCGCTCCCAGATCCTTCTGTCCTCTTTGACGAACAGATACTTGCTTTGCTTCAACCTCTTTTTCTCCGATAATTAGCATATATGGTACTTTAGAGGCTTCTGCGTTGCGGATTTTCTTTCCCAAAGAATCGGCATCTCTATTTAGTTCTGATCTGATTCCTTTTTCCTTCAGTTTTTTTAGCACTTCTTCAGAATAACCAATTGTTTTTTCCGAAATAGGTAATATTGTTACTTGTACTGGTGAAAGCCAAAGCGGGAATGCTCCGCCGAAATGTTCCAGCAGAATCATCATCATTCTTTCCGCCGATCCAATTATTGCCCTATGTAGCATTACCGGATGTTTCTGTGAACCATCTTGATCCGTATAAACCAATCCGAATCTTTCCGGCATCACAAAGTCAATTTGCACCGTCGACAACTGCCATTCTCTTCCGAGAGCATCGGTCGCAATCAAGTCCATTTTTGGTGCATAAAATGCCGCTTCACCGGGACCTTGGAAATACTCGATCTGGTTTCTTTCCATAATAACTTCTGCCCATTTCTCAACTCTATCCCAAACTTTCGGGTCGCCCAAATATTTTTCCGGATGTTGCATGTCTCTCGTTGACAATCTGTATTTATATTTGAACCCGAACGTTCCCATTATTTTCTTCGTCATCTGCAATGCCATATCAATCTCTGCATCAACTTGATCCTCTCGACAAAATATGTGGCAGTCGTCCTGAGAAAAAGCCCTTGTTCGAGCTAGACCGGAGAGTTCACCCGGTTTTTCATCGCGGTAAAGCATCGCAAAATCAGTCAGTCGAAGTGGCAAATCACGATAACTTCTTGCCTGAGCTGCATAAATCTGAGTATGCTGTGGACAGTTCATCGGCTTCAAAAACATTTCTTCATCGGAGAAATTAGACACCACTCTAAACATTGAGTCTTTATATTTGTCATAATGTCCGGAAGTCTTAAACAGATCAGCTTTTGCTACTTGTGGCGTCCACACCTGGGTATATCCTTCATCAAACTGCATTTTTTCCACAAAATCATTGAGAGTTCTCCGAATAAATGCTCCCTTGGGTGAATAAAGTGGAAAACCGCTTCCAACCAAGTCCGAAAAAGAAAATAGATCCAGTTCTTTCCCGAGTTTTCTATGATCTCTCTTTTTTGCCTCTTCAATTAGTGACACATATTTATCCAGTTCTTCCTGAGTTTCAAAGGCCGTTCCGTAGATTCGTGTCAGCATTTTATTTTTTTCGTCTCCATGCCAATAAGCCCCCGCAACTGACAGTAATTTAACCGCACCAATTTCTGATACAGAATCCAGATGTGGACCGGAACAAAGATCTTCATCAATCACTTTTCCATCCGGTAATGTCATTTGATATGTTGACAAGCTTTCTCCACGCTTTGCGATTTCATCCACCCATTCCATTTTGTATGGATTGTCAGCAAACGTCTTTTTTGCCTCATCGGCATCAATCTCTCTTCGCACCATCTTGGCAGACGATTTAATTATTCGTGCCATTTCTTTTTCTATAGCCGGAAAATCGGCCTCGGTTATTTTGTCACTGAGCTCAAAATCGAAATAAAACCCATCGTCCGTCGCCGGTCCCATCGCCTTTTTCAAGCTCGGATACAGCTTCTGCATGGCCGTATGCAAAACATGCTCTGCGGTGTGACGGATCTTCAGCAACTTTTGTTGCTTTTCATCCATACTCTGATACTTTTCATCTAGTTTTTTAGACATATTTGTTCGTCATTGCGAGCGTGTAATCACGCGTGGCAATCTATATAAATAATAACAACTTAACAAAAAAACTACCCTTCTTGCAAGAACCCTTCCGGGTGGTTCCATCTTGCTTGCTAGGTAGCCTCTTAATCCGAGCGTTGGTGCTCACCCCTGCTTCTCCCCGGTTGGTAGCCGGATCACCAAAACAATTCACTTATACCTTAGTATACCACTCTCAAATTCGTGCCTACGCACTTGACAAAATACACTATAGGGTGTACACTCAGGCTCGTAATCTTAAAATTCATTTACTTATCCACGAGGAGGAAAACGTGCCCAAAAGTATCTATTCCGGCGACAACAAAATCGTCGAAAAAATCAAGTGTGTTCTTGGAAAAAATGTTACTCTCGCCACCAAGACACACAAAAGCATTTTTGACGAATCAAAGCCAGCCATCCGCCAAACGAAGCTCAAAGGCATTGCCGTCGGCAACGATGGTCTTGTCTTCACCTTCGAAAACAATCTTCGACACGTGCTCGAAATCGGTGATGAAATCACGATTTCGAAGCATTTTGTCACCTTTGTTGATTCTGAAGGCAACAACTTCACCATCACCCGCAAGTAGCCACCACTGACCGCCAAAGGCGGTCAGTTTTTTATCCCCAGCTTATTCTTGTCATAATTAATTATGGGACGTATAATTCACCTGCAATCTTAAAATTCGCCTTCCGAGCCTTTCTCTCACCAAAAGGAGACTAAATGGCCTATTTCACCTTATACCCGAATGACGACACTGTTCTTAAAAGTGTCCGTGAAGCACTGCCGAAAAATCCTCATGTTGCCGTCGAAGGCAAACGCACCCGCGTCCCCTATTACTGGCGCTACCGGGTAAAACTTCCTACTCCTGTCAAGATGATAGGCGTTGCCATCGGCAAAGGCGGTCTGATCTTCACCTTTGCGGACGGCACTCGCCACACTCTCGGCTACGGTGACAAGGTCAGCATCGTTGTCAAAAAGGAAGTTGAACTCTGGAAATGCGACCCCTACAAGGCTCGCGTTTCTTTCACAGATATTGAGGGTAAAAAGGTTATCCTTACGCTTAAGTATTAATTCCATAACCTCAGACTTTGTCTGAGGTTTTTTTATATCTCTTTTTTGACTCGAAGGGGCGGAAATAGCGTTCCCTCTCTTGCCGACACGTCTTCCATAAACCAAAATAGTCTTTCCGACATTCCAAAACCGGAAGTGGGCGGCATACCATACTCCAGCATTTCTACAAAATCCGTGTCCATCATTTGTGCTTCTTCATCACCCTTCTTTCTGGCTTTTTCTTGTTCTTCGAACCTTTCTTTTTGGTCCATTGGATCATTTAGCTCCGAATAACCATTTCCCAGTTCCGAACCTGCGATTAATATCTGGAATCTCTCCGTCAGTTCCGGATTCTCCGGCTTACTTTTTGCCAGAGGAGACATGATTTTTGGCACATTAATTAGAAATCCCGGCCCGGCAATTGTTTTCCTCACTATCTTCCAGCAGTTATCGATTAACCTAGCCCTGTTTATCTCTCCAGCTAATTTCACTCCTGATTTCTTAACTGTCTCAAGCATATCAACATCAGAAGAGTTGAGAATATCTATTCCGATCTTTTCTTTAATTACTGTTAGATAATCTATCTCTTTCCAATCATCAGCCAAGTCGTATTCCATTCCTCGGCTCACAAACTTTGTTTTTCCATAAACCTCTTTCGCCAAATACCGATATAACTCCCTAGTCAGCTGCATATTATCTCGATAATCCGCATACGCCCAATACCACTCCAAAGAATAATACTCTGGCATATGCTCATCATCCATCCCCTCGTTTCGAAAATTCGGTCCCAAAGTAAATATTTTTTCAAAGCCGGCACCGATTAATCTCTTTTGATAAAGCTCTGTTGATATTCGGAGGAAAAAATCTTGGTCGATCGAATTCATGTGAGTTATAAATGGTTTGGCATCTGCCCCACCCGTCACTGCTTCCAACACCGGTGTTTCCACCTCCATAAATCCCTTTGCTTTCATAAAAGCCCGGCATTCACTCCAAAACTTCGCCTTTCTTTCAAATCGTTTAATTTTTTCGGGACTCATTAATAAATCCAGATATCTTTTTCTAAACGCCTCATCCGGATCCACAATCCCCACCCACTTTTCCGGCAATGGTAACCTTGCTTTTGTCAAAATCTTTATTTCTTTTACCTGTAGGGAGACCTCTCCCGTTCTGGTTTTTACTACTTCTCCTGTTGTTTGAATAATATCGCCAATATCTAACAAGTCCAAATTATCAAAGCCTAACGTTTGTCTTGCCTTATCAGCCATATCCATCATGTCCGATCGGATAAACAGTTGAATTCGTCCGCTTTGATCTTGAATCTGCCCAAAAATTAATTTACCATGCTCTCTCCAAGCCATAATTCTTCCCGCCAAAGTCAATGTCTTTCCTTCATATTTCTCGAAATTTTCTACCACTTCCGAATTCGAAACTTCTTTTATAGACCTCGCCGGATACAAATCAATTCCCATTTTTTTCAGGGTCTCAATCTTCTTTTCTCTTTCCTTCAATATTTCCTCAAGTCTACTTGCCATGCGTATATTGTAGCAAAACCAAGCTTTACATTTTATCTACTGTCTCAATCCCTAAAAGCCAAAGTCCATTGGCAAGGATTTGTGCCGTTACTCTTGTTAAGGCTAATCTAAAATTCTCCGAATCCGTCCCCACTATTTTGCAGTTGGCATAAAAAAGATTAAATCTAGAAGAAAGCTCAATTAAATATGAGCAAATCAAATTGGGAGATAAATTATTACCGGCAATTTCCACTGTCTCCGGGAATCGGTAAATCCATCTCAATAAATTTCGTTCCTCAGGAGCCGGGGTAACTTCTCCAAACGCAAAAATATCTTTACTCCCTGCTTTTTCCAAAACACTCATCGACCTGGCATACGCATATTGTAGATATGGCCCACTATCCCCCTCAAATGAAAGTGATGTTTCAAAATCAAATGAAATATCTTTCCCCGGCGATTGTTTAAGCATCGAATATTTAATCGCTCCCACTGCCACTTTAGTTATCACACTTTCAATATTTTCCACTTCCTTATCTCTGCCTGTTTCCTTCATTTTTTTTCTTATCTCGTCACCTACCTCCAATAGCAAACTTTCTCCGGTCACGACATCTCCTGTTCTGGAAGACATCTTCCCGTTTTTCAAACGCAACATCCCGTGGCCCACATGCATTGTCCTCTCTGCAAGATCCGGGCTAATAAAGCTGGCCGCTTTCAATAATACGTTGAAATACTCATTGATCTCGTTTGCCGTCACAATTACCGATCTATCATAAGGAAATCTTTCATATTTCACTCTGATCAAAGCCAAATCTTTCGCCTCATATGTCGGCAGACCCATTTTGTTTATAAATACTCTTGTGTGTAATCCATATTTCTCTCCATTAAAGATCACCGCCCCCTGACTTTCTTCGAACACACCTCTTGCCAGATATTCTTTCACCAATCCCAATCCTATGCTTCCCACCTCGCTCTCGAAAAAATATTCGTCAAACTTCGTTCCCAATTTTTTATAGATTAATTCGAAATATTCCAAGCTCCACTTTCTTCCCAATTCATAAACTTCATTTACTTCAGAATCATCCTTGTCGTAAATGGTTTTATTTAGCTCATCTATTTCCAATTTAACCCTTTCCATCTCTTCGTATTCCCTCGCCCCTCTTGCATAGGCCTCTCCCAAAAATTTGATCCTCTCACCCAGACTAATTTTTCCGATACCTTGCATATCTGTATTCCTTTCGGCAAACAATTCTCGCAGGCCGTAAATACTTTTGGCTACGTGAAGTCCCACATCTCCCTGATAGTTAGCTCTTTTTATCTCAGCTCCCTGAAACTCCATCAATCTGGATAATGACTCTCCAATCGCGTTACTCATCAAGTGGCCAATATGGAACTGCTTGAATGGATTTGGGTCGGTATACTCCACCATTACCTTCTTTTCAAATAGTTCCTTATTCCTTCCATAATCATTCTTTTCCCCAAGAACTTCCTGCATTTCTTCGAGTAGATATTTATCTTTCAAATAAAAATTGATAAACCCAGGCCCCGCCGGTTCAATTTTTTCAACATACTCCTTTAATGCTTCATTTCCCTGAAGTTTCACCACCAAATCCAGCGCCAATTCTCTTGGATTTCTTCCTAAGTTTTTCGCCAACACCAAGGCTGCATTTGTAGAAAAATCACCCATCTTTTCGTCTGCCGGATGCTCCACCGCAAACTCTTTGCCTAACGCAAACTCTGCAACTACCTCTTTAATTGTTTCTTTAATCATTTTTCTTAATATATTAAAACCCCTCACTTAAACTAAGACAATTAATCTTAACTTAAGTCAGGGGTTCTTGAATGAACGGTACCACCCTTCCATACTCTGTGTGCTATATCGGGCTACCCCGGTGAATTTCTCCACTGGCTCGGAAGATCGCGACTCTTCGTCAAAGCTATCCTATTTTACACCAACAAAAATCCCGCCATCAGGCGGGATAATATTTAATGTCTGCTAACAGCCGGCAAAAAGGAAGCCAAAATCTTCCACTGTTCAGCCCGTTTTTTGTCGTAAACCATCATCTTATAAATGTATTCCTCCACTTCATCAATCAAGTGGGCTGGAGCACTACGACCGAGTTTGTTTAAACAAGAAACACAGTACCAAATACTCTCAAGATTGTCACCATAAAACAACTTCTTTTGATCCCAAAGTACTTTGGCAAGTGACAAAAGAGTTTCCTTCAATTTCAACGCCAGAGCATTTTCTTCATCATCACTCGGCGTTCGATATAAAGCCTCGACCTCCCACGTCCACGCAGGCCCATGGCCACTGTAGGCACTAATTACAATCTCTCCGGCTTTAAGGAAATTTCCTTGCCCGATCATTTCCTCAACACCTTTTATAAAATATTCTGCAAACGCCTTAGTTGTCAAAATGCACCTCCGAGTTAAGATGCTGTATTCTATCATCAAAGCTGAATCACTCCCAATATGTCTATCCTGTAGTACATATTTGACAAAAGCTACAGGATAAAGCTATAATTCCCAGACTTCGAATGATTACCAGGGCTCTTTAAAACATTCAGGGAAAGGAGGTGGCAGTGAAAAATGTCGGTCGTATACTATCTTTAGTGGCAATTTTTATCGTCATTTACCTATTTTTATCCTCAAAAATCCAAATTCCGAGCCTAATTAATTCAGGTTCCAATTCCAACTCTGACACCGGTTTCTCAATTAATTATTCCTCGGCATCGGCAAAACAACCCCAAGCCAGTCCCGATTCATATCTAGATACGGCTAAAAAAATGACGTTGGAGCAAAAAGTTCGTCAAGTTCTTATTTGTGGATATACAGGAATTAATGTTCAAGATGCTTTAGACCAATCAAGGTTTTGCGGTAACTACCTTTTGATGAGTGAAAATATTTCGGGTCTGTCTATCAATCAGATAAAGTCCAACAATGATCGAATACATAACCAAGACACACAAACTTGGATCATGATCGATCAGGAGGGCGGACAAGTGACAAGGATTCCGGATGGTTCACCATCGGCTCGTGTCATGGGGGACACAAATACCGTTATCGATTGGGGAAATAAAATTTCCCAGGATTTGAAAGCCAGTGGGATCGACATGGATCTGGCTCCCGTCGCCGACACTACAGAACTGAGTCCTGCAATTGGAGATCGGTCTTTCGCCGATGACCCCACGCAAGTTAGTATATTTGTCAATCAATTTGTGAGTGCTCTTCAATCGAATGGCATTGTTGCCGTCATCAAACATCTTCCCGGTCACGGCAGGGTCCTTTCGAACACTCACACCACTATTGGTTCGCTAAACTATAGCTGGCAAGAAATCCAGGACTTTGATCTTCTACCCTTTGTTAGTGCGATTAACAATGGAGTTGAAGTCGTCATGGTCGGCCATATTATCGTTCCCGATCTGGACAACAAACCGGCGACCATTAGCCAAAAAACTATTTCCAAACTCAGAGAGTTTTTACCCAAAGGATCCGAAATTATTCTCATGACGGATTCTCTCACCATGGAAGGCGTCGGAATTCCGGTAACCGAAGCGCCGATTGAAGCCCTCAAAGCTGGAGAAGATATGCTTATCATCCAAGGCATTCCTTCTGAGGACACTTTTAATCGGATAGTCTCCGCTTACAATTCCGGCTACCTGGATATAAATCAACTTAATCTCTCGGTCGCCCGAATTCTCAGGGTCAAATCGCAATTCGGAAAATAATCAAGCAGAAGCAACAGTTAACCCCTGTTGCTTTTTTATGTTCTAAAAACCCTTCAGTCCTAATATTTAGACGCGTGCTCCATCAAATATTTATCCGCATCCAGCGCCGCCTGGCATCCCATCCCCGCCGCTGTTACCGCTTGTTTATATCGATAATCAACCACATCGCCACAGCCAAAGACGCCCTCAACCGAAGTCATTGTTGGATAGCCGTCCTTCCAAATATCTTTATCGCTAACTCTCCATTTCGTCCCCGACATCAACGCTGTTTGCGTAATCAGTAAAAAACCTTTTTCATCCAATTCCAATTTTCCTTCAAATATCGTCGTCGTCGGAACATGTCCGATTGCCACGAACACTCCATCGGCGGGAAAAGTTTCAACTTTTTCTGTTTTTATATTCTTTACCTTTATTGACGAAACAACAGGATCACCATTGATTTCCAATACTTCGCTATTCCACACTACCTTCACCTTTGGATTCTCCAACACTCTTTTTTGCATTATTTTGCTGGCTCTAAATTCATCTCGTCTGTGAATAATAGTCACTTCAGCGGCAAATTTTGTCAGTGCTAAGGTATCTTCCATAGCCGCATCTCCCCCGCCAACAACGAAGGTCTTCTTCCCTTTATAAAAAGCCGCATCACAAACTGCGCAGGTACTCACTCCGCGGCCAATATACTTGTCCTCGCCAATTCCAATCATTTTTGATGACGCTCCGGTTGAAACAATAACTACTCTTGATCTGTACTCGGTATCTCCTACCCAAACTTTTTTTACTGTCCCCAAAAGATCCACTTTTGTTGCCTGTGAATAAAGAACTTCGGCACCAAACCTTTTTGCCTGAGCCTCCATTGCCATCATCAAATCTGGACCTAAAATTCCTTTTTCAAATCCCGGATAATTTTCCACTTCGGTCGTAAAAATCAATTGACCTCCTGGTTGTGCTCCTGCCAATACTAGTACTGACAATGTCGACCTTCCCAGATAAATAGCCGCGGTATACCCACTCGGACCGCCGCCAATGATTATTACATCAAAATGTTTCATACTACTTTAGTACCTTCTTTATCATTTCTTCATAAACTTCCTTGCCCCCAAACCCTACTTGTCTTGCCACTTCTTTACCGCCATTAAATAAAACAACTGTTGGAATACTCATTACACCATATTTACCGGCCACACCGGGATTGGCGTCTACATCGACTTTTCCCACCATCACCCCATCATATTTTTTCGCTATTTCTTCGATTACCGGGGCCACCATTCTGCATGGTCCACACCAATCGGCAAAAAAATCTACTAAAACAGGTTTGCTTGCTTTCAAAACCATATCTGCAAAGTTGGCGTCCGTAAATTGAATTGGATCCATAAATTTTATTTAATTGTTAATAATAATTAGAGAAATCTCTTCAATAATTTAGTATATTCTTCTTTTGAACAGCTGGAGGAAGCGTCGGCCAAAAGTGTTTTTGCCACGCTTTTTAGTGAACTCATTGAAGCCACAACCTGGGTTACAATTGCTTCGCAACTTTTATCCGCACCCACCATTTTTTCAATTCCACCCACTTGTCCCTGAATTCTTTTTAACATCACTTGCATTTTTTTCTTTTCTTCGATTGACATATACCCCCCATGGTATATTAAAAAACTCAACAAGTCAAATTGAAAATACTAAAGCCCGAAAGCCAAAAAAACATATACAACACTAACCGATATCATAAACCAAAATTTCTCACTCGGCTCTAACGTTCGTTTGATCTGCCAAAACCAGAGATCCAGCCTCTCTTTATCTTTAAAATAGTCATAAATAAAATCAAACAGCAAATGTGTCCCGATACCAAGCATAAATCCCCTGGCAAACATATTTGCAACGCTCGTCATCGTAAAAAATGCTAATACAATCCAAACTAATAAAAACAAAAAGCTTCTCATTACCAGTTCTCTTTGATCAAAAGATTCAGCCAGAATAAGCTTAACTCTATCTGAAAAATTCTTCCCGGCAAATAGTTCTTTTATTTTTATTTCCGAAATTTCTCCCGGTTTAGAAATAACACTATAGAAAACACTATCAAGAAACACAAATAAAAATCCGATCATTGCCCCGAGAAGCCACCACAACAAATCAATATTAAAGATAAAGCTTCTGTTGAAGATGCTCCACAAAATCAATAAACCCAGAACCCCGAATAATACTAATTGATGAAACCACATTTTCCCTTTAAACATCCTTAATCCCATTGTACACAAATCTAATTAGTCCTTCCATTCGGCAATCTCAGCTTGAGGCAATCTCAGCTTCTTAGGAGTGACAATCAATAAAACAATCGCCACCACAACTGTTACTCCTCCAACCACTGCGAAAGTCATTCTTTCACCTACCATCCCCGCAATAAAGCCTGCCATGATAGGACCAATAATATACGCAATATTTAGCATTGAACTCGATAGTCCAACCATATGTTTCTTTTCCTTTCCCATTCTAGCCAATATATCTGAATAGACCGCATCCGTCATCGGAGCGGAAACCGATAGCGAAGCACCAATCAAAAACGACAATAAAAGCATTATAAATAAATTTCCCCCAAACCCCAAACACAACAAAAGCACTCCGGAAAGTAGCAAAAAGGCTTCTGCCATTTTTTTCTTTCCCTTGTAAACACCCCATTTTGTCAGCACAACTCCTAAAAACACCGGTGGTAACATATACAAAGGTAAAAATAAAATTCCAAACAAACCATTTTTTGCCAGATTATCTGACAAAACTGCTCCGGTTGTCCAATACGTAGCATCAATAAGGCCCATCATCATGCTAATGGCCAACACTGGCCAAACATGTTCAAATAAAACTTTCCAATATCCCAATTCTTCCCGAATATTAAACTTCTCCATCGGAATTACAGTTTTTTCAAAGTCTGTTTCTCTCTTATTTGTCAGAAGCCAGATTAGATATCCTACACAAACAGACGCCGCGGCCACAACCGGAACCACCGAATTTCCCTTGCTGATCGCTAGCCAGCTTCCCAAAATCGGACCGATAAAATAAGCCAAACATCTAAACACTCCAATCGTCGCCCAAACACCTGATCGAGATCTTAAAGGAACTGCATCTGACACAAACTGTGACGAACCAAATCCAAGTAATTCGTAGTAAACCCCCCACACTGCCATTGCTACCAGAAATAATAATATCCAAGGCCAAGATGTCGTCCAAAGTAGCACTCCGGAAAAAACCAAGCTCACACCGATACCAAGTAAGATTAGCTTCCTCGACTTAAAACCTCGTAGCAATTGGGGAATTATCAAATCACTCAAAAACCCGATGACGGAAGAAAAAGAAAATACCAACCCCATAATCAAGGAACTACCCAAAGCCGTCTGCATATACGATGGTATCCAATCGCTTAAAATAGCGTCACTCAGACACACGAAAAAAAAGATCAATGACACAACCAGAACTCGAGACCACATCGAATCACGAAGTAAGCCAAATGTATTTTTCTCTAATCTCATCCACACTCATCTTACCAAATACCTCTACTTCTTCTCCACTAAACTTTCGGTTTTTAACTGTTTCAATTTCCACATAAACAGTTTCCCCTTGCTGGTCGGATGATTGGCTCCCAACACGAACAACCTCGCCTGTTCAATCAAGGGTCTTGGAGTATTTTTAGCCAACCGCATATAGATAGGAGTATGGGCGGTATCATCTAGTTCCACAGCCAATCTATATGCATAGTCCTGAAACTCTCTACTGATTCGTCTTTGTTTGGTTTCTTCCAGATCATAACGATCTAAAATACTTGCCATTGGTTTAAAGCCTATTTTATCCATCTGTTTACTACTATAATTTATTTCGATGCTAAAAGTTGAAAATATTTTAACCAATTTAGAAAAGTTCATTAAAACCTATACTTCAACGGTAAAAATTGTTTGGAATACAGACCGATCCGGACTAATTAAGCTCACAGTTGCGAACGCTCTAAATGGTGTTCTCGTCTACCCATCGCTCCTTGTCGCCAAACTTCTCATCGACTCTGTCATGCTCTCTGTTACCACACACAATGTCTCTGCCGGTATTAGAGGAATGGTCATCTCAGCAGTTCTCGGCCTTCTAATAAATTTATCTCAACAAATTCTTCAAGGGATAGACGAAGTCTATAGCGGTACCTTGGCAAATGTTCTTTCGGAAAAAATACAGATTTCCATATCCAGAAAACTCAGTCTCTTACCTGTTCCCATTGCCGAATCTCCAACTACCAGAAATCTACAGCAAAAGGTTCTCGACAATGCAGGTCGTTCTACCTGGTCGCTTATTATCCCCATATCCACATTCCCGGAACTTTTCTTCACCATCATATCAACTGCAATCCCCATTATTACCTTTCAGCCCCTCATTATCATTCCTAGCGTTATTCTTGCCATCCCCAACATTATTATCGGAGTTGGCTTTTCAAAATCCCAGCATGCCCTATCCACTGAGTTTTCTCCCAAGTGGCGCATTTGGAGTGCACTTGAAGACTTTGCCACCAAAGGCCGTTATTTATATGAAAATAAAATCCTTGGCCATGTTGAAATTCTTTTAGACAGACGTTTCAAGATGGCCAATGAAAACTTTACCAGACGCCAAAAATTAAGTGCTTCATATGCCAAAAAAAGACAAATCGTCTCAGTGCCTCTTTATACTTTCCAGTCGGGTATGCAACTATATTTGTATTATCTGGCTATTATCCAAACCTTGACTCTAGGTACGGCTCAAATAACCAGTAATGCTATCAACAGTTTCATTAGTAGTGTCTATCGCATCATTAGACAGGCCAATGATATTTTTCAAAACTATCTCTTCGTCAACGACTATGAAACCTTCATGGATCTTCCCGAGGAAGATCAACTCTCTGGAATCCACTTCCCTGAAAAAATTATCGAAGGCATCGACTTCCAACATGTATGGTTCAAATATCCGCAATCAAACAACTGGATTCTAAAAGATGTTTCGTTCAAAATTAATCCTGCGGACAATATCGCCATTGTTGGTCAAAATGGTGCCGGAAAAACCACCCTAATTAAACTTCTTTGTCGTTTTTATCTACCTCAAAAAGGAGCAATTATAATCGATGGCCACAATATCGAAGATTACAATCTAAAAGAATATCGTTTTAAATTCTCGGCCCTATTCCAAGACTTCGCTCAATATCCATTTTCTGTAGAAGATAATATTCGTTTTGGTGATATCTCCCAAAAGAAAAGTTCCAAGAAAATTCATCGCGCAGCCAAGCTCACCGGTATTACCGGATTTATTGAATCTCTACCTCTGGGCTATAAAAATCCACTCGATAAAGAATTTAAAGATGGCGTTGAACCCTCAAAAGGGCTTTGGCAGAGAGTTGCTCTTGCCAGAATTCTTTATCGTCCCTCGGAAGTTCTAATTCTCGATGAGCCAACCTCTAACGTTGACCCCCAATCGGAAGAAGAAATTTTCTCCAAAGTTCTTGAGGTTGCCAAAGAAAAAATTATTTTTCTTGTCTCTCATCGATTCAGCACGGTAAGGAAAGCCGATAAAATTCTTGTTCTTGAGCATGGAACAGTCATCGAATATGGCACCCATCACGATCTAATGAAAAAAAACGGCCGTTATAAAGAGTTATTTGAGATTCAAGCCCAGAGTTTCCGCTAGTTCTCTTATTATTTCATCCATAACGGCGTTTATCTCTTTTAGCTCTTCCTTACTCATTTTTGACAATACATAATCCGCCCCGGTCCCGTATCCTGTCACCGGTTGGCGGTTGTCAATACCAATTCTCACCCTTAAAAAATCTTTCCTTCCCAAATACTGCTCAACAGATTTCAAACCATTATGAACTTTTGGTCCCTTTTCCTTTTGAATTTTGTATTCCCCAAATGCGATATCCAGATCATCATGCACAATTACTACATCTTCGATTCCGGCCTTATAAAAGTCCATAATTTTCCGCACTGCCCTTCCTGAATCGTTCATAAAAGTCTGTGGTTTAATAAGTAGCAAGCTGTCTCTTTTCAATATTTCTGCCTCCTGTTTCTTGTCCATCTCAAAACTATCCTTTCCCGCCAATTTATCAATAAACATAAATCCTGCGTTGTGTCGCGTTTTTTCGTATTCTTCACCTGGGTTTCCTAGTCCAACAATTATTTTCATATTAAGCATTATAGCGAAAGTTACCAAGAGACCATGCACGCTCTTATACTATAATCATATCAGTCTATGATCAAAGAACCTTTTTTTTCAATCATTATTCCTTGCCTAAACGAAGAGAAGTCGCTTCCCCTATTACTCAAGGACCTTGCAGACCAAACACTTCAGGACTTCGAAGTCATTGTTATTGATGGTCACTCTAAAGATAAAACTGTTGAAAAGGCCGAAAAATTTATCAAAATTCTTCCCTCTCTGACCATCCTGACCAGTAAAATAAGAAACGTTTCTGTCCAAAGGAACATGGGAGGAGAAGCCGCTATAGGCACCTACCTTCTTTTCAACGACGCCGACAATCGGCTCCCCAATTACTTCCTCGAAGGCGTCAAATACCAACAGACAGTCAAACCAGCAGACATGTTCACTACTTGGTGCTCACCTGACTCTAACCGCAATTCAGACAAAGCAGTTACGACCTACCTCAACCTTCTGGCTGAAACAGGATTCCTTCTTGGCAGTCCGGGTGCTCTTGGGGCAATGATCGGTTGCCGTCGGAAACTATTCGGCAAGATTGGTGGTTTTAATCCTGAAGTGGGTTTCGCAGAAGACACAGAATTTATTCGCCAGGGATATCGAAAGGGTTATTCATTTTCTATTATTCATGAACCTCGTTTTATTTATTCACTCAGACGTTTCCGATCAATTGGCACCCTAAAGCTTATCCGGCAATATTCGGTTCTTAATCTGAAGTACATGACCAACCAAAAAGTTGATCAAAAAAAAGAATACCCGATGGGTGGTATTTATCCTGATAAAGCCAAAACTACTCCGGAATTTATAAAAAACCTTCAATCTGTCTTTCTGAAAAATGGCCCAAAAAAGAATATTACTGAACAAATTAGAGCTCTCCTAAGTCTCGAAGAAGCGGATCTAAAATAAAAGATTGTCTCAAGCAAAAATAAATTGGAGTCCGATAAACATCAAATATATTCCGATTAGGACTACCCCTTCCCATCGCTCAAGTTTCTTTTTTGATTTTGTAAACAGCCAAAAAAGTCCCATTATGACTACTAAAAATATCGACGAGAGACCCGTTTGAATCGATTCTTTCATTACAATTGGTGTAATTATCGCTGTAACTCCCAAGACCAAAGTAGAATTCATCGCTACGCTTTCCAACAAATCAGTCAAAACGATGCTCGCTTTTTGTTTTTTTCTAAAAAGTGAAATCAGTAATAATTCCGGAAGAGTCGTTCCTAAAGAAATCAACAACAACCCCATCCAAAACCAACTAAAACTCCAATAGGTAGCAATTCTAACCGCTATCTGAACCAATTGCCACGAGCTGGCAGCCATTATTAAAAGTCCTAAAATCAAAATAACTACCAATCCTAAACTTTCGAAGATTTCCATTTTTCTTTTAGATTGTTTCACGCTTGATCGGGAATCTGAATAAATTGCATAAATAAAGTAAATTGCTACCAACACAAACCCCTCGAATCTAGAAATTATTCCAAAAAACAACATAATAAAAGGCAGCAAGGCCAAACCGATTGCTATCCAAAAATCTTTTTCTAAATATTCACCAACGACTGGTACTACAGAAGAAACTATTGCCAAACCTCCAATTACTAAGCTCAAATTCACCATATTTGCTCCCACTACATTTCCCAGTGCAATCTGCGGCTTTCCCTCAATAGCAGCCGCAATTCCCACAAACAATTCCGGTAAAGCCAATGAAAATCCGATCAGAATAGAGTTAACTTTCTTTTTCTCGATTGGAAGTCTACCCACAAATTTCTCAAATACATCTACCACAACACCCGAAGCCAAAACAATTAATATCAACAATGCAATCACAATAAAAACATCCAAGACCATAATTCATTTTAGCATCTAACTCTCCTTGCGTTATTCCGCCTTTTTCTTTCCTTTTTTCAGCATTGTCCACAAAATCGGCACTATTGAAATCAACACAATCACAATAACAACAAACTCAAAATTCGCCTTCACAATAGGTACGTTGCCAAACAAAAATCCTCCGAAAAGGAAAAGTGAAACCCATGACAATCCTCCGATAATGTTGTAAGTAATAAAATGTCCGTAGCTCATTTCGCTCACACCGGCCACAAACGGCACGAATGTCCTTACAATGGGTACAAAACGTCCCAACAATATCGCTGCGCCACCATGCTTTGCATAAAAGGCCTCAGCCTCCTCCAAATATTTTTTCTTAAAAAATCTACTGTTTTTTTCAAATACTTCCCTGCCTAAAAAATGTCCTACCCAATAGTTAACAGTATCCCCCACGATTGCCGCCAAAGCCATCAGCCCAAACAGAATAATAATATTAAAAGATCCCATCGCTGCTAATGCTCCTGCTGCGAACAAAAGCGAGTCTCCCGGAAGAAACGGAGTTACCACAAATCCGGTTTCCATAAAAATCACAAAAAACAAAATTCCGTAAGTCAAAACACCATATTTGGCAATTACCAATACCAAATTTTTATCAATATGTAGGAAAAAATCTATTAAGAATTTTATGAATTGCATTTCTAAATCATACCTTATCCTTTAGATATTTTCGCTATCTGTTCTACTTCTTTCCAAGTGGTTGCCTGATCTGCCCCTTTGTCTTCTCGGAATCTCACTAGTCTCGGAAATCTCAAAGCTATCCCGGCAGCATGAACATTACTTTTGGTTACTTCATCCGCCGCCACTTCCACTACTACCTTTGGCATTACCCAGACATCGGCCTTCAAAGTTCCCTCCACCATATAGTTTTTAGGTTTTTCCTTTAGGTCAATTCCGTCCAATCTTTTTTTCAGATTTCTAAACTCATCATCCGTCAATCCTGTCCCAATCTTAGCCAGAGACACCCAAGAATCACCTTTTTTCAGTCCCACTAAAAAGGCTCCAATACCAAAAACTGCTCTTTTACCCCGTCCCAAATAATATCCCAAAACTACCAAGTCTAAAGTATCCGACAATTTTCCGGAACTGCCTTCCGCCTCTTTTATTTTCACCCAATTCCACCCTTGCCTGCCCGGTAAATATTTTCCATCCCAGATCTTCATTACTGCTCCTTCATATCCCTCTTTTAAATACTCTCTGTGAAGTCTCATTACATCATCCGGTTTTTCTGCTTGTACATATTGATCCACAACAATCACGTCATTTGCTGCTATCGCTTTGTCCAATATTTTTCTTCTTTCAAAATAAGGCATCTCAATCAAACTCTCCCCATCTTTATTCAAAATATCAAAAGTAAAAAATCTAATTGGAACTGCCTCAGCGGCATTGCCAATATTGTGTTTTCTTTTCCTGGTCATAGTTAATTGAAAAGGAACCACTCTTTGCGTTTTCTTGTCATAGCCTACCGCCTCACAATCCAAAATAACTTGATCGCCTTTAATCCATTTTCCCATTCCCAAAAGTTCAGGAAACATCCAGCTATTCTCTTCTAAATTTCTGGTAAATGTCTTTACTTCATTCTTCAGTCTATTAAAGTGTATTTGTAAGCGTGTTCCGTCAAATTTTCTTTCAACGGCTAAATTCTTCATCTTTTTAACTATTTCGTCGTATTCATTAATTCTCTGACAAAGAGCTGGAACAACAGGAACACCGACCTTTACTTTAATGTTTTTCAGCCCTTTCATCCCTTTTTCTTTGACTACAGTCGCAATAAATCCCGGGTCAGGATA
>CAISLM010000081.1 GCA_903886255.1 Candidatus Collierbacteria bacterium
CTCTCTGATATATTTTTGAAAATCTTTTAGGGTGGGGTTGGACTTGATGGGTTTCATATAAAGAGATTCTATAGCAATGAGTTAGGAGAAGGTAGTACGCAGATCTGGTCGAAACATCAAAAAAATGCGGAGGGTACAGGGGTTGAACCTGTTAGGGCTTACGCCCATTGGTTTTCGAAACCAACGCATTACCGTCCTGCCCACCCTCCAAGCGACTTGTATATTTTACCCTAATCCTTGTGCCATTCGGCTGCTGTACCGAAAGTAAACTCATTTCGTAATCTCATCTGACGGAATTTTCCGCTTTTGGTTAATTTCCAGATTTGAGGCTTCCAGTCTTCTTTAGGATCACTTGGTATCGTATTTGCTAGAATCAAGCTACCGGCAACCACAGCTTTTGAAATAAGCTCTTTAAGGTCTCTGTCTCTTCCTTCTATCAGATTTCCCTCCTGATCAAATACTTGAGTATAGAAGATACCTGCTTTATCCTTTTCCCATTTGTCATTATTCAGTTGGTTAATTAACTCTTCTCTTTCGACTACTTTTCCTTTGGCGTTTACAAACCAACCAGGATTAACTTTATTACTAATTTCTACAAGTTCTACGCCTGTAGGCATCATTTTTTTTGGGGTATCCTGGTCTAAATCAATCAATGTTTCCATTCATTTATCATAGCAAAAGGTGAGCCCGGTGCGATTCGAACGCACGACCTACTGCTCCGCAAGCAGTTGCTCTATCCAGCTGAGCTACGGACTCGTAAACGAACAAGGTATATTTTACCCTATAAATGCTGATTTTTCCCTATTCAAGGGGGACTTTGTCTCCAAGCCATTTGACCAGGCGGTCAATCCAAGTGATTACGGGTTCTTCGTAGGGAACGTATTGAAGCATGAGTTTCCTAATTTTATCTTCGGTTTCGGCATTAATGACGATAACAATGTGCCAGGGAATTCTGGCCAGGTTGATACGCATCAGCCTACCTCCCCATTTGGTTTCGAACCAAAAGTTTGTCATTTCTTCGAAGCGATAGGTTCTTTCTTTGGTTTTTAAACCCCAGGAAGAAATGGCATATTTTTCCAATCGCGGTTCGGTGCGACTCATGGCCCAAAGCATAAACACCATGGCCCAGATAACCAGAACCGGCATGATACCTTCAATAAAATAGAGAATAATGCTGGCCAAAAAGGCCATAACTATTACCGAGCTGTAAAATTCCTTGCTCCATTTTTTTTGAGGTCTTTCGTACGATTCCCACTCAAAAAGAATAGTTTCTTCATTGTTTCGAGGATCAGTATTGGGCACATTTCATCTTAACACAAAAGGATTTTCGATTAGAAATTTCTGAAGGAGAAAAGTGTGGCGTTTAGGAGAAGTTCATTTTGTGACCAGACCGAATCCGGAGCGGTGGCGGATATGGCATACCCTTTTTTGTTGTAAATAAGAATTAGGTTTCGATTACGGATTTTAACGTCCTTTATCATGTAGCTGCCACCGAGTAGGTGATATGTAAAACCGCTTACAGTTAATTGTTTGTCTTCTTCAATGAGATAGGAATTAAAAAGTTTTTGAAGACCTGACTTTGAGGTTTGGACTGCTTCATCTAGAGATGCAGGTGAGCCGGTGGATACGCTAACAAAAGTTAAGTAGGCGCTTCCGCTAGCAATGGTCGCTTTGGGATTCGTTAATACGACGACAGCTCCGGACTGTTGACTATCGTCAACGTGCCATCCCTGAGGAATTTTTATTTCGAAACCTTCTTTGTCGTTGGTATAGGGATTTGTTTCGAAGAGGATATCTTGATTAATTATTGGTTGCGTAGTATCGGGTGGGGTTGGAATGGGGGTGGCAGAAAGTTCCGTGGGGGCATTAATGGTTAGATCCGGAGCATTACTTGTTTGGATTAATTTCCATACGAGGAAACCTATTCCGGTCAGGACAAAAATAATAACAAGAATAATAATTATCCTGGGGAGGACACGAAACTTTTTGGGTGGCGTGGGTAAGTTTTCTTTTGTATCGACAAGTTCCCTTATTGCATCAGGGGAGAGTGATAAGGCTTCGGATGTATTTTTTTGGACTTCCTCCATAGACTAAGTGTAACAAAAGAGCGGAGACGGTGGGATTCGAACCCACGAAACTCTTTCGAGTTACGGTTTAGCGAACCGTTCAGATAAACCACTACTGGACGTCTCCAATCTCAATCATTATATCAAGCCAGCCTCCAGAAACACCCTCAGAATGGTAAAATATATAGGTTCGGAGAGTGGGCAGGACGGTAATGCGTTAGTCTTGAAAACTAATGAGCGTAAGCTCTAACAGGTTCGACCCCTGTACTCTCCGCCCCTGGAGGGGTCGCATAGTGGTCGAGTGCAGAGGTTTACTAAACCTCCGTATCGCAAGATACCGCGGGTTCGAATCCCGCCCCCTCCGCAGGAAATATTAAGTTCTAAATTTGATTTTGTTGATATACTACATTATTAAATTAAAAATTTATTACAAAGATGAGTAAAAAGATGAAGGTAATGGTGGTTGAGGATAATAATGTTTTAGCCGACGCATTGATGATCGTTCTTAAAGATAAAGGTTATGAATTAAGCTTGGCTACCGATGGTGAAGAAGCGGAAAAAAAGATTCTACAGGAGTTGCCGGATTTGGTTCTTCTTGATCTTTTGCTTCCCAAGAAGAGCGGCCTTGAAGTTCTAAGGGCAATGAGAAAAAATCCACAAACCAAGAATATTTCGGTTGTAATACTAACTAACTTTGAGCAGGATACTAGTGTTTCAGACGCAAAAAAACTTAAGGTAAAAGATTATATTGTGAAATCGAATATGAGTATTTCCGATTTCCCAAGAATGGTTGAAAAATATTTGCAATCTTAAATCCGAAAGATTAAAGCCTAGGACAAGCAATTTGGTTGATCTTTGTGAAGCTAGTGTGTTAGAATTTTTACATGGATGGAAGTCAGCGGAAGAAGCTTTCTTTTTCGGCGGTTTTGCCGACAGTCGAATATTTTGTGCTTAGTGTGTTGTGGATAGTAGTGACGGACAGATTGCTGGCAACTTTTGTAAAGGATCCTACAACGAACTTGGCGCTACAGACCGTTAAAGGTTGGGCTTTTGTTACTGTTACGACAATTTTCATCTTTGTCATTTTAAAGAGGTTGAAGACAAACGTTGATGAATTACAAACATCGGAGGAAAAATATCGATATTTGTTTGATACGATGTCTCAAGGAGTAGCAATACAAGATGAAAAAGGAAAAATAGTAGAGGTAAATGATGCCGCATGTAAAATATTTGATGCTTCGAGAGAACAACTATTGGGACAAGACAGTTGGAAGTTGAAAAAAGAAAATGGTGTAGACATGAATACAGACGAGGCGCCTTCGGCAGTTGCCCTAAGAACCGGTAAACCTGTGTGTGACATGACAATAGGCGTATTTGTACCAAAAATGAATGGCTATAAGTGGATGCTAATTAGTTCAATACCCAGATTTAGAGATGGAGAGAAAAAACCATATTCGACACTGACTACCTTTGTTGATATTACGGACAGAATAAAAATGGAAAAACAGATTGAGGAGGTGGAGCATTTAATAAGAGAGTCTCAAGAGGTGGCTCAGATCGGATCGTACATTACAGATTTTGTCGCAGGTGATTGGAAATCTTCGGAGATATTAGATCAGATTTTCGGTATCGATAAAAATTACGTTAGGAGCGTGGCCGGTTGGCTAGACATAGTACATCCGGACGATAGAGAGATGATGAATAATTACTTACAAGGGATTTTAAACAGTCACTCATTTTTCGATAAGGAATACAGAATATTAAAGAAATCCGATAATCAGACTCGATGGGTTCATGGATTGGGAAAAATAAGTTTTGATAAAAATGGTAAGGCTTTGACGATGGTTGGAACGATTCAAGATATAACGGATAGAAAAATAGCACAAGAAAAAATATTGACGGATGAACGAAAGTTGGAAGCGATATTAAGGGATATGGGCGATGCTGTTTTTGTGACTGATGAAAATAAAAATCTAATTATTGCGAATAAGGCGATGGAGGAGTTGTTTGGTTTGACGGAAAAAGAAATGGTTGGAAAGAATATAGAAGAAGCGCTGGCTTTGTCTTATGAGACCCAGGGGAGGAAGCCGATCGAAACAATCGAAACTGTATTTAAAAATAAACAGTCGGTCAGGCTGGGGGAAACGTTAATAATTAAAAACAAAAACGGAAAGACAATTTCGGTGGATGGTGTTGTATCCCCAATCATTGACGAGAACGAGAAACTGGTAGGAACAGTATGGTTGCTACGTGATGTCACAAAGGAGCGTGAATTGAAGCAAATGAGATCTGATTTTATTTCTCTCGCCAGTCATCAATTGCGGACACCTCTGACGGGGATAAAGTGGTTCGTTGAATTGTTGGATGAAAATGCGCCCAAAATGCCAATTAATAAGGTTCAGGAGTACGTAAGAAAGATCGGTGAAAGCAACAACCGGATGATTGATTTAGTGAATGATTTGATGATAACGTCTAAGGCCGATAGCGGCAAATTAGTGAAAGAAGTTTCAAACTATTCGATTAAAGAATTATTACAACAGGCAATTGATCAACAAGGAAGAATTTTCTTGGATAAAAACATTAAGATTGAAGGGATTAATTCGATACCTGAAGATTTAGAGGTTGATGCCGATTTTGTGCAAATGACGCAAGTATTCGGAAACTTGTTTAATAATGCGGCAAGTTATTCTCCGGTAGGAAGCATCATTGAGGTGGGACTATCACAAGACTCCGGAATGATAAAAATCTTTATTCGAGATCATGGAGTAGGAATTCCAGTTGCACAGCAAAATAAAATATTTGAAAAATTCTTTAGAGCCGACAATGTGGCTAAAACAGTCCCCGGGTCCGGCCTAGGGCTTTATGTGGCTAAAAGTATGATTGAAAGCCATGGAGGAAAAATCCGGTTTGAGTCTAAGGAAAACTTGGGAACGACCTTCTTTGTAGAGTTACCAATTAAACAAAAAGAAGATGGAAAAAAAGAAGAAAGTGATGATCGTGGAGGATGACACGGTATTGGCCAATGCCTTGTCGCTAGCTCTTCAAAATGAGGGCTATGAATTAAGCTTGGCTACAGATGGAGAGGAGGCAGAAAGGATGATTCTTCAGGAGTTACCTGATCTGATCCTTTTGGATCTGTTGTTACCAATTAAAAATGGATTTGAGGTTTTGAAAGTAATGAGACAAAACCCAGAAACAAAAAACATATCAGTTGTCATACTGACAAACTTTGAACAGGAAACAAGTATTTCGGAAGGTAAAAAGCTTGGAGCCAAGGATTATATTGTAAAGGCAAATGTTGATATTCAAGACATTCCTGAGATAGTTAAGAAGTATCTTCCTGCCTAAACACAATAATAATTAGATAAAGTTGGGAAAATTGTGTATTATTGATATATGAACAATTTTTCCCTTCTTTCTGTCTCGGGGAGTATGACTCCAATAATAATACTTTTGGTGATCTCGGATTTAATCCTTCGAGGTGTGTCTCTTTACAGGAGTGCTCAAAAGGGTCAGACAGTTTGGTTTGTGGCGTTGCTGATAATTAATTCATTGGGAGTTTTGCCAATCATTTATTTGCTTATCAATAAAGATATTCGACTATCTAAACAAGCCTCTGCTCCAAGAAAAGTGGCTGCTAAAACAACAAAGAGATCGAGGAGATAATCGAAGTTGATTGTTTGTGAGACAAGGACTTTTTTAGGGTACAATTGAGCCAGATTGATACTAATAAAACCCAAAGATGGAAGATCAAGTTGAGGAGATAAAGAGAAAAACGGATATTGTGGCAGTGGTGGGAGCTTATGTGGCATTGAAAAAGATAGGAAGACATCATAAAGGCCTTTGCCCATTTCATTCGGAAAAAACTCCTTCCTTTATGGTGAATGAAGAGATGGGTTTGTATAAATGTTTTGGATGTGGAGCGGGTGGTGACGTAATTAAGTTTTTAATGGAAGTTGAGGGAATTGAATTTCGAGAAGCACTGGAGCGATTGGCGGAAAAGGCCGGGGTGAAACTTGTTTCCAGAAGAAGAGACGACGATGATGAAAGATCGAAGATGCTGGAAGTGATGGAACTTGCGGCACGTTATTATCATTGGCTATTAACAGAAGGTAATGCCGGAGCGGTGGCGAGAGAATATTTAAAAGGTCGAAATATAAATGACAAATTAATTGAAACTTTTAATCTTGGGTTTTCGATGCCTAGCTGGGACTCGCTAGTAAACTATCTGATTAAGAAAAAAGGATATAAAGAAGATCTGTTGGAAAAGGTTGGCCTTGTTAGTAGAAAACAAAATGGAACCGGGGTCTATGACAAGTTTAGGGGAAGACTAATGTTTCCGCTGCAAGATGCCGGTGGAAAGGTGGTGGGGTTTACCGGGCGAGTTTTGCCGGCTCTCGCCAAAGAAGACGAACCAAAATATATGAATTCTCCTGAGACAGCGCTTTATCACAAAAGCAGAATGCTTTACGGATTTTTCCAAGCGAAGAAAGCAATTAGAGAAAAAAAGAGAGTGATTCTTGTCGAAGGACAAATGGATTGTATTAGCTCGTATGCGGCGGGAATTACCGAAACAGTTGCTGTCGGAGGGACGGCGCTGACAGAAGACCAGATAGAAATATTGGCACGTCTTGCAGACAAAATTTATCTGTCGATGGATGCCGATGAAGCGGGAAGCGCGGCTATAAAGAGGTCGGTGGAGCTGGCTGAGAAGCGAGGTTTGAGTATTAAAGTTGTGCAAATAGTGGGGGGCAAGGATCCAGATGAAATTGCCCGAAAGTCACCGGAAAAATGGAGAGAGCTGGTTGAGAATTCTGTTGATGTTTATGAATTTGTAATGAATGGGGCTTTTAAGAAATATGATGTAAATAAAATGGACGGGGTTAAAAAAATTACCGAGGAGGTAGTTCCTTTTTTGGCGAAAATAGAGAATGGAATAGTCCGGGAAGTTTGGGCAAAGAGACTCGCAGAAAAGATCGGTGTGGCGACTAAGGGAGTGATGGGAGAGGTGGAGAAAAAAATGGCAGGGAAACAAGAAGCCAGTAAAGTTGAAGTAAAAGAAAATGAAGCTGCCGACAATAAACAGGTAAAACTTTCCAGACGCTTGATTGGCCAACTGATTCTACGACAAGAGGCGGTAGAAGCAGTTGCTCCCTGGTTTGTGGGAGTCAAAGTTTCAGGGGCAGAAGGTAAACTGATTTCTTGGCTCTTGGAAAACAGAGAAAATATGCCGGTTGAGGATTTGGTGAAAGAAATCCCTGAAGAACTGAGGGAGGTAGCCGGGGAGTCGTATATGGCTGAGGATTCAGAAGAAACCCCAGGCCAAAAGGAGGTAGAGGAGGCCGCAGTACAGCTTTTGAGAGAGATAATCAGGGATCGTAAAAAAGTGCTGATGGAGGAGATGAATAAGGCCAGACAGGGGAAAAACGAGGAGAAAGAAGACGAAATATTTGCCCAACTGAATGAACTGAACAAGAAAGAAAGCAAGATAATAGCGTTTTTGGGTTGATTTTACGCACTTTTGTGGTAAGCTAATGGAGACTATTATGGCTGAAAATAAAGGCAACCTATCCATTCAACAAAAGATCAAGGCGATTCTGGAGCTGGGGGCCGAGCAGGGGTTCGTAACTCAAGATGATATTCTGGAGTATTTTCCTGCGGCAGAAAATGACGTCAACGATCTAGATTACCTGTACGAACTGCTATTTAAGGAGGATATTGATGTCTTTGAGAGTGTTTTAACCGGCCAGGACGCAGAGATAATTGAGGCTACCAGCGATTTGGAGAAGGAGCTTGAGTCTTTGTCCAAGATGGAGGAAACGGAAGTAAACGACCCAGTGCGTATGTACCTGAAGGAGATTGGCCGAATTCCACTACTTAAACGAGAACAGGAAATTTCCTTGGCACAAAAGGTAGAAAGAGGCGATAGACATGCCAAGGATATGCTGACCAAGAGTAACTTGCGTTTGGTGGTATCCATCGCCAAGAAATACATGGGCAGGGGTATGAGCTTTTTGGACTTGATTCAAGAGGGGAATAAAGGTTTGATTCGAGCCGTGGAGAAATATGATTGGACAAAAGGTTTCAAGTTTTCGACCTATGCCACCTGGTGGATCCGCCAAGCGATTACCAGAGCCATTGCTGACCAGGCCAGAACCATCCGTATTCCAGTGCACATGGTGGAAACGATAAACAAGCTCATCCGTACCCAGAGAAAACTGATGCAGGACTTGGGACGTGAACCTACCGATGAAGAGGTGGCAGGCGAGCTGGAGATAACACCGGAAAAGGTACGCGAGATTTTGAAAATTGCCCAAAAGACAACTTCTTTGGAAACGCCTATCGGCGACGATGAAGATTCGATGTTGGGAGACTTTATCCCCGACGAGAGACAAGCCACCCCTTACGAGTCAACCTCAAAACAATTAATGCATGAGAATCTGGAAGAAGCCTTGGGAAGTTTGACGGAGCGCGAAAGTAAGGTTCTGCGAATGAGATTTGGACTGGACGGCAGCAAACCGTTGACTTTGGAAGAAGTAGGAAAAGTCTTTGGAGTAACTCGCGAACGCATTAGGCAAATTGAGAGTAAGGCTTTGCGAAAACTGCGACATCCATCAAGAAGAAGGAAGCTGCAAGATTACTTAGATTGATAGATTGGTTTGGGAGTTGGTTTTCCGGGGACTCTGTGATGTTTGGGACAACGGGCATGGTAACCTTCCTCTTCATCTCCGATAAGAACGATGGGATCTGAGTAATTGGCAGGCTTTCCATTGATTAATCTCTGAGTTTTGGTAGCTACGGCACCACAGGGTTTGCCATCGACTGTTTCCGTGCAAACGGCAGTGGGTTTTTCAATTTCGTCGCAAAGGGATAAGAGGGTAGGCATAGACCCAAAAGGTTCTCCTCGAAAATCCAGGGAAAGTCCGGCAAAAACAACGCGGATGTCGGCTTCCAGAAGAGATCTAACGACATCGACAATTTCAGCATCGAAAAACTGAATTTCCTCAATGGCGACGACTTGAGTATCTGGTTCAAGACAATCGATAATGTTTGATGAATTTTTAACGATGCAGGCTTTATGTGATCCGCCTGAGTGAGACCTGATTTCAGCTTCCGTTTTCCATCGGTTATCGATTTCGGGTTTGAAGACTTGAACTTTTTTGCCTCCATACTCAGCGCGAGAAATTTCTTTTAGCAGTGTTTCTGTTTTTCCGGCGAACATCGATCCAGAAATGCCTTTTAAACTTTCAGTCATGTTGCCATTATGGCAAAAGAAATATCGCAGAGCAAGGGTGTAGATTTGACAGGCGAGTGGATATGGCCGAAGATATAGATATGTTAATGCAACTTTTGATCAATGCTTTGGGATTTTTTATTACAGCCAAGATTGTTCCGGGGATGACAATTGAAAGTTGGGAAACTTTGGGAATTGTAGCTGTGGTTTGGGGGGTGTTATCTATTGTATTGAAACCAATTTTGATTTTGCTGACTTTGCCAGTGAACTTTTTAACTTTGGGACTATTTACGTTTGTAATAAATGCGGCTTTGATTATGCTTATGGCGGCAATTGTGCCTGGATTTTCAGTGAAGAGCTTTGGAACGGCACTCCTAGCAGCCGTGGTTTTGGCTTTGTTGAACGTGGTTTTGGGAAAGCTGAAATAGGTTTGCTTTACTAAGTTAGCCTCGTTTGGTAGAATACATGTGTTCCTTTGAAATATAAATATTCCCCTGTAGCTCAGTTGGTAGAGCGCCTCCCTGTAATACGTAAACTTGCAGCGCTCGAAAGTAATTTCGAGTGGAAAATCGGGTTAATTGTCGGGAAGCCTGTTGGCCGCAAGGTCATGGTAATCCGCAGCCAAGCCTGTCGCATTTGCGACTTGAAGGTTCAGAGACTATACGCCTGACCTCCCCTTGGGAGGATGAGATAGTCCAAGCCTCTTCGAAAGTTGAGGGCACTTGTAAGGAGGATGTCCGTGGTTCGAGTCCACGCGGGGGAGCAAAATTATTTAGGTATGGTTTTATCCTTATAATGGAGGGTATCAGGATAGGTTTCGAACTTTTAGCGAAAATGGTATTATTCCTTGTTGGTTAACCTTTCTGATATGGATAAAAAAGTTGATTTAAGAACTGAAATTTTACTAGGTAAAGATCTTCCAGAAGAAGTGATTAAGATGATGGAGGATCAAAGAGTTAAGGAATACGGAGAAAATACAAAAGATTTTAGAAATAAGGAGAGAGAATCAACATTCTTTTTCTTAAAAGGTGATGATGAGATAAAAGCCTTTGGAATGCTCAAACCAGTAACTCTCTATTATAAGGATCGGTCATATCCGATTATGGGTATTGCCAATGTGATAGCTATAGAAAAGAGCAAAGGTTGGGGGAAAGTTCTCATGCAAAAAATAACAGAATATCTAGAAATAAATATAATCCCTGGCATGGGGAACACTTATTCGGGTAATTTTGAGTTCTATAAGAAATGTGGATATACATTCGTACCCGATTTGTTACAAAGAATGGTCTATGTAAAAGATAATGGAAAAGAGGAAACAACTGAAACACACACAGAAGAAGGAGAAGACTATTCAATGTTTATTTACGACTCACAAAACATTCTTAAAGAGGTTGTAGAGGGGGATAAACGTGTGGTTATAAAAGTTCCGTTTTGGTAAACAAGTCTAGCTGTAAAATTATTTGCTCCAATCCAAAGTTCGAAAATCGACCCAGGTGGCGAGTTTTGCCTGTGGTAGTCAGATTTTGTTAGAATTATCCAATGGAAAATAATGTTAAGTGGGTTGTTTTTGATGTAGGTGGAGTGTTGCTTGATTGGCATAAAGGGTTAAGAGCGGTAGCAGAATATTTAAACATAGACGAAAAAACAACATTAGACGGTTTGTTGGGGGTGCTGGGTGATTTGGAATTAGGGAAAATAAAAAGTGTAGATGGTTGGAGAGTGATATTAAATAATCTTGGAATAAAAGATAAAGAGCCAGAAGAGGTAGTAAAAATCTGGGTTGATGGACAACCCTGGCTGGAAGAAGGATGGAAACTAGTAAACGATTTATGCAATTCAGGATTCAGCTTGGCAATTTGCACCAATAACTGGATTGGAGTAATGGAGGAAGTTGCGATAAAAAGAACTGACTTTACGAGGTTTAAAGAAATAATTGATTCCAGTAGTGAGGAAATACGCAAGCCAGATAGAAGAATTTATGAAATTGTGGAAAGAAGACTGGAAGCGAAAGGAGATGAAATATATTTTATTGATGATTCTGAAAATAACCTTACAGAACCTAAAGCGATGGGGTGGAAAACTTTCTATTATCTTCGGGGTGAAGATGGGGGGAAGGTTAGTTGCGATCTAATTCGAAAAGAATTAAACATATAGAGGAAAGTTAGAAAATCGACTCAGGTGGCAAGTTTAAAAACTCTCTGTTCTGTGAAACAATGATTATATGAAACAAGTTTCAAAATCAAGACTTTATTTAATTATAGGAGTGTTGTTAGTTATCGTAATTTTCGTTTTTATCTATATTAAATTATCAAAACAGACAATTTTAGAACAAGGAGATATTTTTTGTAGAAGGAGCGGACAAAGAATTGCAATTGGTTTTAATGAAGAAAATATTAAATGTTGTAAAGGTCTTGATGCAGTAATTGAAACTAGATCAAACGTAAGGTGCTTAATTCATTCAGAGTCACAAGGAACAGCCGATAGTCCAAGATATAGAGTGTCTAAATTTGAGCAATAAGTTCGAAAATCTACCCAGATAGGTTGATTTTCGAACCCACAAAAGTTAGATGGAAATATAGCTGTAAATGCTGATGGTTTGTTGTTAGAATGAGGCATGCTAGACTCGCTACCGTTGGAAATGTCTGAACATGAAATAAAGAGAGATATAGACGTTGTTGAAAAAAATATAGATTGCACACAAATCTTGGAGATATTACAACGTCTAAACAAAGAAACATACCCACCCAATCCCACCTATGGAATGTTAAGCGATGGAGATTCGATAGAGGGTCAACAAATAACCGTTACGAAAGACAAAGATGGTTATGTAATCAGTTTCAAATTGAGAGAAGAACCATGTGCAAAGGCAGAAGGAGTCTTTCAACAACTAAAAGAATCCGGTTCAGCTCACGATGGATCAAATATTTTCAATGCGAGTGGTACTTTTGTATTTTCGGATGCTTTTGAGCTTGATGATCCAAATGATGAATTTACAATTCAACTAGCAAAAGGTTCGCTCAACGGCAGAATTGTGAGGGCAGCAACCGGGGTAGTAGATATTAGATTTCCTGGTGAGAAACTTGTTTTGGAAGAGGCTGTCAATAAAATACAAGAGACTGTTGAAAATTTGTTTGGTATCGAGAGAGTGTTTAGCTTGCCGAATGAACAAAAAGAGGAGGAGTATAAAAAAGCTCGTTATTTGTGGAGTCACAAAGTAGCGACGTCGACAGTATCTAATGATGAGCTTCAAAAATTAACAAGAACAGAGGTTTTTCCAGGGTATTGGACATATATTGAACCGGGAAGATGTGAAAAGCTGGCCAGTAAAACGAGTTATGCCGTTTTCCATAGTACCCGCCGAATGGAAGATTTGATAGGTATCGTTAAAAACGAAGGTGTACTTTCGAGAACTGAACGACTGAGAAGAGGTTTGGATATAAAAGGAGTTTCAACGTCGAATGAACTTGAACAGGGAGGAGGGAATTCGGTGTTTACCAGAATAATTCCGGAGTCTGATTGCAAAGAGTTGGGCCAGGGTTTGGGTCGAAATGGCTGGGGTATATTGTTTAAAAATTCCATAATGGACAGAACAGATTATTGGTGTCAGCCGAGTGATACCTGCGGTACTACAAAACCAGAAATTTTTAATCGTAGACTCTCGCCAGAGGAATATTTTAAAAAAATTGCCGCGAAAAGATTTACTCAAAATAACGAACAGGTCTTCAGATATGGAATTGCGTTAAAAGATATAGATGCTTTTGTTTGCGGGAGTGAAGAGCCAAGACAGGAAATACTAAAAATGTTGAAACAAAATGGAATTGATGAGATTAACGGAGTTAGCGTTGATGATTTTGTTGTTGTAACTCCAGAGAGAATCGATATGGTGAGATTAGCAAATAGAACGAATTAACTGATTGAGGTCTAAACTGGCGAATCTGTTGTAAAGTTAAATTATGAAATTATCTTTAATTGTCAATTCAAAAAATAACGAGAAAGGGTTGTTTCTAGTTTTACCATTTCTATTATTTGTGTATTCATTTTTTCTATTTACTTATTTTGGTCATGACCTGGGATTGGTTTATTGGAGACCTGCTAGAAATATGGTCTTTGTATTGTACATAGCATATCTTTTTGTCACCGTGTTTTTGGGAAAATTTAAAAAGAATAGTTTTTCCGTTAAAAATATCAACTTAATTCTTTGGTTTGTGGGGATGTCATTATCTGTTTTTTCATGGGCAATTGGAGGATTTGTTTTTGATTTAATCCGTATTTTTCAATCAATACAATAATTATTTGATTTAAAAAATCGATCCTGCCTGTTAACTTCAGTTAAGAAAACTTCTTGTATACTTTGCTTATGTTTATGACAACGATTCGCCAGGCAAACATAGGGGAAGTGAGAATTCTGCAAAACCTTTTTGGTGAAATATTTGTGGGCGATACAAATTATGATGATGATTTACGAACTGATTGGGCGCAGTCGGAAGATGGAGGGACAAAGTATTTTACGGACTTACTAAATAATGATAAGGCGGTTAATTTCTTTGTTAAAACTATTGGTGTCTTTGGAATGATTACGGCAGTAGTTTTGATTCTTCTTTTTTCCGGATTGATCTAAATTCTGGTATTAGTTAACCCTCTGCTAAACTGATTTATGTCTTTTAAGAGAAATATCCGCTTGCTAACATGGTTTAATTTTTTTACTGATTTTAGACTTTACGCCCCGATTGCAATAATATATTTTGCAACGGTATCGAAATCATATGCTTTAGGAGCGAGTGTTTTTTCTGTAATTATGATTGTTCAGGCCTTGTTTGATGTTCCCACAGGTATTTTTTCGGATATTATCGGAAGGAAAAAGACAGTTGTCTTGGGAGCATTGTTTGCTGTCTTGTCGATTGTCTTTTATGCGATTGGTTTGAATTATTGGATATTGATAATTGGTGCCATAGCTGAGGGTATGTCGAGAGCTTTTTATAGTGGAAATAATAATGCCCTATTGCATAACCTTTTGACAGAGGAAGGTTTACAAGATGAGTTTCATGTCTATTCAGGAAAACTGAATTCAATGTTCCAATGGGCACTAGCTTCGTCGGCAATTCTAGGAAGTTATATTGCCAATCTTTCGTTTCCTCTCGTAATGTGGTTGTCGGCTATTCCACAAGCAATTTGTTTATTTATTAGTTTTGGAATAAAGGATGCGAATAGGGTTTATTTCGAAAAAGAAAGTCCAATTAAATTATTGGGGCAAGCGATAAGAGATTTTGTTTCAAATGCAAATTTACGCCTATTAAGTATTTCAAGCATCATCGACTACGGTGCGGGGGAGGCAAGCTATCAATTTCAAGCTGCATATTATCAATCGGTTTGGCCCATTTGGGCAATAGGAATTGCAAAAACGATTTCTGGAGTTTTAGCAGCGATTGGCTATCGAATTAGCGGAAAGCTTATCAATAAATTTAAAGCAATCAATGTACTTTTTTTTGGAAGTATAGTGTCAAACGTTGTTGCGTGGATAGCATTGATATTTACATCAATTTTCTCTCCCATATTGATGTCCCTAACCTCAATTTTCCACGGAACTGGATCAACAGCTCAAGTTAGCTTGTTGCATAAGGAATTTACAGATAAACAGCGTGCGACAATGTCATCATTAAATTCGTTTGCAGGGAGTTTGTTCTTCGCAGTATTAATTTTCGTTTTAGGATTTATAACAGACAAAATAGGCGCCAGAAATGGGCTACTTTTACTTTCATTGTTTGCTATCCCTAGTTTATTGATTCGTTGGAAACTTTTTAACAAAGATCACTAAGTTCATAAAAAGTTCTGAAATCGACCCAGTGGCGAACATAATGAACAGACAGATCGACTTTTGAGCTTGTATACTTTGCTCATGTTAAAGATAACAATTCGTCAGGCAAATACGGGAGAAGTGAGAACCCTTCAAAACCTTTTTGATGAAATATTTGTTGACGATGTGAAATATGATGATGATTTGCGAACTGATTGGGCGCAGTCTGAAGATGGGGGCAAGAAGTATTTTACTGATTTACTAAACAATGGCAATGCAATATGTTTGTTTGCAGAAGCAGATTGTAAAGTTATCGGATTTGTTACCGCTTCCCATTTAGAGGATAGATATAGGAAGAGTAAATATATAGAAATTGGTTACTTGGGAGTTATTCCAGAATACCATTCCAAGGGGATAGGAAAAATCTTAATGGACGAGTGTATTCGCATTGCCAAAAATAGGGGGTTCCAAAAAGTTTACCTTAACTCATATTTTCGGAATACAAAAGCAATTGACTTTTACAAACGTAATGGATTTTTGGAAATTGATGTAAGTCTGGAAAAGAAAATTTAATTTAGCTAGATTAGTCTTAAATGACGTGCTTGGATTCTAAATTTATTCAGAACTTGGTATACTGCGTTTATGAAAAGAAAACCTATTGTTTATTTAATTTGTGGATTTATCGGTGCCGGTAAATCAACATTTGCAAAGAAGCTTGAAGAAAAAACTGGTGCAGTGAGAATTACGAAAGATGAATGGTCAATAAGTTTAATTGGAAATGATCCTACAATTGATGGTTATGCGGATTGGGATACTAAAATTATCGAGTTATCAAGAAATTTTGCATTCTATCTTGCCGGGAAAGGTATTGATGTCATTATTGACGAAGGTTTTTGGGAAAAGGAGCAAAGAGACAAAATGAGGAGAAGGATAGAGGCGTTAGGTGCTAAGGAGGTATTGTATTATCTTGATACTCCGATAGAAACGATAAGGGAAAGAGTTGCTAGACGAAACACTAACATTACGAAAGAATCATTTAAGATAAGCAAAGAGATGCTGGATGATTATCTGAAATATTGGCAGCCTCCTGCCGAAGATGAAAATTACATTCTCGCCAGTGAGGTGAAATAAGATCGATATAATTAATATATGACTAAGAATCCTGTTATTAATGCGCTTTGTGCTTCAGCTTACATAATTCTTGTCGTTTCCGTTATGACTTTCGTGACCCAGCCGCTTAGGAACAAACCCGACACCTTTTTCGCTCCAGTCACAGTTTTATTTGTACTTACTCTTTCTGTTGCCGTAATGGCGTTCTTATTCTTTTATCAGCCTCTTCAGCTTTTTATTGAAGGGAAGAAAAAAGCAGCGGTAGACCTATTTGTTAAAACAATTGGCATTTTTGCGGTTATCACTACTGTGATTTTAATTCTACTTTTTTCTGGTCTAGTTTAATTTAAGCTCGGAAATAGATTCAATCCCACCGACTAATGTGAGAATAACGAACATGTTTAAATCTATGGACATTGTGCAACTATTAATATTAATTGCTATACTTAATTTGTAATGTATTTTACAAAATATAGTTAAGATTCTATGGCACAGATAATAAAAAGAACGACAATAACTAGTAGAAATCCTGGGAGACCAGTTGTAAAAACTGTTGTAAAAGAGGAAACAACGATTTTAGACACGATAGAATATTTTATTTATTATGTCTTGGGAGCAGTGGAGATTCTTCTAACTTTTAGATTTATATTAAAACTGTTGGGGGCGAATGTTACAAATAGTTTTGTGAGTTTTATATATACTATTTCGAGTA
>CAISLM010000082.1 GCA_903886255.1 Candidatus Collierbacteria bacterium
AGAAGTACTGTCTGACCATTCACAGTCTTCTTACCGATTACCATCAGTACGTGACCCGTCGTTGTATCGTATCGTATTGCAATATCCCCAACGGCCAAATCATCAATACTGGTCACCACTCTTATGGCGCCACCGGTAGGCGAAGCAACCACTATCTTACTTCCGTTTCTAATATCTGTCGGAACCAAATCGGCAGCATGTAATATTGGAATACCACCGATCTGAACAAATTGACTATCAATCGAAGCGATCAGAACACCCAAACCATAGCATTGCACTTTCTGGCCCGGGTAATCATTGGAGTTTTGATCCAAATGACTGAGTCCTGCCGTCAATTGCTTTATCGCCTGTGGATCGTGTCCCAGAAGAGCAGTTTCCTGCAAATACCAATCACTATCGGAAAGATACGATCCCACCCTAGTATTACTCGTGGGTGAAATCAAATTAAGGGTACTTCGTAGCGACACCATACTCTTCAAAAACGGATTCGACGTCAGATCATCGGCAAATCTGGAGACTCTTTCTTCCGGCACAATCTTTGATAAAAACACACTCGTGAAATCGCCCCGGCCCCAAGGAGTCTTCTTGACCAGCTTGTTTCCATCCGCCAGAGCCACTGCTCCGGCCTGGCCTAAACGATAATTTGCATAAGCACTTTGCAGCGCTTCAATTTTCGCAGTAGACAGATCCGGTTTTACCGACGTAAACCGAAACGTGATTACTTCCAAAGCATCGGAGCTATTACCAAAATCCCCGAACTTATCAGCCACCACGTTTCCGCCCGGCATCACCGCTGCCGATACAGTCACCCAACCTGTATTTTTCTGAACCCAAGTCAGATCAAAGTCCGGACCTTGCACAGTTGCATCGGTCGCAGCCATCGTTAATTCAGCCGATCCAATAGGGTTCTCAAAATATTTAAGAAGAGTTGGGTGTTGCCAGTGATCCACAATTTTGGAACCTGACAATACCAGCATCTTGAACCAGTTGGTAGCAATTACACAGACGCCGCCCCCTTGCGCAAGCGACAAATCGCTTGTCAATCCGGGGAGATAGCCGCGTCTGCCATGAATATTTAATATATCGAGCATTGAATAAGTCACCCCGGCCCGAAAAGGTCCATTCTCAGTTTGATAATCCAGAATTGCCTGTGCCGCTTCAAGATCGTTGATTATTTTATTGGGATAAAAATCTCCCAGGATACTATGTTCTGTATCGGGGGAAATCTGTGAAGTACGCACGTCGCTGGAATAATATTTCACCACCGGCACGTAAACGTTGCTTTTATCCAAATAACCTCGATCATAAATCCCCAAGGCCAAAAGTCTCGTACCTGTAGTGTGATAAAGAACTGTATATCGCACATACCCTGAAGAATTATCTGGGTCAGGCACCATAAACAAATTTTTGTAACCCAGCTCCACTTTACTTAATTCATAATTCCGAACATTAGCCGGAATTGTCTTTTTGTAGTCGGAAAAATATGAGTAAAAGAAGTCGCTATCCAAAGGGAAAACCACAACCGGCATTTTGTCGGCCATCAGATACCCGCTCACTTCCTCAAATGGATATAAATCAGGAAAACCAGGCACTGTTTTAGCCGTCGCCCCCACCTTAGCGGGAAAAGCAGAAATCAATAAAACCATTAATAGAATCACACCAATCACTCTTTTCACGATCGATCCTCCTTTTGGATAAAAATTCTCAAATGTTAAGGTCCAACAGCCGATATTGTACTACCCCAATCCCCATAATAAAATATCTAATGGTATTGATACAATAAACTTATGGAAATTAAAGTTTTAAGAGTAGGCCAACTCCAAACTAACTGCTATTTAATCTGGGATAAAGAAACTTCAGACTGTTTTATTATCGACCCGGGTGATGATGCCGACTTTATTACCACAGAAATTCTTAATCAAAAACTAAAGCCCAAAGCCATTCTCCTCACGCATGGCCATTTCGACCATTGCCTTGCCTGTCTGGAACTAAAACTAAACTTCAATATCCCCATTTATCTTAACCAAAAGGACAATTTTCTTTATCAAAACTCGGCCAAATCCGCCAACCACTGGACGACTTCAGGAGCGCTCAAACAACCAGCCACTTCGCCAATTCCCGATGATCTAAAGCTAGGTAGCGAAGAAATTAAAGTTATCTCCACGCCCGGACACACTCCCGGTTCAGTCTGCTTCTATTCTGCTCCCAACCTTTTCACCGGCGATACCCTTTTTGCGGAAGGTATCGGTCGCTCCGATCATTCGTACTCTTCCTCAGCTGACCTCAAAAAATCACTCGATTCTCTCGCAAAAATGCCACTGGATACTATTATTTATCCCGGCCACGAAGAATCAGCCGTCCCCATGAACATTTTATCTATCGATTAGGAATTCATCGTCATAAAATCGGCTCTAACCTATATCAAAAAATTCATTGATTTTATGGTAGGATACACCACAACCGCACATTCCAATTCCCTTCAAAGGAGTTCATTATGTCTCAGAAAACTGATGAATATTTAAAGGCGTTTTTTTATAGATATCCTTCTTTGTCCAACCGG
>CAISLM010000083.1 GCA_903886255.1 Candidatus Collierbacteria bacterium
CGCCCTTGTTTTCATGTCCCTATTACGCACCATTTTCCCCGATCTAAACGCCGCCAAAGCTCCCTCTGTTACCCCTTTTTCTTCACGCTCCCCAATCTTCGCCTCCAAAATCTCGGACATCGACCTTAAAAGCGCCAGTTTATCTGCGTCTCTAGTTAATTTTGCGTAAATATCATCTCCATCGTATTGGAATAAACTATGATTTCTGACCGCCTCCACCACAATTTCCTTTTCAATATCCATTGAACTCAAGCTCGTAAACTCATGTTCCGAAATCATCTCCGAACCGACTAAAGCGTGATCATATTTCGTTTTTTCATCCGAATAGCTTCCCAAAAGCGCCTGATCAAACCTCCCAATGTCATGTAACAAGCACACTGTTCCTACCATGTTCTCGTTCCAGATGAATCCATTTTCGGCTCTGGTAATATCAAATCCAGCCTGAACCACTTCCCTTGTATGAATAATCTTTACTAGGATCATTCTCCTAATCAGGTCACTCTTTGCCTTTTCATAGGCACAAAACACCACTTCCAAAAACCATTCGTAAACTTCGTCCTGAAGCTTAAAATCCTCTGCTTCCTTTCCGTGGAATATTTTTTCTGTCCAAGCCCTTACAGCCACAATCGACTTATCTCCTCCAAGTATAAATTTTGCCCCATCTTCATATCGTTTTTCCACAAACTAAACTATATCATATGATATAATCCAAGCCTATAGATATGAAGAATTCACCTCAGAACTCAAATATTATTGCCGAAAACAGAAGCTCAATTCTGGAAAAATTAAACCATTATCAGTGGTTTCTAAACACAGATACAGACATTAAAAATGAACTTTTATCTCTTCCGGAAGATCATGACGGCTTTCTTGAAGATATGATCGGCAGAACTGATGAGTTGGACAACATGGATATTCTTAAACTGGAAAGACTCGAAAGAGGTAATCATCTTATAACACCAGTTTTTATCGTACGCTCTCATGAAACAAATCAGGTCTTTACTTATGAATATGTCAGTTGGAAGTCCGGCGCCAACCCCGGATACAAAGGAATACTTTTAATTGAGAACGAAAATAAGATAACTCATTTTATTACCAAAACTATTTTCAAATTTTCTCAGAATGCACAGGTCTATGACTCTTTTGGTGGCTTTATTGAGTTCAAAAACAAACATTTGGTAAATTTCCCCAAAGTTCAGGAAGCTGAAATAAAACATCAACTAGGAACAGACGATCTTATTATCAAAGAATTTATTGACCTGGGTTTCATTAACCCTGACATCGGTATGTCAAACAACCGCTCCTCTCTTTTTGCTGCCGTTATCGATGGTTCTCAAGCAACGAGACTAATGCTCGATACTCCCCTAAAAACCAAAGGCATTAGCTTCAAAATAAGTATTCATCCGATAGACGAACTTCCTAAATTAATCTCAAACATCAATGATTCTTTTTTCCTCTCAGCCATTGCCCGTCTTGTTGCCTTGGGAAAGCTGAACCTAAAACTTGACAAATAATTTTTCCTGTTATACGATACCCGCTCAGACTTACAAAGTCCATCTTTAACATTCTCTCTTTTACCCTCAATTTCACCCCCAAAAGGAGAAAATAAAATGTCTCTTGCCGATAAACAGGCACTGCTCCGTTTGATTTCCGAATATTCCAAAGCTCAAGAAGAACTAATTTCTAAGGTTAATTTTCTCAACCCTGAACCGGAAATCATCGAATGCTCAAAACAATTCGCTAGTTTCCCAGAGCCCGAATGGCGATTAACTCGGACCATCCAATGGTGCGAGATTCGCTCCGGTTATTATGAAACCAATCCCGACTTCTATTATGAGCGCGACTTCGTTGCTTTTCCCTTAAATACAATTCTCGAAGACATATCCATTGAGAATCTTCCCCGATATTTTAAAAAGGATAATTCTCAAGAAAGTCACAGATACATCTGTACCGCTAAGCCTAGCGATGGCCAATTGTTAGCCTTCAAAATTCTTGAGATTCACTGGTACATCCGCCTTTGGGACCACTACAATCGATACGTTCCCACCTATGCACCTCACCACCTAAGTAGCGGTATCGTCATTAACCTTAATGCGGACAAGGGCATAAAGGTTGCCTTTCAGGACGTAGACAAAGAAATCTGGTGTGACTACGAAATCAATTCCACCAGAGTCGTTCCTGCCACTATAGAAAACTTGAAAAAAGTTCTTGCCTTTCACAGCCAATATCCTTTCTCAAAAGGAATTCCCAAGGAAAAATAAATGCCTACAAGCTAATCCTTGTAGCCCTCCCCTTTACCCTACTTCTAATTTTATAGTTGAGATTTATAGACGCAAAACCAACCAATATTTCCAACCCAAAAAGGAGAAAACAATGACCAAAAAACTGAAATATGCTGACCTTATCGAAACCTTCAAACCAGGCGCTGATGAAGACGATTGTGTCATTATCACGGAATCGGTCCGCAATGACGCCAAAACTCTTAAATTGCACATGACAGATCCACTAGACATCGACAACTTTTTCACCTTTCTCATCAATACTTTTGATCTTGCCCTCAAAAACGTCAAAAAAATCGAACCAAGTCAAAACAAAAACGACACTCTGAACTTTCTCCAATCAACTCGCAGCTTGATGGTCAACAATAAGACCGAAATGATTAAACAACTTACCGATAAAGGTCTGGTCGGTCGCGAACTCCTCGTAGCCATGGCTAATCACAACACTCAGGTCGAAGCCATTCTTGGCTCTCCTCTGGTCAAAACAATCGGCGATCTTCTGGTCGCCGCGACCGCCCAAAGTCTGAATCAAAAATAGGAGGAACAATGTTCACTTTTCTCTTCCCCGTCGGCTTTGTTGCCGCAATAGTTCACGTTTCTATACTTATAATTTTCTCTTTCTTCGTTAATTACATTCAAAAAAATGGTAGAAACCTTCCTCTAAATATTCTGGCGTTCGTCAGTGCACTTGCCAGTGTCACCTTTCTTGGTTGCGTTGTTCTGATGTTCATTACCTTTTATAGCTTCATTTTCAATGCCACCTCAGTTCTTATTGTTGTGGGAATGGTCCTGCTATTTCTGAATAAAAAACGGACACAATCCAAAAAAGATCCATCTATCGAGGGAAACGCTGAAGTTAAAATTACCCATTTTCCCCTATCCACAATCGTCTATACCGACTCAATGTATCTCCTCACCATGTTGATATTCCTAATACCTTTCTTCGCCACCATGATTTTCAAATAAAGAACGTAACCATGAAAAAATCGTTCAAATCTACCATCCACAAAAGAATTTGCTTATCATTAATCAACTTTTTACTTTTTCCCTTCGTGTTGGGACACTTTGATGACCAGTATTGCGCCTGTGAATTTGCCATTGTCAAAAGAAACCGCACTGCTTTCCGCACACCGGGATCAAATCGATGGCAAATCTTCAATCCATACAGCTGTAACTCTTGTCAATCCGTTTCTGTAATTTCACCCAAACATTCAACTGACTGGGAATCGTTCAACTTTCCGGTTTTTATTGATGTCTTCGAGAAGGAACAATTTACTCATCCCCTTCGTGCGTCAATAGTCGAAATACTAGCACTTTCTTAGTCATAATACCGCCCCGTGGGGGCGGTTTTTTCTTGCCAAAAATTCTAATTAAAATGGAACTTTTTCTAAATTAATATA
>CAISLM010000084.1 GCA_903886255.1 Candidatus Collierbacteria bacterium
ATCCCCTATCGAATATTTAAAAATCTCCCCACAAGGGAGAGATTTTTAAATAGTGCCGAGAGAGGGGATCGAACCCTCACGGCCTTGCGACCACAGGTTTTTGAGACCTGAGCGTATACCATTCCGCCATCTCGGCAACTATGCCTATTTTACCATGTACCGAACCTCTGATTTATTGACTATTTTCTATTCACGTGCTACTATAGGCCGCACGCTAAATTCTGTAATAAAAATTTTCTCTGAGGAGGCTACATGCCATCATTTGATGAATTGACAACTGAACTCTATCTTTCCGCCAAAAAAGAAGGGCTTCCCTCAACCATCTTAACCTGGCTCGACTCATCCTACACAAAACCAGTTCACTATGTGCATGGTGATCACACCTATTCTCACGAGCAAAGAAAAGGTGATGGACCTGTCGAAGTATCACTGAATATTCTTCCTGAGGTACTGATTGAGGGAGGATATATTGTGACATTTCATGACTGGTGTAATCCCACCATTGCGAAACGTGAAGGCAACTTTACAGTGAACACTCTTTCTCCGAAAACATGGATCGATTTCTCCCGGGAGATTCTCGGTGACTTTGCCCTCATGATCACTGTTACAGCCATGGCCATTCCCCGCAAGGATCCGGGTGATCGATACACCAATTGGCAACTCGACCCTGAGAGCATCAAAGTAACCACGACGAAACTTTAGCAACCAAGGAGAAAAATGATATTCGTTAAAACCTTTGTCTCTACAGTAGCAGGCACATTGGAACAACCGGATTTGGATCAAAAAGTAAATGATTTTACAAGAAAATTACAGCGAGGAGGTGCTTCAAGTATCAATGTAAATTCACATATCAGTGGTGAATCGGTTTGGTGTAGGATTCTAACCCAAGTTGTCTATAGCGCCCCACGCCAAACTCCAATCGAATAAATGAACCCGCTTACAAGACGCCCTCCCGGGAGTCTTTTTTTTATAGCAAGCCCTACTTCAACCCCTTCTCTACAAAATCCCAATTTACCACTTGCCACCAGGCTTTTACATACTCTCCCCGTCTGTTTTGATACTTCAAGTAATATGCATGTTCCCAGACGTCTATCCCCAAAAGTGGTATCAGACCAAGATCCAAAGGATTATCTTGATTCGCAGTCGACATAATCTCCAAACTCCCATCCCCTTTTTCCACCAACCAAGCCCATCCGCTCCCGAATCTTCCCAAAGCCTGTTTCTCAAATTGCTCCATAAATTTATCCACACTCTCAAAGTTCTTTTCAAGCTTTGTCAGTAATAGGTCTGTAATATGGCCATTGTCCGGCTTAATCATCTCCTGCCAATAAAAATTATGATTCCAAACTCCACCCGCGTTATTTTTTATCGCCTGAACCTCGCTCTTCATTAACTCCTCCAGAGTTTGTCCCTGCATCTCCGGCTTATCCGCTAAAAGCTTGTTCAAATTATCCACATACGCTTGATGGTGTTTATCATGATGAATCTCCATTGTTTGTTTGTCGATGACCGGCTCCAAAGCATCATAGCCGTAAGGCAGCTTTTCTAACTCGAACGGATATTTTTCGTTCATATTTTTTAGTTGTAATAATTAATACATTCCAGTTTATCACAAAAAAGGCCTCCGTTTCCGGAAGCCAAAAGATGCAAAGAATGAACAGTTTTATTTCTTCCCCAACATTTTGAAAGCCATTGCAAGGCCGGTTGAAACAGTAAATACTAAAGCATAGCTCAGATAAAACCAAGCTGAACCCCAACCGAACAAAAAACAAATTACCACAATTGTTAACAAACACCCAAGGGCAAAAATGGCCATAGTTACAAGAATGCCGGATCTGTCGGTTGCCCTTCTACTAAAATACTGACCGGCATAAACACCCAACAAAACAGCCACAATCAAAACAAAAAAATTGACCATATTTCATCTCCTCTCAATTTTGATCAGATATTTGAATCTTTGTCACATCATTTTACGAATTTGCACAAAAACTCGGTAACTACAATTTCTCCCATCATCCAGACTGCAATAAATATTGTTGGGTTGGCAAGCAATCCTACAGATATTACCAGGGAAGCCGCCGCCAACATCATAAGCACAGCAAATGCCTGAAATAGGTAAACATATACACGAAATAGAGAATAATTTCTCATTAACACAGACAAAAGAATTCCAAACATCGCCCCAAAAAAGAGACCGACTACAGCATAACCGATTATCATTCATTCCTCCAAAATTTCAAAGTGTTTTCCCAGATTGTATCAAACCCATAGTACTAAAGCAACAGCTCTTATCTTCCCCTATCCACCCCATAAAACTTAACTCTATCGCCACGGAATTTAAG
>CAISLM010000085.1 GCA_903886255.1 Candidatus Collierbacteria bacterium
TTGGTGGAAAGTAGGCCTCACAAGTACCCATATATCATGCTTGGTTCGTACGACAAATTTATTACCGGAATTCATCGTTTTTTTAGTACAAACGTAATTGCCAAGTGGATATTTGTGGCTTCTCAGTATGGGTTATTTGAAGATGTTTTTACGTTTTTTTACAGATCTCTTTTGATCATGACTAGCGGTGATTTGTACAGACAAATGAAGGAAATTATCGAAAGGCGTAAGGATGTCGATGAGGTTTGGGTTGTTGCGACTCATTTCGGAATGGCCCATCAAATCGGTGCGATTAAAGATCGTCTTATTCAAGAAACAGGAATTATGATCCGATTAATTGTTCAAGTTACCGATGATACCTCTCAACATATTTGGTGCGTTAGAGGCTCTGATCTGACGTTTGTGCCAAGCGATGACACAAAGAAAAAGCTGGAAATATATTCTAAAAGTCACAATATGAATCTTCTTTTTGAGGTCTCTGCTTATCCAATTTCTCCAAATCTTACAAGGAAGCTTGACGGAAAAAATTTTAGAAGCAAAGCTTTTGCATCAAGCACTGAAAAAATTAACGTTGCGGTACCAATATCAGGCGCAGCTGTTGGGCTATCTTTTGTTTCAAAATTAATTTCTTCTGTGGTTAAGAAATCTAACAGATTTGTTTTTTGGGTTCTTGTAAAGAAATCAGTTTATACAAATATGTTTTTATCTACACTTTCTAAATTTCCAAATGTAAATTTGATCACGGGAAGAAACGATAATGAAATGATTAACCTTTATGAAATTCTCTATCAAAATAACTTAATGCATTTGGAAATAACGAAACCAAGTGAACAGGCTTTTAAAGCGATTCTTTCACCGGAGCTTGTTGGAGGAAGTACTATATTGTTTGCTTCTCCGGTTGGCCGCCAAGAATACGAAAATATCGATTTTTTGGTGAGACATGGATTGATGCCGAGGTCAAATTATGATGGCCAGGTTAATGGGGAAACTCTTACTTGTTTCCCTAGAGCAATACGTCTGTCTAAAGATCCTGAAATTGCAGCCAATTTTATTGTTTGGGCTCTTGATTCCGGGCTGTTCGCCAAAATGTGTTCTACAAAATTTATGTATTCCAAACAAGCATTGCTTTCAGGAGAAATTGGTCCGGATGGAGCAAGCCTTTTTTGGAAGATAGTTGAAAAGAATTTCAGTTGACATGCATTATTAAAAGTGCTATTGTTAGTGTTATATGGACACTAAAGAAAATTACGATGTTTCTAAATTTGAGAGGCCCTCTGTAACAGTTGATGTGCTCTTTTTTACCATAATCGAGGGAAAACTCCAAGTGTTGCTTATAAAGCGTGCCGCTTGGCCGTTCGAAGGCTTCTGGGCACTACCAGGAGGCTTTGTAAGTATGTCTGAGGACTTGGACAAGGCGGCTGCTAGAGAAATTTTCGAGGAATGCGGAGTTAAAGACTTGTTCCTTGAACAGCTTTATACCTTTGGTGAACCTAAACGAGACCCAAGAACTAGAGTCATTACTGTAGCCTATTATGCACTTGCGCCCAGTACAGAAATTAAACATGTTCAAGAGGACGAGGTAAAAGAAGCAAAATACTTTCCGGTTGATAATCTACCAAAACTTGCTTTTGATCATAAAAAAATAATCGAGGTTGGTTTCGAGCGACTAAAAAGCAAAATTGGCTATAGCAACATTGTATTTGGCTTGTTACCGAAAGCCTTTTCTTTATCTGAGGTTCAAAATATATATGAAACTATTTATGGTCGCAAACTAGATAAAAGAAATTTCCGAAAATGGATGCTTTCGTCCGGTCTATTAATTGCTACGAATAAAAAAATTTCCGGCTTGGCTCATAGACCGGCATTGTTGTACAAGTTTGCAAAACGAGAAGTAGTGACTCTTAATTAAAAACCTCCGATGTTAGTCGGAGGTTTGGGTGCGATTTTATTTCCATCCATTAGTGTACATAATCATGATTTCTTCGAGGGTTTTGCCGTTTGGCCTACCGGATATTCCTCCCGAACCTGGGGGAATAATTCTAGGAAGCTTAAAGAAGTCTTCAGGCTTATTGAGCCAGGCAGTGTTTTTTAGAATCGGATAAGTGTTGCCGCCAAAGGCGGCCTCAAACCCAATTGTCGAAATTTTATCTCCCCAAGGGGGGACGCTTTCGTATGGCCAAGTTAAGATGTTTACCGCTAAACCTTGGCCTATTTTTTCTTCAATTAACTTTTTTGACCGCAACAATTCGTTTAGTCCTACTGAGGCACTGAGTGTGGCAAAGTCACGATGGGTAATTGTATGACTGCCAATTGTGACATATCCCGAGGCGTATGCATCAATGTATGCCTGCCAACAATTATCGGGGGCGCAAACAACAGATTCACTTGGATCCATGCCATAAGAATAAATGGTGAATATGGCAAACATTTGATATTGTTTAAAAACTGAGACCATTCGATATATAGACTCAAGAGGTTTGTTGCCCAAATCAAAAGTGAGGATGACAGATCTGGCCGGTAACTCAATCTCACCCTTAAGCCAGGCGATCAATTCTTCTCCGGTGACAGAGTGAACATGGTGATCATGGAACCAACTCATCTGATCCACAAATGCCGGGGGTGAAAGCTCCACAACGGCACCATTTGGATAGAGAGTGTAATAGTTATCACTATGATATTCAAGCGCGGGGATGCTTAAAGCCGGACCTTGTTCGGAAAGATATTGAATTCTTTCCAGTTCATGTTGAGCAATAACTTGTTCGCGCTCGGTCAAAGGCTTTGTTGTGGGTGTTGGAGTGAAGGTTGAACTGGGAATATACGTTGGAGAGGGCGTAATCGTTGGTGACGGAGTTGGGAAAACTATCGGTGAAGTAGCAGTAGCCCTAACTGTAGTATCGATTATTGTTGAAGTGGCCTGAATATTTTGTTTTTGAATAGTGCATCCGATCAATATTAATGCTGCCAACAAAATGATATTTTTCCTCATCTACTTCTCCTATTTGAGGGTTTGATTAATTCCTAAAATGAGTAGGTAAACATTTGTTTTTTAATGAGCACGTAAGGATCTTCCAAACTAGCTACAAATCAATATGAAATTTATCGGCATCGACTTCGTTAACTACCAAATATATCTCCCCTCCCCTAACATGAATACCTCTTATGATTCCCACGCCGAATAGATTATCGGACAAGTCCTCCATTTGGCCTTCGAACTTAATTAGACGTAGGCCGTTTATTTTTTCACAAATCCGAAAAATAGATGGCTTAACTTCATCTGAAATTCTAAGGGTAATGTCTGCTTCCATTGATATGTTATACCACTTAAGCATGAAGCGAGTTTGTGATAAAGTAGGAGAAGATTGTTTAAAAAAGTTGGGAAAAACCAAAATCTTATTCAGATACTTTTATTCTTGCTGATTCTTGCAGTCGGCAGTTATGTTTTAGGATTGTTTTGGGTGGCGATCAGCCAGTTCATGGACATAATTGTGATTTTATTGGTGTCATGGCTTTTAAGTTTTCTTTTGGATCCGATCGTAGATTCAATTCAAAAGTATTTAAAGTTTTCGAAAGTTGCTGCAGCATCCGTTACATATTTACTATTAGCGATCTTAATTGTTGCAGCAGGTTTTGTTTATATTCCACTCATAAGCACACAAATAGTGGTTATGGTCAGGGTTGTTCCTGAACTTTTGAGCTCAGCTCCGGCAATATTAAACAATCTTAATTATTCATTCTTTTCCCAGCTGGAGAATACGATTGCCTTCATACCTTCGATTGCCCAGTTCCTTTTTTCTGCCTTTATGGTTTTGATCCTATCCTTTTACTTCATTATCGATCAGAAAAAAATTAATCAAGAAATCTTTAACTTGGTTCCCAACAATTGGCATGAGTCTTTGGAATATATCGAAAAAGTGATTAACGACACGTTCATCTCATTCTTCAGAGTGCAAATTTTTTATGGAGTTTCTACTGCGTTGATTACATGGGCCGTGCTTTATTTATTTGGCTCCGGATTTACGATTTCTGTCGCCTTTCTTGCTGGTGTGTTCACCATTATTCCTTTAATCGGACCCTTTTTAGCAATAATATTACCGATTCTGGTGACTCTTCTGATTAGTCCCCTGAACGCATTACTTGTTGGAATTATTTTATTTCTTTTCCAGCAGGTTATTTTTAACATAATTGGTCCCAAGCTCCTGGGGAAAGCCTTTAAACTTCACCCGGCGATTATTCTTATTTCTTTACTGATTGGATTAAAATTTGGAGGTATTTTGGGTGCGATCTTTGCCATACCAGTATTGGGCATTGGTGTTGAGATGGTAAGGAAATTTGGACAAAGAATCGTAGGCGCCATAGACAAAAAGAGCACCGAACTGGAATAGATAAACAAAAAGCCTTGCAAAAGCAAGGCTTTTTGAATGTTTCTTGGCTAATTTTATTTTGCTAGTCTAACGTTTTTTGCAGCCGGTCCCTTAGGGCCTTCTTCAATTTCGAATTCAACCTTAGCACCAACCTCTAGCTGATCAAAAGTAATTCCACTGAGATCGTTTGAGTGGAAGAATAGATCTTTTGTCTCTCCATCTCGGGCAATAAAGCCGAATCCTTTGGTTGTTTTTGTTTTAACTGTTCCTGTCATAATTTTTGATAGAAGTTTTAAATAATATTTATTCTATCTCCTTTACTTGCCTATTTTATCATTATTCTGTAATTTTTATCAGATTTGAATAGAATATCAGTTTTTGGGCACAAGCGGTAGTTGTGCAAACCAGATGAACAGGTGCTATTTAAGTGTAAAATCAATGTTTATGAATATTGTCAAAGTCGCCACTCATGATGGGGTTTTCCATGCAGACGAAGTTTTTGCTCTCGCCGTGCTTAAACTTTGCATGGAGAAAGAGGATACAAAAATTGAAATAATTCGAACTCGTAATATGGAAATAATTTCATCGTGTGACATGGCAGTGGATGTTGGTTCAGAATATAACAACGTAAAGCGTAAATACGATCATCATCAAATTGATAAACCGGCTACTCGTAAAAATGGTATTCCATACGCTTCGTTCGGACTGATCTGGAAACATTTTGGTTGTCAACTTACTTCTAACAAGGACGTTTGGGAAGCTATCGAGCAAAAACTAGTACTGCCAATAGATGCTTTGGATAATGGTGTGTCAATTTCCGTGCCTGTTTTCAAGGATATTTATGAATTTTCCATTGCCCAGGTAATATCATCAATTAGTATGTTCTATTCTGAGGATCAAGATATTGCTTTTGGAAAAGCAGTTGAGTTTGCAATGATGATTGTTGTGGGAGAAATCAGAAAGGCCGAAAATAAAATTGAGGGAGAAGAAATTGTCACTAAAGAGATCAAAAATCAAGGTGAACCTAAAATGTTGATTTTGGACAAATATATTAGTTGGGAAGTCGCCGTAAGTAAATTCAAGAACGTTAAATTGGTTATTTTTCCGGATAAACGTCCTGATAGGTGGTGTATCCAGGCAGCCCGTGATGATTTGGAGATCTTTAACCAGGACAGGATTAGTTTCCCAAAAGATTGGAGAGGCTTAGCTGATGAAGAGCTAACTGCGACTTCAGGAATATCTGGTTCGGTTTTTTGCCACACCGGTGGATTCTTCGCCGTCACAAAAACAAAACAGTCAGCAATTAATTTTGCATTTAAAGCAATTTCATTATTTGAGTAGAGATTTTGCTACCAACACCACCATAAAAAGCATTTTTTAGGTTTACTTGAAGCAGGTTGGTGCACGATGGGGGTAGGAGTTGCTTGTAGAATATTTTGTGTTGGGATGACTGTGGGGAATATGGTAGCTGCAGTTTGGCTTGTTATCGAATCATTAATTATTTTTTTGGGAGAAGTAAATAGTGATGTAATTTGACTAAATATATTTTTGTAAAACGGAGTCTGTTTTGTTTGTCCCTTGGAACGAGTTGTAATCTTCATTGTGTTACTCCAATCGCCGGGCATGCAGCCATTTTGACCTCTAACCTTAAAATAATAGGTTGTGTTTGGTTTGAGTGAATTAACAGTAAAATTTTGAATTCCCTCTTTAGCCAGAATTGCTTCTGCTCCATGTTCTTCAGCTACCGGTTTTTCTGAGAAACTGATGAAATAAGCGTTTGTGTCTGGGAGAGGGCTAAAGAATATTTTTGCGCTATGGTCATTTGTATTGATTTGAAATAAATTTGGTGCAAAAGATGGTTTGCTGCTATTACAAGATGGTGCACCATTTGAATTTTCTGAAAATCCTGATGTAGACACACCGGAATTGTTGTTTGGATTATTATCAGAATTATCTCCAGTTGATGTGACATGGAATACAATTGATTGGTTTCTGCTGGCGTCTAAGGTGTCCACAAAGGTTAATGTGTATATTCCCGGTGCGTTAAATTTTATTGATTCGAAGCTGTGGACGCCAGTATTCTCTGGAGTATAAGTGTAGTCGGTAGGTAATGTAGAGGTTCCGGGATTGGTGGAAAGGTGGATAGTACCAGAATAACTTGAGTCTGTTAACCCAACATCATTTGTGGCCGTAATGGTTACAGTTACACTTTCACCCACACTAACATTTGTTTGCGAGGTAGAAGTATAGAATGAGTTAACAATGGGACTGAGACCTCCAGTCCCGGTAAGCCCATCTATTTTCCAGTATTCTTGGGAATTTATATTAACTACCGATAAATCCGTATCCCCTTCTTGCAAGTTGTATCCATCAATACAATCTAAGGTTAAGTCAGATATTTGTGTCGCTTTTGGGCAGATTCTAACGTAAGTTTGACCTTGTTGTTTTGTTATATATAGAGAATGTGTTGATGATATTCCGGGGGCATCTGTGGGATTAAGATTAACAACGAGTGATTTTGATTGATTGGGTAAAGAAATGGCATTTACAAGTGCCCAATCTCGATCCGTTGTTAGGTTTACTTTGAAATCTGAAACTAAGTAGCTACCAAAATACATTTTTGCTTGTAGATTATCTGCGTTTGGGGTTGAGTTCGGATCAATAGTTTTTTTAACCAGGCTTGAACTGTTGGAGGTGTCAATAACATCGGCACTTGTAACAAGGTTTTGAATCTTGACACCATTTGTTAGTAATTGGACGCGATGATTATATGAGTCTGCGACAACAAGATCGTTCGTAACAGGATTAATTTTTCCGTAGTTTGGATTTGAAAATTCATCTAGTCCACTTCCATCTGATCCAACTCGTTCAATTAATTCTCCTCCGGAAACGAATATATGATTATTATTTCTATCGGTTAAATATAATTTTCCGTTTCCATCAATAAATATTCCGCAAATTGATCCATAGTAATAATTTCCTTCCCTTCCGTGACTATATTCGTCGACAAAAACTGATTCATTTCCGCCAAAAGTATCATACTTCATTACTTGTAGATTCCATTGCCAATTTTCGACCCCCTCACCTTGTTCAGGATCAAATGACGGATTGGCAATTGCCTCCGGTGGTGAAATGTATACATTATTTTCTGAATCGATAAACATAAATTCAGGGTTTTGCATTGTGTTCCATTGGCGAACATATCCGCCTGAATAAGCATCAACGAAGTCAGGATCCGAAATGTGAGAAAGATCAAACACCTCAACTCTGGCGTTGTCATAATCTACTACATATAAAAGGCCGGTTGAATCAAATGCCAGAGCTCTCGCTGAACTGAATTGTCCATCTCCGCTTCCTCCGATGCCTTGAGCCCCCAACATATTGAGGAAATTGCCGTTACGGTCAAATACAGTTACGCTATATTGAGAACTTACGATAATATTTTGTGTGTTTGGATCAATCACCATATGCCAGGCTCCAAAACCTATGACTCCAGGTTGAATTGGAGTGGAAATGTAGTTTCCAATTGAATCGAATTCTTCAACTCGAGTATCTGAATTATCCATATTGTCGAGCACAAATATGTTACCCTTTTCATCGAAGTCAAGAGATATAGGATTCGTGAACTTTCCGTTTGCGTAACCATTATTTTCTATAATTCCAATCAAAGATCCATCGATATTAAAATGCTGCAGTCTCCTTAGATTACCATCTGTAATCCAAATAGTATCGTCGCTGGTTTTTGTTAGATATTCCGGTCCTTTAAATTGGGAATCTCCATTACCATCTTCCCCCCATTGAGATATCCAGTTTCCATTATTGTCAAAAATTTTGATTTGTTGGGAGCTTTGTGACGTGACAACGATATTTCCGTTACTTAAAACCGCAACGTCCTTGGGATAACTTAAAAAATAGTGATCACTTGGATCTAGAAGATTTGATCCAAATTTCCTAACAAATGTACCATCTGGTTCGAATATTTGTATTCTTTGGTTTGCTGTATCGGCAATATATATGTTGCCCAGACGATCTGTTGTTATCCCTTGCGGCTCAGAAAATTGGCCATCATCAGATCCTGTAGTACCGAATTCGCCAAGATAATTTCCTTCTGTGTCGAATCGTACGACCCTACTGTTTCCCCAATCGCTAACCAATATTTCGTTTGAAAATGCACTATAAGTAATACCTTTTGACTCATTTAGCTGTGAGTGAGGATCGCCTTCAAAATCAGTGGTTCCATTCCCATAGCTCCCCCACTTCTTAATGAATCCTCCGTTGAAATCGAACTTTGTAACATGTCCGCTATTCAATACATATAGATTTCCGGCATTATCTGCTGTGATGGCAGATACTTTAGCCCCATCAGGTAAGGTTGTTCCAGGTTGAAATGCAAATTGACCTTCTTTATCCCCCGCTCCGCCGATGGTTCGTAAAATGTTTCCTTGAGGATCAATCTTTACAATTCGAGCGTTTTGACTGTCGGCATACCATAAGTCACCATTGGGAAGCGCGAGTATTCCTCGCGGTAGACCATAATTTTGATAAGTACTGGGAATGATGTTAGAGGTATGGTAGGTGGCGAACGCTGTTGGTGCTGTAACTAAGAACAACAAAAATAAAAGAAGTTGCAGGTAAATCTTTTTGGCCACACTTCATAGTAACTGGTATATGTTCATTTTGATAGATGAATGTTTTATTTATGATGAGACCTTAGAAGACTGAATATCACAGTTACTTGAATTGAAGATTCGTTTTAATTATGTTTAATAAAAAAATCCCCTCTTTAGATGGGATAAATCAAACCACTTTTGACTATTTTTCAATAGTTTAGGGGTGACTCTCTACCAAACGAATGGTATAAGCCGTTTGGTCCTTTTTCGATATTCCGGATATTCGTTAGGAAAAATCTCTTGCATGATTTTTTCTTCTTTTCCAATCCGCAATATATAAAAGAAGGAAGCGATTATGAAAGCACCTATACCAAAAATACTTCCCGTAATCGCAATTCCAAACGCCATCAGAATTACTCCCGTATAAACGGGGTGTCGAACATAGGCGTAAGGTCCTGTAGTCACCAATTCATGATTTTCCTTAACGGCGGGCTTGGAACTCCAGTTGCGTCCAAGATTTACCCGAGCCCAAATTGCAATAACAACGCCAATAATGGTAACCACTGCAGCAATCCAACCGATGAGTTGGAACTGTGGAAAGATGCCTTGAGAGAAAATAACTCCAGGATTTATCTTTAGTGCTTTCCCTGTTGCGACTCGTATCGAGATGAACAGAATAACAAACGAAAGCCATAGCAGAACTAACCAGAATCGTGACTGATGTCCGGAACCTCTATGCATATCCCTCTTTACGTTGAAAGCAGAAACGATCCATACAAGTATATAAATTACCCAGCTTAGAATTATGGTATTTTCGTATGTGATCATTAAATTTTACTATTCTCCATATTTTAATGCACAGCAATAAATGATTTATTTACCCATGTATATTCACAATATATATATACATTATGATTAGATAAACATATGGTTACTCTACAGCTGCTCGGTTCACCAAATGATAAAGAAATATTTAAGAAAAACAAAATTTCTTGGCGAATTAAAGTTGGAATATTTGTTCCGGTTTTATTACTAGTAATAACATTTATCTCTCTAGCCATTAAAACTGGAGGATTTAAATCCGGTTTTTATTCAGTGACAACTAATGGAATATCAAACTCAACAACCGATCAGATTGAATCTCTATTAAAAAATGTTTATCCAAAATCAAATATAAATTTATTAAGTAATGTAAGTAAAAATTTGGAAACCGGTGAAAATGAAAACGATTTAACTGTATTGATTACAATGACTAACAAATTAAGTCCGCAAGAAAGAATAACCATCGCAACGCAAATCTGCGATATATATGGCTCTAGCAACCAGAAATTGGATAATTTAATTATTTGGTCTCGTTTGCCACTGATCTTGGGTATTTTCCCAGCCGAATCATTAGACAAGGATTCTTCTGAATCAAGGACTTGTGTCGACTGGAACAGTCTTCCCTCTAAAACCTAACAAATTCCACAATTCTCCCCGCAGGGTGCGATTTGATTTCTGTTTATTTTTCCGTTTGTCACTCTTGTTCAGTAATTACTTTCTCATCGTGGCATTGAGGGAATCTGGATTAATTAAAATATCCAAGGCGTCGTTAATTGAGAGAACGACTATGTCGACGAATTTTAATATTTCAGCATGGATTCCCTCTGCTTGTATCGTGGCAATACGGAGTTTAGTATGTTTAAAGGTTCCGATATCAATCCTTGCATTACCGATTGAAACAGTTTTTGAGAAATCAAGGCTAAGTGTCAAACGTTCTTTTTCTTCTGTGTTTGTTGCTCTTAAAATGGTTATGTCAATTTCTTTGGTCAATTCGGCCGCATTACCCCTCTGGTCTCCGGTAAACAAATATATTTTATAACCAAGCTCTTTAAGCTTAATCAACCTTTCTTTGGCTCCTTCCACGATTGATCCGTTTACTGCCAATGTACCATTAAGGTCGAGAACTATTGTATTTAACTCAATCTCCCCTACTCCTTTTGGGTTATATATCATGACTAAATTATATATATTCTTTTTATATAAATAGGGGGGCATCTGATATCTTTAATTATGGACAAAACTTGGAGGAATGATTTTCTATTACCAAAAACCTACACTATCATTTATGAATTAAATAATCTTCCAACAAACATTAGTGATTTGGCGGCAGCGGGGAAA
>CAISLM010000086.1 GCA_903886255.1 Candidatus Collierbacteria bacterium
GTAAATCCCATGGCTTGAACTTTCTCCCGCACTTTTGGCAAGGTAGTTGTGTCAGTTGCCAATACCTTCAGCAAACTATATTTGTCTACTCCCACACTCTGTAAATCCTGAACCGGAGCATAAACCATTGGCTTGGTATCATCCTTGATTACTCCCACCACTTTATATTCCACCGGCTTACTCAGCACTCTTCCGGACGCACCAGGGATCTGTCCGCCGCTTAATATATATTCCAGTGATACTGTTTTCCCGATCACATCTTCTTGTTTTAATTTGAACGTATTTAACAAAGCCGAAGTCACCACCACTTCTTTTCCGCCCTGTCTTTTTATCTCTACCACCGATAATTCAGCCGTTTCTGTTGCTATATTTGTTGTCTCCTGAGCCGCCGCTGTTACTAGCTCGGCCGACGCTGTCGCATCGGTAGTTTTTCCTAACGAAAATTGTGTAATTCCCGAAGAAGTTGCGTCTCCCAGTACTTGCGACTCTTTTATTGATTTTTCCACGCCCTTTTGCACCATTTCTTCTGTCTTCGTTAATTCTTTGACGTAGTTCATAGTCAAATATCCATCCATTTTTACCTGTGAACCATCATCATTTGCCAGAGGTTCATAAACTGTTGAAGCAACTTCACGATATACAGGCACATTTGCCTTCACCCATTTTCCGTACCAATCACCAGTTTGGGTTCGATACGATCGGCCACTAGTATCGATGCTTTCATAAGGCCCGCCCCAAATCATATTTCCCGAAAAACTTTGCAGCACTGTTCCCCTCACATAACCTAAGATATTTCCTTTTGCACTTGCTTTGTCTCTTAGCGGCACATACTCATCATCATTGATTAAAAATCGTCTATCCCCATCTTCTACAGGATTCCCCAATTTCACTGTCTCGTTTGCCGAATCGCTACTCCAGCCGGCCACTTGTCCAACTAAACTACTCAGATCTCCGGCCTCGCCGGTGAACTTAGCGAAAGATTCGGGGGCCATCCATTTGCCGCCCGCCATAATTGGTGAGGCATAGTCATAATAGTTTTGCCCTACAGACAATACCACCACATCAATTTTTGAGTCATTAAAAGTCATCGATCCAGCCAATGAAATCAATGGAGCTACTCCTTTTACTCCATCAATCTTAGTGATATCTGAAATAGTTTGGTCGGTCAGAGCCAAACTGGTCGTTGAAGAAATCACATCCGTCATTTGCATCGAATTTGGCGATACCAATCTTTTGGTCACAATTTCTTGCAGTCCATAAGCAAATGAAACCAAGAATACGACGGCTGCTGTGCCCATGGCGATGGCCATTACTGTCATAGCTGTTCTCGAAGGCTGGTTCTTTAAATTTTTTGTCGCCAATCGGAATAAGGATCTATTTGACAAACTCCCCTCGGTCGGCTTCACCCACCAATTCACTAAATTTTCCTTAACTTGTTTCGGTGACTGAAATCTGAATTTTCTTATTCCTAGAATCATTCTTGTCATTCCCGACCTGATCGGGAATCTATATAA
>CAISLM010000087.1 GCA_903886255.1 Candidatus Collierbacteria bacterium
AATAATGATTCCAGGTGGTCTTGAACTTTGGTAAAGTCGTTATTGTATTTTTCCAAAAGGGCGTAATAGATGGTGTATCCGAGATTGCGTTGTCGCCCGTCTGTGAAGGAAACCAGATCGGTAAAGGCTTTAATATTTTTTTTATGGTTGGTTGGTGAAATCAGAGAGAGAAGTGTGCGCAGAAGGTCGGAGATGGCGATAACTTGATCACGTTCGTCTGAGCGGATAATACCGGTTTTTCCACCTGAGTCCATTGAGGAAGCGATACAAAAAAGATTTTTGAAGCCGGCGAGAAGAAGGGCTCGAGTGATAACGGGTGCGCCTGTACCTCCACCAATGGTTACTATTCTGGGCATGCTCTGATATTAGCAGATTAGCCAAAAAAATGACCCCACTTGTGGCAGGGTCAGGAATTACTCTTTTTCCGGAAGGAAATTTCGAGCTTGTCGAGGATTTTGCCAAGTACAGGCTCGGGTTTATTGAGTCCGGGCACGTAGAGGGCAAACTCGATGACCATCAGCAACCCGCCGATGACGACAATTCCGAAAACTACAGCCAGGGCAATACTCAATACTTCGGGCATTATAGCCTCCAATTCGAATTTTAAGCTGGCAATATTATACCCTATAAGGAGAAATATTGTCAAGCCTAGGGGGATTGGCAGTGTAAAAAGATGCTAAACGGGATTAGAATGCTGAGTATGGTGGAAAAGGTTAAATTCATGCAGTTTCCGGATGATGACGGCTTAAAACAGAGAGCCTGGGTTACGGATGCAGAAAAGAGAGGAACAGAGGCATGCGAGAGAACTATACGAGTATTGGCGGAACGACCTTGGATAAGCGAAATTGAAGAAACCGACAGAAACCAGATCGCTGATAGGTATGGAGTGGATATTTTTATGAAGATGGATGAAAGAGTTTTAGAAATAATTGACGTTTGGAGAGAGGGACTTCCGATTCCGGTTCAAGTGAAGTCGAGCGAGATTGAGCAGCGGAGGTTCAAGATGCAGCATAAAAAACAGATATTTAATTCCGAAAAAGGCAGGCATATTTTTGTCTTTGATGGTCAAGACGCCCTTGATGTCATCGCGGCAGACCTGGTGGGGCAGATGATTGTCTTGGCCTATTTTTCCGGGTCAACGGATGAGCAGGGATTGTTGAAGTTTTTGGAGGAAGATATGGGTGATTCGGCGTGCGTAATTAGGTATAGGGAAAATCGGGAACTTTTACTCGATTCAAAATGGTACGGAGATCTGATCTTAAACCTGGAAAAAAGTTAAAATAGGAGTATGGAAATAGTAAAAGAAGGGGAAATTCTTAAAGGTGGGCTGGATAAAATTGTGACTGTATTGAAGGAGGGTGGATTGATTGTTTATCCCACAGAAACTGTTTATGGATTGGGTGTGGATGCGACATCCGAGAGCGCACTGGAAAAATTGTGGGAGTTTAAAGGAGAAAGAGGGGATAAACCGGTTTTGGTGGCGGTTTCAGGGGAAGAAATGACGGAAAAATATGTAAAGCTAAATGGCTTGGGTAAAAAAATAGTTCATAAATATTGGCCTGGAGCTGTGGCTGTTGTAGCCACAAGTAGAAATATAGTTACCAAAAAAGCGCAGGGTATGTCAGATAATTTGGGTTTACGGATGCCAGATAATATAAACATAATAGAGATAATATCCAGGTTCGGAAAACCAATTACTTCGACTTCGGCGAATATTTCGGGGGCACCGACGGCAAGAAGTTTGACTGAATTTTTGGAAACAGTGCCGGCCGATAGACAAAAATTGATCGATATTTTCATAGATGGCGGTGAATTGCCTTTGAGGCAACCATCGACAATAGTGGACGCTACAGGAGAAGAAATAAAGATTTTGAGGGTGGGGGAAGTGGTGGTGAGTGTTGACTGAAAATATTTTTGATGTTTCTTTCGTACTTATCCATTGAAAAAAGCGGTATGCTGTTTCGCCTGCGCAAAACACAACCTTTCTATCAGCCCAAAATTCTTGGAGTACCAAGAAACCTGGCTTTTGGGCTTTGCGCGATATTTTTTCAATTGGACAAGTACTCCGAAACAATATATTTTCAGTCGGATTATTTCTATCTGGGGATGGAAATAGGGAGGAAAGTTGTGTATCGTGGAGTATATGGAAATAGACCCAGAAGCATATTTGGATTTCGATGAGAAATTTGTAGCAAAGGGCGGCGGTGGGGGTGGAAAGCCGAAAAGACAGGGAGCCGGAACTATAGAGGCTATAGCTGCGGAAGCAAAGAAAAATCAACTGAAAAATAAAACGGAAGATCGAGAAGGTGCCGAAAAGTCACCGGTAGATGAGATTCAAGATGTTATTGATTATGTAAACGGAGAAGATGCGGGGTCGGTGGAGATGAAAAACTTGTCAAGATATATTGATTGGCTAAAAGCAAACATCAATTCGATAGACAGTTTAGTTGTAGATAAGAGTGAAATTGGTCCGATGGAAAAAATGACGGCAACTTTGGGCGCTGGTGGTGGAGGGAAGGATACCAGTAGAAATGCACGAAGAGGAACTCATTTATTAACAGGAATAGTCGTTAAATCTCAAGATGATCGTAGGGCTGAGCCTAATATTCAGGAAGTGATCGACAAAATCAAAGGTAAATTGCAAACTCATCTAAGAAATTGGGTAACGATAATGGAAGTGACGAGGACACAAGATGATAGAGAAAAGAAGAAGCCAATTGATTTGAAAAAATTAGAAGAGGAAGTGCTGACAAGGGCGGCGGCAAAGAAATAAAAGCTGAATAAATTCATATAGATTCCCGCTTTCGCGGGAATGACAGCGTAAAAAACCCTCCGGGTGGAGGGTTTGGTTTTGACTATTCGTCTTCGAAATACATATCATCTTGGGAATCGAGGAAGTGGTGGGAGATGGCGTCACTACAGCCTTCGCAGGATTCAGGTTTAATGATAAATTGGTGTGAAGCTTCCGGATCCTTGGGCAAGGTGTAACTGGAAATATAAAAGTAAACTCGGGGAATGACTTCGGTTTTTCTAACAATGGCCAGCTGATTGGCTACCTTTTGGGCGATCCGTTTCCATTTTTCGACCTCGGCATCGTGCCAGGTCTGGATGACAATAACGGTAACGCCGGATTTTTCATCGTAACCGGTAAAGAAATCATTGTTTGGATAGGAAAAGTAGAGTGTAGCGTCAATTTTGAGGGTTTCCCGCTTAGTTTTTTTAGGAGCCAGGGCGGGACCGGGAACGAAACCGAAAGCGCGTTGGGGAACTTGGTTTTTGGGCGGAGGGGGAATGAAGGTCAGATAAATAGAGGGGGCGTTGATGGCGCCGTCAATGTACTCGTTTGTTTCCGGGTTAACGAGGTAAATGGGTTGTCTTTGCGAGGTTAAGGCTGCTTGTACGGCAAAGCGGACGTCCGGACGAGCAATTTCTGCAAAGCGAGGGTAACGAAGTCTTTTCGTTTTTGGTGAACCATTGGGATCGCTCATCTTTTCTCCTTTGTTGTCAGAGTGCGTTGGCAATAATCTAACACAGGCAGGAGATAAATCATAGGGGAATTTTTATTGCAAAAAAATCCCCTCCGCATTGGCGGAGGGGAATTGCATTTTTTCGTGCGGTGTTAATTGCGCAGGCTATCGAGGACGATCTTAGCGTCCGAGAGGTCGGCCTGATTTTCGGAAATCCGCTGCTGGGCCGCGTTAATGGTCCGCTGGTCCGCTATGATGCTGGACTGGGCCTGGGTGGCGGTTTTGCGGGCGGTGGCGCGGAGGCTGGCGTCAATGTTGGCGGCGGCGCGAATACCCTTTTTGATGCCCAGGGTTTGGCCCTTGGCAACGTTGGCTTCGGCGGTGACAATGTCTTTCAGATTGGCCTGGGCAACGGCGAGGGCGAATTCTGCGTTGGCGATGGTGGCCTTGGCGGCAGCAACTTCTTTGCCGCTCATTGCATAGATCGCGCCGGTATCGGTCTTGCGCACCTGGAAGGCGACGGCCTTCTTGGTGTGAAGATTGATGACGACCTTGTCGGCCAGAACATCCTTGGCGGTGACGAGGGCGGCTTCTGCCTGGGAAACAGCCATTTCGGCGTTGAAGCGTTCTTCAGATTTGGTGTCGAAATTGAAGAGGTCCATGATCATTCTCCTGTTTGGGGGATTGGGGAAAGAGGATAAGATACAAATTGTTCAGGTTCTTGCCGGCTAGTTTCTCAGAAAGACGGTTTATTGTCAAGTCCGAGTCTTTGCCTTCGATCAACTTCAAACATCTCATAATATATCATATAAGGTCTAATTTGTCAAGTCCTGCCTGTAAAAAAGCCCCCATAGGGGGCTTTTGGTTATTCTCAGTAACTGTGGGTTTCGGATTTTCCGTCCGGGGAGGTAATCGTGATATCAAAATAGGACGGGTAGTGCGACTGTTCGAGGTGCTTTATTATTGGGGTACCGGTTGACACCTCGATGGTGAAATTCTCAGGCAACTGTTCGTTGTTGATGTGTCCTGGAGTGTTGGAAAAGCGAACCGAGTACGATCCCGGAGCGTAAAAGCTGAAATCCAGAGTGTCGTTGCTAAACGCCCAGTTCTTGTACTCGATCGAAACATTCCGGTTATGGTAATCCTGAACTCTGTCAGTCCAAGGGACAAGCAGAAGGATGATTATGAAGATCGTGGTGAAGGGGAAAAAATAAACTGTTTTCCTGCGGTTGTTTCCCATATTTCTCCTTATTCGATTGAGAGAGGCTAAGTTGTCAATGATACGGCCTATATAATATCACAAGAGTGTGAGTTTGTAAAGTGGTTTGAGTTCGCCTTTGTGACCCCCGTGACGAACTAGTGACGAATATGATAATCTAAGGTAGGAATGAATAAAAACGAACCCAAACTCAAAAAATATCCGGGAGAAAAGTCGGCGCTCCGTTTTTTTGATTCGGAGAACAAAGAGGACATGCTCAGGCTGCGGAAGATTGTGGAACACAAGGACGTGCAGGACATGATGGATAGCGTGGCAGGAATGTCAAAACGGGATAGGTACGACTGGGCAGATGAGAAGGGTGCCTATGGAAGGTATTTTATGTTTGCTGTGGCAGGGACTGAAGCTATTTTTGAGGAGCGGAAGGAAGAGATTGGTAAAGTTCAGGGATTTGTTTATCTATATGCGGGAAGTGATGAGCGGAAAATTGCCAAAAGAATGGTAAGGGCTGGTTTCCTTAAAGAAACGGAAATTGAAGACAAAATGATTTTTGAAATTAGTTTTGCTAAATTGCCTCAGGCTCCGGGAGGCCAGATCAGCAGCGCCGTCAGACAAGCCTGTTTGGAAGTAAAGAGAATCACGAAAGCCAATAACGAAACCGGTGTTTTTGTTTTCTGTTTTATTGATGAGGGAAATGCCGGCTCAAAAAGGGTTGTGGAGGCTTGCGGCTTTGAAAGACGGGGAAAACACTTTTATGAGGCCGATTCGGCAGAGATGAGTGCCTTGTATGTTTTGGATTATAAGAAATTGCAGGAGATTGAGAAGTTGAAGAATGTAAAGGATTGATTTTATTTATATGGGGGTGTTAAGCTGAAACATGATGGGAATAAAAGAATTATTGGGAATTAAGAAAAAAGAGGAAAAGGCTGAGGAGGCTGTGGCACAAGAGAAGGAAGTCAAAGCCGAGGAAAAACAAGAGTCAATCACGCCAAAGGCTCACAAAAAACCGAAGCTCCGAATTGATAAGGATGCACTGAAGAAGCTGGGACTCGTAGTTGTAGCCTATTCACATGTTGAACGAGACATGTTCCCGACCGAAGATTCGTATTATGCTGAGGTAGAGGTGGAGGACAGAGCTCAAGAGGTGAAGGAAAGAATTGAGAAGATGGGGATTCAGGTAAAAACTTTACCCGGCGACCAGTATTTTTTGACGAACCTATTGGTAGACAAGCCATCTTTGGTGGTAAACCTAGTGGACACTTTGAAAGGTAAAGATCGTTTACAGACTTCTGTGCCGGCCGCTTTGGAGCTATCCAATCTGCCTTATACCGGTGCAGGTATGGAAGGGCTCGTTGTCGGCAACAACCGAAACCTGACTAAGAGACTTTTGATGGCTTATGGCATCCCTACGCCGGCTTTTCAATTTATCCGCAGAGCAAAGACGGCAGTACAGGAAGATCTAGGGCTGCCCTTGATCGTTAAACTTAATGAAAGCGGTGGAAGTGTCGGAATCGACAACCACGCTGTCAAAGAGACTATCAAGGATGCCCAGAAGAAGGTAAACAAGATGGTTAGTACTTACCACATTCCGGTAATCGTCGAGCAATTTATTGACGGACCTGAGATCACTGTGGTCGTTTTTGATGACGGAGCCAAGAAAAGTGTTTACATGGGTCAAAAAGTTTTCCGTAAGCGCCCGGACGGCAAGCACTATTTCACCAGTTTCGAGTCCTATGACGACATAAAGGCCTATACTTACAAATCGGTGGAGGAGCCTTTGGCAAGCAAGATTTCTCAGCTAGCTATTCGAGCTTTCCGCGGCCTACAACACAAAGATTATGCCAAGTTTGATGTGCGTGTTGACCAGGAAACAAATATCCCGTATTTTACCGATTCCAACCCAAACACGTGTTTTGGACCGGATATGGGACTGCCAATGACTGAGGTGCTGGCTTTGCATGGTGTCAGTTTTGACGAAGTACTGGCCAGTTTGCTCTCAAAGTACGCTAGAGCCATCAAATAAGGGTTGTTTTGCGGTAGAATACCAACTATGTCGGACTCCGAGATGAGATACTTTTCGAAAGATGGGAAGGACTATGTAGTCCGCTTTTTTGACTGTGAAAATAGCCGCGATTTGAGAGATTTGGTGCTTATTGTCGAGAGTCCGGGGGCACAGAGATGGATGGACAACGTTGGCAATCTCAGTTTTAGCAGCTATAGACGTTGGATGGACGAAAAAGGTGAAGATGACTCTTTCCTATTTGCGATTGCGGACCCAAGAGACAACATTTCCGAAGACGACCGGGTACATGGATTTGTCTATTTTTATCCTTCTAAAATTCAGCCGGACTCACTCGAGATTAGCTATGCCAAGAGGCCGGGAGCACCGGCAGGGTTAACTGCGCCGGCAATTGAAACGGCCATAAAGTTTGTTTATGACAACCTATCCGAAAAACGACCCTGGGTAGTTCCCGGTTTGAAACTATTGGCGGAGATTGAAAGCGGTAATGTCTCTTCGATTAAAGTGGCAGAGAGAGCAGGGTTTGTGATGGTTCGGGATTTCGACAGAGAAAATAATGGATTGTGGGCAAGGGAAATTGGACCGGGACAATTGGTGGAGAAAAGAGTCGAAGAAATAGGGCGTGGTTCGCTGGATAAACTTGGTAGAGTGCGCCAACTAAATGGATCTTATTGCGGCCCGGCAGCGTTACAAATATTATTGTCTCATTTTGGAATCCAGGCAGATCAAAACATGTTGGTAGATGCCGCGACAACGAGGAAGCATGTGATGATTACCGGAATGTCGATTGAGCTTTTAGCGGAGGCAGTAAAGAATACCTATCCGGCATATAGCCTTTGGGTAAAAAGAGACTCAACCATTATGGATGTTGAGAAGATGGTAAGAGAATTTAATTATCCGGTCGGTGTTGACTGGCAAGGGGTTTTTGAGAAAAATGAATATCACGATCCGTATATTGCCGATGACGATTACAGCGAGATGGACAAAATGGTTAGGGGAGACGAAGGCCATTATTGTGTAATCACTGACGTGGACATGACTAAGAATTTCGTGAGAATGATGGATCCATATGGACACTATGCGGAACAAGATAGATTTTACGAAGTGCATGAATTTCTGAATCGTTGGTGGGATGATAGGACCGACAAACTACCTGATGGTAGCAAAAAATATGTTTTTGAGAAGAGACTTATGTTTGTGGTGGTGCCGAAGAGCGTGAGGATTCCGGAGACGATGGGAATGGTGGAGATTTGATTGAAATAATTTTAGATGTTTCTTCCGTACTTATCCATTTGAAAAAGCGGTCTGCTGTTTTGCCTGCGCAAAACACAACCTTTCTATCAGCCAAATTTTCTTTGAATACAAAGAAACCAGGCAATTTGGCTTTGCGCGATATTTTTCAAATTGGACAAGCACTACGAAACAAATAATTTTATTCATTGGAATTTTGGTGCGTATATTTTTAAATAGATACAAGACTATGGTCTTTGACTTCAGGAAATATTTTTAGCCAACAATCTCTTTGGCGATGGCTTTGGAGAGGAGGGGAACTATATTAATGATTGAGACTTTTGGTGGAAGTTTTGTTTTTGGTTCCTGTGAATTACTGATGAGAATTTTCTTGTAAAGTGATGTGGAAGAAAGCAGATTGATGCCTTTACTTTGATAAATACAATGAGTAACGGCGGCGTAAAGGTTTTTAGCGCCTTTGGCTTTTAAAAGTTTGGCCGCAGAGAGAAGAGTGTGGCCAGTTTCGATCATGTCGTCAACGACAATGACATTTTTATTATTTACTTCGCCGGTTATATTGAGGCTGATTGCAGTTGTGTCGGTGGGACGATACTTCTCGATAACGACTATTTTATTTATTCCCATTTGTTTGGCAAATAGATTGGCCCGATCAATGCCACCATGATCCGGAGTAGCGATGGCGAGGTTGCCGATTTTTTGGTTCGCATAATAATCGGCCATTAAAGGAAGAGCAGAAAGATGAGTCAGGGGAACAGAAATATATTTTGCATTTAACCGACTATGGAGATCGAGACAGACAACTCTCGAAACTCCGGCCTGTTTCAGAAACCCAGCAAATAGACGTGAGTTAATTGGTTGGAGAGGTTTATCCCGATCTGATCTGGCGTAACCAAAATAGGGGATAACAGAAATTATTTTCTTGGCTCCGTTAATTTTGAGGGTGTTGATGATGGTAAACATTTCGAGAAGGTTCTCTGCGGGTGGGCCGGTGTGGCCGAGGATGACGCAAGCGCGTCCCTTCACAGGTTCGTCGAGATAAAACATGACTTCACCATCCACAAAGTGGCCTTGTCGGCATTTTCCGGTGTTAAGAGTGGGAATTTTCGTAAGAATATCATCGGCCAGATATGCGCCGGCCGAAGTGGAGAAAAACAAAGCTTCTGCCATAAATTAATATTAGCAGAAATGTAATATATGTTACAAATGATTGGATATTTAGTTTAATTTTCATTTCGTTTGTAAACTGTAGTTTTGTTAATGTAGAATCAATCTATGCCTGAAGGATCTGAAGGATTCGCTCCTCAAGAAGATAATATTTCTATTTCAACCCCGGAAGTTGTTCAAGTGCCTGACGCCGTGCTGGAGAAATTTAAAAGCGGAAATGTGTTGGTGAGAGTGATGGATCCGCCGAGACCATCGGTTGGACTTAATGGTGTCGAACTGGAAATGAACTCTTGGCGTGAAGAATTGGAGTTTATGAGCGCGGAAGCGGGAATGAATCACGTATCGACAACATTGCTAATGGAAGGGAAAGCAATTGCTATGTATCACAAACCATTTGGATTTATTTTTGATGCCGAAAAAGTTAAAAGCGTTGAACATGTGGCTGCCGTTGATAGTGGTAGTGGAACTAGTTCATCAGGTGAGTTGGTGGCGAATGCTACGGATCTACACACATTACAAGAATTAAGAGATTATTATGGCGATAGCCAAGGTACACAGGAAATGAATGAGGTAAATGTGACTGTCGGCAAAGAGGCGATTTTGGGGCTAGTATTGAGAAAGGGAATCACGTCTCCTTCCGTTTTGGCAAGTATTGAAGTCGTAAGAAAATATCTTAAAAATACCGGAACGGATATTCCGGTATATGAATATGATGAGCGTCTGGGAAAGATGCAAAAATATGTTGAAGCAGATAAGGATAAATTATTGGCAGGAATAAGACCGGAATTCCGAGCTGCATACGCCAGCGCAATGTAATTTTTTATTTTAGCTGTTGATGAGCTCCTCGTTGGTATATTTCTTGTGGATGACCGGGCGCCAAGCGTCGAGCTCGGGGTCTAGTTTCCAGGGACAAACAGATCGCATCCAGTTGATTTTTTCGCCAATTTCACCCGTCGTTGGATCAATTCTGGAGTATTGAAAAATCTGGCAGTTGTTTATTTTATCTTTGGGATCATGTTTTTCTTTGAGCTTTAGATATTCTTCGGGGAGTAGATCTTCGATAATAATTCTAATTGGCCACATCATGTTGCCGTGGGTGACAACTATGCCGCGTTTGCCGGGAAGATCACGAAAAAGTGAAGAGATAATACCAACACGGGCGCGGATGAGAACGTCGGCGAGAGACTCGCCACCGGGGGCGGCGAAATAATAGGGGTTTACTTCGCGGCTTTTCATAGCCTCGGGATATTTTTCGTGACGTTCTTCATCGGTCATCACATCCAGGTTGCCCCAGTCATGTTCGCGGAGATAATCACGCAGGCGCCACTGGGCATGGGGAAGGTCTAAAAATCCGGCAGTGCGTTTGGCGCGGCGATAGGTGGAGGCAAAATATGCATCAAAATCGCCGTGGTTGATGTTTTTCTTAATCCATTCACCGGCAGCTTGGGCTTGTTCCTCGCCTTTGGGGGTAAGATTCCAAGTGGAACTGTGGCGTGATCGGAATTCATCGGTAAAGTGGCTGGTATCTCCGGCTTCAGCGGCTTTGACAGCAACATTGCCTTCCGATTCGCCGTGTCTAACAAACACTAACTCAAGGGGGCGGGGATTATCTTTTTGGGTCGTCATGGTCTATTTTAACAAAAACCCCTCCATTTAGGAGGGGAAGTAAACTTAACTTAGCGGCCGCACATAATTGTTCCGCCACCATATTGGACGATATTACCTTGGCCTAGATTTTGCCAGGCGTAAACATCGCCACATTGCCAACCATTGACCTTGAGAACGGAAACTGTGAAAGGGATTATGAGATGTAAGTGTCCGGTTAAATCGGTGTTTCCACTTAGCGAGTTGCCGAGATTATCTTTAACGGATATTTGAAGTCCCGTCTTGGATTCGGCATCGGTCATGTTTGTGACCTCATCTAAAGATGGACCATCTCCAACAAGAAGATTGTATTTGAAACCCAAGCTACTGGCCTTGGCAAAGAAGATGGTATCGAGCTTATTGTCTGAAGTGATTTTGTAGGCATAAATCACTTGGATAAACTCGGTGGGGGTGTGTGGCTGGGTAGTGACTTGAACGCCGCAGGATAGACTAGTTAAAACAAGAACTGCAAGTATAAAAATCAAAAGATTTTTTTTCATCCGAAGTCCTCCTTGAATTTAAAGTTGCGATTGGCCTATATTATACTACTTGATAAGAGAAGGTTATCCGCCAAAGGCGGACTGAGTACAGAAAAGCCCCGCGTGGCGGGGCTGTATAAAAATTCATCTTCGGGAGGGGGCAGTCCAAAAGTTTTTGAATAGTTTGTTAAAAATACTTAGACATAACTTTTTTACTGTCTCGATTGGTTTTGGTAAGGGCTTAGTCTTGGCATTCATTTTGTCTAAATTTCCTTTCTTAATCAGGAAGAATGATTTTGCGCATTAAGGTGAGAATTACGATGCTCATTTCGTGTCCCCAAGCGTGAATGTAATCGACACCCTTAGTGACATCGCAATCAAAGCAGATTTTAGTGAAGTCGATACGGGGATTGTTGCAAATGATGATGGTCAATCTGTCGTGCCATCTACCGATAGTCAGATTCAGGCCATCAGCCGAGACATCGAACCATGGCTCACGGGACTCTTGTGAGCTATATGGATTTTCGGCCTCGAAGTATTCGACATTTTTAAAGCCGGCTTCGGCGAAGACTGTCTCAAAATAGGTTAGTTCAACGCGGGTTAGGAATTGACGATAACAACTGTGATGGCGAAGGCCGGAGGGGTCGTAAGAAACATCATGACAATTTTCAATCGTCCAGCGCTTGTTACATTCGGGACAAATGAGATCTGCAGTGGGAATATTTGCGGTTCTGGGGTTCGTGAAGGGGACGAAGTTTGAGGGTAATAAATATTTTTTCAGATATTGCAGATAGTCGCCATATTCGATAACGTTTGGGAAGTTTGGGAAAATTTCTGAAGGTATGCCGTGGGAGTTGAATTTGTAAACTTTGCCTAGATCATCGAAGAAAAAGCGGCCTAGGATGACCCACTTCTTTAATATTTCGCGTCTTATGGTGGCTGCAATCCGCCGTTTCCTGATGATTGCATTAAGAGCGTCGAGTGATTTAATGGCTTCCAAAAACGCTTTTTCAGAGTCGTAATCATGGAAATCGGTCAAGGTGACCTCCTTGTGAATTTTTAAGTTGCAAGCTACTTATGCGACATTTTACATCAAACTGATTTGTAGATTATAAAAAAACACTCCCGAAGGAGTGTTGTTTTAATATTTAATTTCTTTGATATCCGAGAGAGTGATGAAGAAAGTGTCACCACGGCCCTGTCCGTTATCCCACGCAAAACTGAATTGATTTGGGGTTGCATGGTCAAAATCTATTGAAGCTCCTGGGCCTCCATCATCATCCTGCTCAGGTATGTAGTTTAACTTGTCAGAAAAGGCGCTGCTAAAAATATCAGCGAATTCGGTCAGGCTCACTGTTGGGGAATTGTTCGCGGTATTTAAGCATATACCTGTGACCTGAATCTCAAATGTTCCTGACGGGTCGTCAGACATCATGCCGTGCGCCGTGATCATTAAGATGTCAGGTCGATTGGTGACAACGTCACAGCTTACTCCACTATGGTAATCACCCCAGCCGCATTCGGAAACAACGTCGACCATTTTTTTTATTATGTCGGTATTAAGCATAATGCCCTCCTCAGAATTGAAATGTCCAGAATATCCTATATAGTAGCACATTGAAGCTAGTTTGTCAATATTAAAGATGCCTTTGAGGCATGATAGGCCGATTTTTGGTAGAATACTGTGTCTTAAAGAATCATGTTTGAGTTTATGTAAGATGATTTGCCCCTTAATACAATCAGTTTTCGGAAAATAGGCTCAGGAGGGCCTGAAAATGAAAAGATTGAGTAAATTTTTTGTGATGGTGCCGATGGTTTTAATTTTGGTTCTTTCGGCGTGCGGAAACGCACCAGCTACCAAAGCAGTTTCGACTCAGTCGGTCGTTTACGTTCCGACGGAAGTGCCTGCAATACCGGAAGCTACGGCCACGCCGGAACCTACTGTAATCGAGACACTTAGTACTAAGGATGCCGCGATTGAAGTAGCCTGGATGGTTCAGAAACCATTAATTGATGCGGCTGTAGCCTTGGTCTTTACGGATAAAGTAACGAGTCCATGGCTATCACCGATCCTGAACATTACTACCTTGACTGCAGATACACCCGCAGCGCATTGCCAAGCGATGAAACTTTGGGATAACTTTATTCCTGTGCCTCAGTCTTTGAAGGATTGCCAGGCGAGCCGAACTTCGATTGATGATTATTTTGGCATTACCACGATGCCGCTTCGGACCTTGAAAGATGACAAGTTGGTGATGAAAATATTTTTTTCCAGGCCAATTCCATCTTGCGATAATAGCGGATGTCGATTTTTGCCGGCTCCGGGAAGTGTGGACTATGGCATGGTTCTTGGTGACTATCAGGTGGTTACGTATTGTGGAACACCTACTGATGTACAGCCAGCCAATAGCATAAATCAACTCTGGCCATATTTTAAAGATCCAGTTAGTACGATTATCAAACGGGGTGATACCTATGTAGAAATAATCACAAACCGCGGTGCTTGGGTTGCCCTGGGATGGGAAAAGTCCGGTAAGGGCTGGGACGAAGTTTTTCCGGTTTGTCCGAGTAATTAAATTCTGCTAATCAGCCGGTGACGTTGTCACTGGCTTTTTTGTGGCAAAATTTGAGATAAGAGATAAAATCACGATAATGGCAACGAAACGCGAGAGGGCTTTGGAGGTGATCCAAAACACAGAGGGTGATTTCCCTGGGAAGGAATATTTAGAGGCGCTTGTCAATGACACATTGCCACGCTACTTTTTAGATATTTTTCAGACGTTTCGCTTCTATTCAGATGACTTACCTAAAGATATGGCCAGAGAATGGCATCCGGACTATCCTTGGATGAAGTGTAGGGGAAATGTGATTACTTCGATAAGTATTAGCCTTTTTAAGGCGGTAAATGATGGTGTTATAAAAGACAAAGAAGTAGTTGATTTGATTAGTTATTTCCGCGGGCGTGACTGGAATTTTGAGAAAGGTCAAAAGGGGGAATGTTGGACATCCCAGGAGGAGATTGAATTAATTAATGTAACTCTTGATGCAGTGATTGGGGTGCTTGTAAGGGAATATGGCTTGGTTAATAATGTGGATGAGATTAAGAGTAAGTTTGAGGAAGAACTTGTGCAAGAAAGAAAACGATGGAGCGTGTCTGAACAATAACGTAAACTCGTCACTTAGGTCTGTTAAAATACTATTGACCTAGGGGTGTATTTCAATGGTAGAATCCGGGTCTCCAAAACCTGTAATGGGGGTTCGATTCCCTCCACCCCTGCAAATAAATCTCCCCCTTGTGGGGAGATTTTATTTGTAATGTATGTGGAAGAATCGAAGGGCGGAGTCAAGCTCGTAACGATCTTGACGAGCCAGGCCGCAAAGAACTTTCAGTAGAAAGTTACTGGGCGGCGATTCCCTCCACCCCTGCAAAACAAAAAGAATTCCCTTTATGGGAATTTTTTTGGTTTTCCGGTGTTTCGGGAATCGAACCTGACGTAAGCGCTCCTTGTCAAATCTTGTATTGAAATAGATTAATGTATATTATGAATTATGGAACAAACACCAACAGGTCATCAAAATGGCATCAGACTAAATTCCGATAAATCGGAAATGCCTAGTGTCGTACCAAGCTCTACACCTGACCTTACGAGAGTATCATCTGTTGTTGACGCAACAGACATGCTCAAACTAGTCCAAGAAAGTGAGAACGATCCTGATAAGCTTAAGGCTGCATTCTCCCAGATTCAATCAAGAGAAGAACAGCAATCTTTTTTAACATTTTTAACCGACCAGGAAATTATCGATGCTGGCATTGTAAAAAACCTTCAGGAACTAATAGACAAGTTTCCCAATTTGCGATACTGATAGCTAGCAAAACAAAAAGCCCTCCTTATGGAGGGCGGTGTTTCAGAAGCTAATTAACATGCGGTTGGTCAAGATATCCCTAATCGTTTGTTTAATAAATGTTTTGATGATTATGTCGATGTCAACACGACCATTTGAACTTTCACTTAAGTCAAGCGCTCTATTAAGCACGAAATTCTTTTCGGTTGGCTCCAAACAAGCGATGCATTTTTCGAATTCGAAATTGGCAAATCTGTCCAGGTCATTTATCAAACTAAAATGCCTGTCATATCGGATTTGATCTGCGGCTAAATTGAGATTCCGGTCGAGAATGTAAATATCGATGGTGCCGTCGGTATTGGAGCTGGCTTCAATTGCTGCAGTTATCCGGCAAATTTCCGGTGTTAGGGCATTTAAAAATGAAGCACTTTTTTCCGTGGCGGCTTCGATAATGATTTTTGCGTTGGGGTCGGGGACAGTTTGTTGGAATTCGGCTTTGCTTTTGAATTTCCTGGTGAAACATACACCGGCATTTCCACCTGCATTTTGGTTGTATTCGTAGACTACAATATAGTCCATATTTCCTCCTTTTCTTCAAATTAAAATAGCGAATTATCTACATCAAACTAGTACAAAGGGTAAAAAAACCCTCCAAAAATGGAGGGTTTAGGTAATTATCCATTAAGGTAGAAAGCGACAATTTTGATTTTGACGATCATGATCGCGTTCTCAATATTGCCAACAGTGCCCCAGGGATCGGAAAAGGCGCCTTTAATGATGGTGAAGAGCTGGTTCTTTTGAGATTTTTTACCATCAATCAAAACAAAAGGAAATCCGTAAGTGGGCTGCAGACCATATTGCTTCCTGATTTTACGGACAGAGGCAATGTTCATGGCGGCATGTTGGAGAAAAAGGTCGGCCTTGTCTATGTCGATATGGCCATCTTCGGCCGAACACATTTCCTCAACAGCAGCAGTAAGGTAACAGATTTCCGGGGTCAGTGCTGCCAGTTTTTGGGCTTCTTCCATCGATATTCCTTCGGCAATCACCAACAAACCTTCTTCTTTTGGTTGATCCGGTTGATCTTGCTTAAGGAATTCTTCTTTGCTGGAGAAGGTTTTGATAAAACGTACACCAGTACTACCACCATTTTGATACTCGAGAACTACACAGTAGGGCATTTTTCCTCCTTGGAAAAATATTAATGTTCAGTTGGTGAGATTTTAGCACACGGAAGGATAGCCGAAGAGGCTAACTGATGCGTGAAACGGGAAGTAATTACTTTACTTACTTTAACTTAGACACCTCTTTGTGTTCAGTGTGTTCACGACAAGTACGACAATACTTGCTCAAAACGAGTTTTTCAGGCGTGTTAGTCTTATTTCTTTCAGAGATATAGTTGAAATGTCCACACTTGGAGCACTTCAATCCCATGTGTTGTCTTGGTCCTTTTTTTGCCATAGCGGAGATATTTTATCACAGTAATGGTATTCTTAATAAGTATGAGCCCTGCCCAGAATAAAAACGTTGTTGGGATCACCGGAGCCAAAGAGATTGCTCTACTGGAAACCTTGATCAATTCTATGCCTGATTTACTCTTCGGGAAGGATATTCAGGGGCGATATTTGGTCTGTAATGATGCTTTTGCTCGGCTTTTTGTCGGGTTGCCAAAAGCGAAAATTATTGGGAAGACGGATCGTGAATTATTTTCCGGAAAAAACAAAACGAGGCTAGAGTTTATTTTGGAGAAGGATAATGAGGTAATAAAATTTGGCAAGGACATTAAGGTTGAGTGGAAAACGAAGCTGGCTAATGGGAAAGAAGTAATTTTGGAAACGATTAAAACCCAATTTAAGGATGAAAAGGGGAAACTTTTGGGACTCGTTGGGGTGAGCCGGGATATAACTTTGAGGAAAAAGGAAGAAGAGGAGTTTGCCGAAAGAATGAGGCAGTCAGAATTATTGAACAAGGTCATGGTCGACAGAGAGATAAAGATGGCCGAACTGAAAAAGGAAATTGTTGATCTTAAAGAACAATTTAGTAAAAACCATGAAAAGAAATAACTGGATTGTGGGCATTTTGGTCGCTGCTTTCATCTTGCTTATCGGTGGAGTGTCTTGGTGGTATTTGGAAGTGAGATCCAGTTTGACTAATCAGAAAACAGACTTGATGCCAATTCAGCTGAGATTGAAATGGCTGAATCAGGCGCAGTTTGCGGGGAATTACGTGGCAGTGGAAAAAGGTTTTTACAGAGAACAGGGTTTAAGCGTCACCACAGTGCCTTTTAATTATGGCGATTCACCAATAGATGCCGTTTTGGCCGGAAAAGCACAGTTTGGAATAGCCGGAGCCGATGAAATTATGATAGCCAGAACAGCAGGGAAACCGGTTAAGGCGATCGCTGTAATATATAGAACCAGCCCGGTAGTGGCGTTTTCTTTAAAAAATTCTGGGATTACGAGACCGCAAGATTTTATTGGAAAAAGAGTGGGGATAGAAAGAGGCCAGAATGTGGAATATTTATACAAGGCCATGATGAGCAAATTGAAAATTGATCGAAGTAAAATTAAGGAAGTAACTGTGGGTACTGATGCCAGTGAGTTAATCAATGGATCGGTAGATGTTTCGACAGGCTATATTATTAATGAGCCGCAGCTGGTGGTTGAGGCTGGAAAAGATGTCAATATTATCTTGATGGCTGATTACGGAGTAAATATGTATGCCGACGTGTTGTTCACGACAGACGCAATGGCCCAGACAAAGCCTGAGATAGTACAAGAAATGACAAAAGCAACAATTGACGGGTGGCAGTATGCAATTGAACACCCGTCGGAGGCAATTGATGACACAATGAAGTACGTGACGACGAGTTCGAGAACACATCAGGAGTATATGTTTTCGACATCAGCTCCCTTGATTAATACCGGAACAGTAAAGTTAGGTGAAATGGATATAAGTGGGTGGCAGCAGGTGCAAAATATATTGTTTGATCAAAAATTAATCTCTAAAAAGATTGACGTCCGAGATGCTTATACATTACAGTTTTTGAATACAGTCTATAAACAATAATGAAATTAGGAATCGGAGGCAAAATTACTCTTTCTATTGGACTTTCGGTCCTTTTAATTTCGATTATTGCAGGAATATTTTCGTATGTTAATTTAACTCGGGTTTTTCAGAGTCAAACCTATACTCATTTGGAAAGTCTTTCGGCCTTAAAAGAAAACTCAATTAAGGAGCTTTTGGATGAACTGACGACTGAGTTGGAGCTATTTAACAATAGTTCTGCGGTGCGAACTTATTTGACCTCATTTTTGATTGACGGAAACATAAACAGTAAAGAAGTTATTTCAACCAGATCTCAAGATCTGCTGAAATACAAACGATTGTTTTCCTATGTGTTTGTGATGGACAAAACCGGAATGGTGGCGTTCTCGACGAATATTAAAGATGAGGGAAAAATTCAAGCCGATCAACCATATTTCGTAAATTCTAAGGAGAAGACATTTATTCAGAATTTTTATTATGACTTGTCTCTTGGAATGTCATCTATGGTTATTGCGACTCCAATAAAAGGAGACGGAGGGGAATTTCTGGGGGTTTTGGCGGCCGGAATTAACTTAGATAGCCTCAATACCCTAATGGCAGAACGAAGTGGTTTGGGATTATCAGGTGAAACATTCTTAGTAAATTCATCCAATTTGGTGGTGACTGATTTGCTTAAACAACCGGGAGAGGCAATGAAGGAAACAATTTATTTGCCGCAAATCGAAAACTGTCTTCAGGGAAAGTCGGATGACTTTAACTTACCGGATTATCATGGAGACTTGGTCTTGGGATATTACCACTGGCTGCCGGAATTAAATTCGTGTTTGGTAACGAAAATTGACGATAATGAGGCGATGGCTCCGGCTTTTAATGTAATCTCAACTTTGATTAGTATTTTGTTTGCGGGAGCTTTTGTAATGGGTCTTGTTGGGTTTGTAGGAGCAGAAATAATCGTTTCACCGATTAAGAGACTTCATGATTCGATGGTTAAGATTAAAGAGGGAAATTTTGATGTAAAAAGCGACGTTTCATCAAATGACGAAGTGGGAGATATGGCGGAGTCGTTTAACGAAATGACGGAAGAGCTGAAAAAATCATATAGCGGCCTGGAGGAGAAAGTGGAAGAAAAAACCAAGAGTCTTGAGGAAAAGGTGGATGAGCTTGAAAAACTGAACAAACAAATGGTGGGTAGAGAGCTGACTATGATCGAATTAAAAAAGAAATTAAGAGAGAAAGAAAATGGCAAGAATTAATATCAGATTACCAATCATAGGGAAAATCACTCTGACAATTTTGTTGTCTGTGACTGTGGTCGGCGTGGCAACAGTCTTATTTGTTTCCAATAAGGTGGGTTCATCGCTTTCGGATTCGAAAAAGGAAACGATTGCCCTTGCTAACTTGGAGCAGTCTCACGAAACATCCCAGGTAGTATCTTTTGGACGAGGGGCGGCTGATTTAGTTCCTACGTTGCCAGGGGTGTCTGCCTACATGGAAAATAAAAACAGGATAGTCCAAGATAAAACGATTTTGAAAACACTGACTAATTTTAATATTGGAAGAAATTTCTTAAGCATTTATTTATTGGATGCATCCGGATTGACAGTTCTTTCTACGGATCCAACTCTGACAGGGAATAATTTTGGCTTTAGAGATTATTTTTCACAAGCCATCACCGGTCAGAAATTTATGGAAATTGCAGTTGGCACAATCACAAATCAAATTGGAATATATTTTTCTAACCCCATAACTGATTCTTTGGGCAAAATAATCGGAGTGTCGGTCGTCAAAATGGACACCCAACCCGTTTTCCAAACAATGATGGCGAGCTATATTACTCGGCTGGGTAAATACATGCTAGTAAATAGTGATGGAATAATTATTAATACAAATAAGGAAGACGCATTGTTCAAAAGTTTGGGAGTATTGAGCTCAGATGTAAAGAGTCATATTCAAACCGAAAGACGATATGTGGGTATCGATATCTCTCCGCTTGATTACGACGTGGCGCAGAAAACCGTAGAAACCATGTCGCCCAAACCGGTTGTATATGAATTTTATGATGACTTGGATAAAAATGATGAGCTGATTCAGGTGAATGAAATTGGGGATTTCCCTCTTTATCTTGTTTCTGAAGTAAACACTCGGTCCGTCGATTCGGTGGTTTCAGGGATTGTAGGAGTTGTAATTTTGTTTATCATCGTCTCAATAAGCTTGGGTGTGTTTGTGGTGATTTTGGTGCTACGGAAAACGTTATCACCTTTGGCAAAGCTCAATAAATATGCAAAAAGTGTAACTTCGGGTAACTATAATGAACAAATCGAAATAAAGAGCGGGGATGAAATGGAATCTTTGGCCGGCAGTATTAGGGAAATGGTGGTGAGCTTGAAAGGGTTGTCTTCCGGACTGGAAAAAACAGTGGAGGAGAAGACAAAGCAACTTGAAGAAACCTTAAGTGATGTTGAAAATAATAATATCGACTTGGAAAACACCAAGAGGGCTGTGCTGAATGTGATGGAAGACCTGAGCGAGGAAAAAGATAAAATGACGATTGAAAAGAATAGATTGGAGACGATTTTGGCCTCCATTGGTGATGGTGTATTTGTTGTCAATAGGACAGGAATGATTTTGATGACTAATGGTGCTGCCCAACGAATGAGTGGCCTGACGGAATTTGAGTCGGTTGGAAAATACTATAGCGATGTATTTAAGTTTAGAGTTGAAGACGATACCAATAAAATATATCCGGATTTCGTCAAGACCGTTTTAAAAACAGGAGAGGTTCAGTCGCTGCGAAATCATACAGTGATTGTAAGTAAAAGTGGAATGGTGATTTCGGTTCTGGATAGTGCGGCACCAATCAGAGACGTAAATGGCAATGTAACCGGATGTGTGGTGGTATTTAGAGATAATACCAAAGAGAGGGAACTGGAAAAGAGCAAGGATGACTTTATGTCGGTTACCAGCCACCAGCTAAGAACCCCCTTGGGAGGAATGCGATGGAATCTGGAGATGATGCTTGAGGGTGACGTTGGGGAGCTTCCTGCAGAGGCGAAGAGAGTGGCAGGTGAGGTTTATAAAGGCAACTTAAGAATGATCCAGCTGGTTAATGATCTCTTGAATGTAAACAGGATTGATCAAGGTAGAGTCATGGACGAACCTTCTATGGTTCAATTGCCGGAAGTAATCCAGGATGCCGCAAAAGAGCTAAGTTTTGAAGCTTCGGCAAAAAAAGTAGATATAAAACTGACGCTTGGGAAAGTCCCGAATATCTTTATTGATCCAAAACGATTTAGAGAGGTGACTATGAATTTGGTATCCAATGCAGTTAAATACAACAAGCCGGGTGGCAAAGTCGAAGTTGTTTTAAAGTCGGTTGACAAACAATTGGTGATGTCTGTTGTTGATAACGGAGTCGGAATTCCCAAAAACGATATGCCGAAGATGTTTGGTAAATTTTACCGCGCCTCAAATGCTGTTCACAGTGAAACAGAGGGTTCAGGCTTGGGACTATACGTTGTAAAGAAGTTCGTCGAAGGCTGGGGTGGTAAGATTGATCTTGTTAGCAATGAAGGGAAGGGGACTTCAATAACTATCTCACTGCCTTTGGAAAAAATAAAAAATAATTAAATGGATAAACAAAAAACGATATTAGTGGCCGAGGATGATCAACTTTATGCATCGGTTTATCAAAATAAACTTGGCAAAGAGGGATTCAATGTGGTTCTGGCTGTCAATGGAGTCGAAGCGTTGAAGAAAACGAAAGAATTAAAACCGGATTTGGTTTTATTGGATTTAATAATGCCGGAGATGGATGGATTTACGGCGTTGGAAAAAATGAAAGCCGACCCGGAAACAAAAAAAATAAAGGTAATTGTTATGTCGAATCTGGGACAGGACTCGGATATCAAAAGAGCGAAGGAGTTGGGGGCGGAGGAATACTTTGTGAAGGCCAGTATTTCGATCCAAGATTTGGTAAATAAAATCAGAGATTATCTGAAGTAAGAATTATCACTTTTCCGAGTTGACAGACGCTCAAAATTACTTTAAAGTGGTTGTAGGGATTTGTATAAATTGTTACAAGTTTTTAAACCATGAAGAAAACATACTCAGTTTCAGAAGCAGCTAGGCTCCTAGGGTACTCGACCAATAGTGTTTATAGTTTTTTGAAAAGGGGGGACATAAAATCAGTTCGTTTGGGAAAAGGAAAATTTAGAATTCCACAAGCAGAAATTGATAGACTACTGGCCAGAGAACCAATCGAAATCGATGTTGATCAGGAAGTAAATGCAGAGCCGGCGGTATCCGAACCACTTCGTTTGAATGTTCCGAGGCCGGGGAAAAGTCTTTCCGAACTGGGGAGCGATAAACCATTTAGAACTATATTGCTTTGGTTCCAGGAAAGAGCAGGCCTACCAAGCCTATTTGATTGGTTTGTGGCATTGTCATCAATTGTTTTAGGAATTTCTTTGTTTATTTATAATAAACAGCTGGATAGCTTGCTGGTTGGCCGTTTTGCCTTATGGTTTACGCCGATAAAGATTGCGCTGTTGTGCGGGGGGGTGGGATTAATTCTGGCAGACATGCTTCGGGACGAGACTCCCATGTTCAAAAATTTTAATAATATTTTTAGATATATTTTGGCGGCAACCTTTCTGGGTCTGGCTTTTATCCAGCTGCAATCGAATGATGCCGATGGATTTTTGATCGATGGGTTGTTTGCGTTGGTAATTTTAGTGGAGGTAATGTTCGGCGTTATTTCTTCTACGGCCTACATGTTTTATCTTTTGGGACTAATGGTCGAGATTTCGCTAATTGTTTATTTGTATCCCGGAAACTCGGGTTTATCGGAAATTTCGGCAACAGTGAGCAAATTGACCGGTGGTTCGACTTGGATTTTTGGAGTTTTGTCGATCCTTGTAGTGGCACTTTCTGTCTTTGGGTACTTTTGGAACAAGATGGTGTTGAAAATTGTTTTGGGAATAGCCGGAATCGCCATGGTGGCTCTTTCGTTGTATTACGTGAATATCGGCTACTATGCCAGATCATTTTTTATCCTGATTACGGGGATGATTGGGATGCTATTACCTTTCTGGGAACAGTTTAAGCAAAGATACGAGGATGACAGGACGCTGACTTTCCGAATGTTTGGAATAATATTAATGGCGTTTTCTTTGGCGGTATTGATCGTGGGTTCTGTACAAACTGTTTTGATAAACAACGGAATTAAGAACTTGTCGGAAAAAACCGATTTTGCTAGGGTAACTGTCGAAGCCGAAATGACAAATGCCCAATCTACTTTGATGGGACTGACGCAAAACAGTTTATTTATTAAAGCATTTGATGGTAAGAAGACAGCTGACTTGAATAGCTTCTTAAAGGCGATATTCAATAATAATAAAAGCTTTAACAATGTAGTGATTACCGATTTGTCGGGAAAGGCTTTGGCTGAGTATCCGGAGTCAAGCGAATTTGCGACTGTTGATTTTTCTAAGGATGCGTTTTTTAACGATGTGGTCTCTTCGGGAAAGAGTTATGTTTCCCAACAAATTGATTATTTTTCTCCGGATTTAAATAAAGCTATTGTTGTGGCAATTCCGGTTGCCGACACAGTTGGTGGAAAGGTGCTGGGCGTGGCAATTGTGACTTACTCAGCCGACTATCTGACAAGCCTAATGCAGACCATTGCAGTGACTTCCGAAGGTCAAGTGATCACGCTCGTGGATAGTGGCGGGAAGTGGATAATTTTCCCCGATACTGCTGCGATCGGAACGGCGGTTGCAGAGTCGGATGCAACTTACAATTTGTGGAACCAGAGCTCAGGTCGTGCAAATGGATTCGATCGATTTGGTCAATATTCAATGTTTGTTTCGGAAAAATCAAATAATTTAGATTGGTCTGTGGTTGTGTCACAACCAATGTCAACTGCCTTAGATGTGAGCAGAAGCGGCCTGGCTTTGATTTTGTTTTTGTTGTTGGCTGCTTCGATCACAGTGGTTTTTTCTTATATATTTTCAAAAAATAATAGTTTATTAAACGGGAAGGTTCGGTAATCTATGGCGCAGGAATTTTTAGTCACCGGCAATAAATACAACAAGAACGTAAGAATAATTCTTGGTTCTTTGCTGGTATTGATCGTGTCCGGTTTGATTTTAATTTCAGGATGGAAACCAAGTTTGTTGCCTCAGGCCAAGTCTGTGACGCCAAGTACTTCCGTAACTGAATTGACGACGGACGTGTTATCAAGAAGTAAGTTTGTAGGACCATATCTAATTAATGTAGTGAGAGCAAATGGTTCATATTCCTTTGCCAAGATTGAAAATGGAGAAGTCGGTGGAGATAAATTGATAGGACTGACTGAATTGGCTTATCAGAACGGAGACTCGGGACTTGTTAAAGATAACGACGGAACTGTGGATATTTTTGTGAGTAGATTGGGAACAAAAGAAAGCGCTACGCTCATCGAGAGGGCGGTCACGGGGATTAAACTTCCTGACGGCTCGGTTTATCCGGTGAAAGTAACCACCGGTAAAATCGTTAAGGGGTTGTTGGTGGGCAATTTTCAAATGTCGAGTTTGCTGGACAATAAGACCATATTGGGTACATTTGATACTCGGGGAAACCTGGTTCAGGTTGAGGTTAACCTGTCGATAAAAGAGTTAGATAAAACGGGATCTCAGGTCGGCAAAGAGCTTTTGAAACTTTCTCTGGATATCGCATCAGGAAATACCGGGGCAGTACTGGCGGCAACAACCGACGCGTCAGCGGTCTCCGGAGTTTCCCCGGCAATTGGAGAGACTCTCGGGGCAACGTCTTATGAAGTCAAACGCGATATTCCGGATGGGTCACTAACTCTGACAGCACCGGGATTTCCGAATACAGGAGTTGTAGCCGGAACCGGCGTTGGTCCCCAAGGGCCTCAGGGAGACAAGGGTGATAAGGGAGACAGGGGTGATCAAGGCATCGCCGGGGCGCTTGGGCCTGCGGGGGCAAACGGGGCACCCGGTTCAACAGGTACAAGTTCGGATACGCTAGCCGATGTCACTGCAAGGGGAGCTTCAACAGGCAATTTGGTAACATTGAGTGGAGGATTGAATGTTTCAGGTGGGGCGTTAACTTTACCTTCCGGATCCGTAACCAATGCCGACTTGGCCAATTCGAGCTTGTCTTTAGCGGGAAATTCTGGAACTGGTTCAGTCTCACTTGGGGGAACGTTGACCTTAACAGGAACCGGTTCAACAACAGTCAGTGCTTCTGGATCGACAATCACCATTAATAGTTCTAGTGGCAGCGTACCTTTCTCCGGAATTACCGGCAGTACAAACACTTCAGCAGCAATGTTGGTGGGGTCGGGTGCTTCTCTAAACTTCACCGGAACCGGAACGATAAATGCGTCGTCGATAAACGGGGCAACGCTCGGGACAACCGCCGCGACATCAGGCAATTTACTGATCGGTAACGGCACATCATGGGTGACTCAACCAATGTCGGGTGATGCCACGATTAGTAATGCGGGCGTTTTGAGTTTGAAGAATGTCGGCACTGCTAATACTTATGGTTCGGCATTAAATATTCCTGTTTTTACGACTGATTCTCAAGGAAGAATTACAGCCGTAACGCCAACAACAATTGCGGGACTGACGAATTCAAATCTTTCCGGTTCCGCGGGGATTACCAACGCCAACCTGGCAAATTCTTCCATCACAGTAACTCCTACCGCGGGAACGGGAATTTCGGTTTCTGGATCACCCGTGTCGCTGGGGGGAACACTAACAGTGGCAGGGATAGATGCAAGTACATCAACAAAAGGGGTGGCCTCATTTAATTCAACTAATTTCTCAGTAGCAAGTGGAGCGGTGAATACAATTCAAAATATTAATTCAGGTGCATCACCAACATTTACAGGATTAAATTTATCGGGACTGACTGCGTCATCCGGTTTATACACAGACGGATCGAAGAACTTGACATCAACTCCTCCCTCAACCGGAACTCTTGGTTTCTGGAACAGAGCCGGCACCACGTTATCTCCCGCCACAGCCGGTGATGCAATCACAACTTCAGGAAATATATCTACTTCCGGAACTGGGTCAATGAATTCCGCCGGTTTGCTAACTGCATCAAATGGTTTCACACAGTCAACAGGCGCCACAAATATAACCGGAACATCCGGTGCGCTGGCACTGTCCGGACTGAGCACTTCATCAATCAATTCCGGTGCCAACAACCTAATCTTCACTTCCGGAAATTTTAATACGACGGCGACCGGAATAAATAGCACTGCGATTGGCACAACAACAGCATCAACAGGAAAGTTCACGACATTAACATCAACCGGAGCAACAGACATTGCCAATGCCGGAGCCAGCAACGTGACTATCGCCACCACCGGAACAGGCAATACAACTATCGGCAACTCGACCGGAACCTTCGCCTTGACATCAAATGGTGGACTGAATGTAACCACGGGGGGGGCACTGACCGGAGTGACATCACTCGATACCATCGGCACAACGGCAACAGCACTGACATTTGCCGGAGCGGGGACAGTTGATACAACAGGGGCGGCGTTAAATTTAGGAACCAGTGGAGCGACTTCAGTATCTTTGGGAAAATTAGGAATCACCACAACTAATAATGGTGCATTAACTTCGTCACAGACATTAATAGCCAGTAATGGACTAACTCAAACAACAGGTGCTTTGAATTTAACAGCAACAAGCGGAACACTATCGCTGTCAGGATTAAGTGCTTCTTCAATTAATTCAGGTGCCAATGCTTTGACATTTACCTCATCAAACTTCAACACCACAGCAACAGGAATCAACTCGACAGCTATTGGTGCCACCACTGCCTCGACAGGAAGGTTTACCAGCGTCACCGATACAGGACTAGCCGTTAATTCTGGAGTTTACACTGACGGATCGAGTGTTTTGACAACAACAGCTCCTACTTCAGGAAACTTGGGCTTCTGGAACAGAACAGGAACAACCTTGTCTCCAGTTACCTCGGGAGATGCCGTGACCACCTCAGGTAACATCTCCACCTCGGGAACAGGAACCATTACCTCGGCAGGATTGTTAACTGCTAGCAATGGTTTCACAATGACGACAGGAGCTTTATCGTTGACTTCAACATCGGGAACAATTAATTCAACAGGTCTAACAGCCTTAACGGAAACTTTAACTTCAGGAACTGCAGCAATCACAGCACCGACTCTTAATCTAAACACATCATCAACTGGA
>CAISLM010000088.1 GCA_903886255.1 Candidatus Collierbacteria bacterium
GCTCCCCGCTTGTTATCTTCAATCGCCTTTTGATGTTTAATGGTTGACCATTTTGAATGACCGGACATGTCTCAATTCTATCAAACAATCTGCAGCTTGACATATGATGAATTTCTCTTTATATTGTCTCAGCATGAACAATGACTCCACGCACGACTTACAACAAGAAGCAATTAAGGCAGCGGTCAACAAAAACTGGAACGAAGCTGTTGATTTCAACGAAAAAATTCTTGAAACATATCCTGACGACGTTTCTACCCTCAACAGACTCGGAATCGCCTATTCTATGATCGGAAAAAACAAAAAGGCTGAAGAAAAATTCAAAAAAGTAATTGAAATTGATTCTCATAACCCTATAGCCAAAAATAACTTAGCTCGACTAAAAGTTAACAAGACCACCGGCCTCATGAATCCGTTCTCTCAAACAGTGAGTTTCATCGAGGAGCCGGGGAAATCAAAAGTTGTACCACTAGTAAGCCAAGCTGAACCGAAAATTTTTTCTACTCTCAATATCGGCGAGCCTGTAGAGCTTGGACAATGTAAACACAAAGTTAAAGTTGTCGACCAAAAAGATGTTTTTGTGGGTTATTTGCCGGACAATATTTCCCATCGACTCCTCCAGCTTATTAAAGCCGGTTATAAATACAAAACAGTCATGAAGTCGGTAAATTCCAAAACCCCCCAAGTCTTCATACAAGAAACTCATGCTTCGAAACGCCTCAAAGGTATTCCCTCATTCCCCCTAGATGACAGCGAGCTTCTTCCTTCACTGTCTGCCGGTGAATCAAGCGAGCTTCCTCCTCTTGAGATATACGACCCTCTTATGGGTGAAGAGGCATAAACTATTTCAGCCAAACTTTTAACGTATCATCGTCCTCCACAAAACTCGGTTTTATCGACAACTTATTACACCCTACTTGATCGCGTAAAACCGCCTCGGTCGTTTCGTATCGTTTTTTGGTGTAATAAAGGCAACCCTTGCCAATTATCTTTTCATCTGTGTTTGCTTTTACTTCCACAACATGGGCGCCGGCAGACTCAAGTTGATTAGCTAAAATATTTCCCAATCCGGAAGTTCCTGTCATATTATTTATTGATATATCAGCATTTTCATTGAGTACAGCTTCAACAACAAACTTATTTTTTGTCCACAGACTCATAGCCTGATTGAACTCGAGGAACTTTTTTCCATCAGGGTCGGTAACTTTATCAAAAACTGCATTTGGTATCGCCAGTTCTAAGACTTTTTTTGACTTAACCGAATCACTCAAAAATTGCCGAACAGTAAATCTGTCACGAATACTCAAATCGGTTTTTAAACTCATTGAAAATAGCTTTCCTAAAACATCTTCTATGCTGGAGTTTCCATTTATTTTAATTGTTCTGGATATAATCACTCCCATTGCTTGTCCAATTGTTTTCTCGGTTATTTCGTAAGGATTATTTTCGGAAACACTATAATTCCACAAAGATTCAATTGGATAATTTGCACTCGAATTAAACACTTTAACCCTAACATCCTGCGGTAAACTTACCCAACCAGCCATTTGATCTTCCGGCCGGAGTAATAACAC
>CAISLM010000089.1 GCA_903886255.1 Candidatus Collierbacteria bacterium
AACAGGAGTGAAATATCCGGAATCTTCCTATATTGAAACTTGGTCTGATTTAGAAAACTTTTTGAAGAAAGCAAAGTTTCCATTGATCGTTAAATTGTCTCAGGGGGGAAGACACGGAATGGGAACTTTTTGGATTAGGGAGTTTGGCGATTTGAATAAACTTAAAGATATTTTGGAAGCTCGAAAAGCTAAAGCGAAGGAGAGAGGGGAAAGAACACCTCTGATCAGAGGATTCCTGGTGCAGGAGTATATCGAAAATGACGGGGACTATCGAGTGATGACAGTGGGTTATAAATGTATAGGAGGATTTAAGAGACAGGTAAAAGAAGAAAAATTAATACTTAATAAGAGTCAGGGAAATTCGGTAGCCATAGAAATTCCGGAGACAGTGGCAAGGACGGCGGAGGCGGCAGCCAGAGCTTTACAGGTGGAAGTGGCGGGGACAGACTTGGTAATTAGCAAGAAAACAGGCGAGGTGTTCATAATCGAAGTGAACGAAGCGCCACAGTTTAAGGTGTTTGAGAAAAGAACGAAGATAAATGCGCCGAGAATGATTTTGGAATATTGTATTAATAAGTTTGAAAAATAAAATGAATATTTTTCTGTTCCTACAGTACATATCCATTAAAAAAACCGGACGCTATTTTGCCAGCGCAAAATCCGTCCTTGTTTTCAGTCAAAAATTTTTGGAATACCAAAAAACCAAGCTTTTTGACTTTGCGCAATATTTTTTTAATTGGATATGCACTTCGGAATATATAGAAAAATTTTCATTTTTTAGCATATGACGAAAGTATTGATATTAACCAGATTTAGAGGGGAGTATGAGCCGAGAAGATTGGCTGAGGAGGCTATGGCTCTCGGATACGAAGTGGATAAGGTGAATTACGAACATGTGCGATTGGGAGTAAGTCCGACAGGAAAACCGGTGATTGATTTGATGACCGGGAAGAAGTTGGAAGAGTACGATTTGATAATTCCTAGAGCGGCAACCAAGCGAGGTGGAGAATCGATGCTGGGAGTGAAGTCGGTGATTCTGGAATATATTGAACAACTGACGGAAAACAAGCCAAAAGTAATTAACGGAGAAAGTTTTAGAAGATATCCATTGATGGGTAAATTAGAACAAGGAATACTTCTGGCTCAAGCTGGGCTTTGCGTAATTCCTTTTGCATCTTTTAATGGACAAAGAGGTTGGAAAAGATATTTGGAAGTAGTAGCCAAAAGAAAAACACCTTTTGTACCAGTGATGGTCAAAGCAAGGTTTGGAAGTCACGGAAAAAATGTGAAACTGGCTGTGACCTTCGATCGATTAGTGAGATTGTCTCAGAAATATAGTGAGGGAGATGTATTAATTCAGCCGGTCATTAAAGTGCGAAGATGGTATCGGGTGTTAGTGTTAAATGGGAAAGTCCTGCAGATGATGAAACATAGACAAAAGGACAAATTTCAGACAGACGCAATTCAAACCGAAACGGCTTTATTAAAACCAAAGTTCACCAAAGAACAGATGAATGATTTGAAAGTGATGTCGATAAAAGCGACTGAAGTGTTGAAGGCAGATTTCGCCGGACTGGACGTGGCTTGGGATGAAAATTTGCAAGGCTGGAGAATATTTGAGGTAAATAGAACAGCACAATTCAAATGGTTTGAGAAAGCATTTCCGGAGATTAATGTGGCAAAGGAACTTTTAATTTGAGTTTTGAGTGATAATATATGGTATGGGTGAATCCGGCTTTGAAAATCAATCTTCTGACAAAGAATTAAAAGAGAAAAAGAAATTAGTCGACGATTTAGCTGATTATAGAAATGGTATTGATGTTATGTTTGGTGTTGGAGAACCGCTAAAAATAGAAGAGGAAAAAGAAGTATTAAGAAAAGCTGAAGAAGCGGGGGAAAGGCTTTACGGAAATAAAACCGGTGAGCCAGTTATTTTAAGTAATGACATTGTAAAGAGTGCTATAGCTCGATGCAGAGGAGAAAATGAAATGAAAATTGTATTGGGGATTTATAAAACAGAGAATGATGAGAAAACGTTGGGGATGGTCGAGCCAGAGAGTGAAAGACTAAAAGGAGATAGACTGATGGCGAGAGTAGCCTTGTTTGGAAGAAGAGAATTTTCCAGATTAAAGTTTGTGCCAGAGAGTAAATAATTAAGCTGATATCTGATAGTATAGATAAATATGGAAATACAAATAGATCCCGAGATAGCGTCTTCGTTGGAAAAAATTGCTGCAAGAAAGGCAATAATCAAAGGCTTGGATTTGGAATTCGGCTTGTTGGGAATGATGGGTGGCGAGGTCGATTCAAATACTCGTGTCAAAATAATTGCAGAAGCAAACGCAGCAGCCAGAATGAACACTTCCGGAAAGGAGGTTATGCTGGATAGAGGGAAGGCGATAGCCTTGAGAGATGAACATAACCGAAAGTATGGGGAAGGTTCGTTTGCCCAAGATTATAGTAATTATAAGTCGGGGATGGAGGCGAGATCCAGTACAGAGATTAATGAAATAGTAGTGAACGCGGGAGTAAAGGCTGCTGAAAAATTGTTTGGTGACCCAGATCCTTGGTTTGTGCTTGAGTAATGTAAGACATGATACAATTTTTTCATGAGACAGAAAAATACGGTATATAGTCCTGAGTTCCATAACCAATTTCAGAATTCGAAAGAGCAAGCAGTGAAAAGTAAGGAAGAAAAGCTGGAAAGAGGTTTGAAGGATAAAAAAGAAGGACAGAGTGAGTATTGGGTAAAGAAAGAAACAAAGAAACAATAGTTTGGCTTTACAATTGAGGAATGAAGAAATGGGTGATTTTTGTTTTGGCGATAATAATTTACGGGGTAAGTGTTTTTGGTTGTTTTATCCAAGACGATACCAAAGTAATTGCGGGTGACCCGGAGATGGGGAAGGTAAGCGCTTTGGCGGCAACGTTTACGAGACAATACTATTATGTAGATGACGGGAATGCAGGAATTTATCGGCCTTTGACGAGCTTTAGCTTGTATCTAAACGCATTAATAACCGGAAAAGGCGCTTGGGGATTTCATTTGACGAATGTGATTTTGTATGCGCTGGTGTGTGTTTTGGTATTTGAGATGTTGAAAAAATATTGTCCGGAGAAAATTGCCTTTGGGGCGACATTGGTTTTTATGGTGTTGCCGATTCATACAGAGGTTGTGAACAATATTGTGGGTAGGGCGGAAATTCTTTCTTTGGGATTTTTACTTCTGGCGATATTGCTGCAAGATAGAAAAAAATGGGAAGTTTCGGCGGGAATGTTTTTGTTGGCCTTACTTTCAAAGGAAACTGCGATTGTTGGATTGCCGATATTAATTTATTTGTTAATTGTCACAAAAGAAAAAAGAGATGTGAAGGCGGGGGTGAGTCTGTTTTATGTATTGGTGGCAATGAGCTATTTTGTTTTAAGAATAATGGTTTTGGGCGGAGCAGGAATGGAAAATAATGCCACAATCGTGGAGAACCCGTTGAAGTTTGTATCGACCGAAGTGCGAGTAGAGAATGCATTTGCTTTGGTTCAGTTGGGAGTTGGGAAAATAATCTTTCCACTGAATCTGTCGTACGACTATTCTTTCAATCAGATAAAGTTGGCGACTAGCTGGTTAAGTTGGCGGGTTATGGTAGGAATTTGGTTGATGACTTTGTCCTTCGGAAGCTTATTTACACCTCTGAGAAAGAATCGATTGTGGATTGTCGGACAAGCATTTTTTTGGGGGCCGATTCTAATCACAGGGAATTTTCTATTTCCGGTGGGAACTATATTTGGAGAAAGATTATGGTTTTGGCCGAGTTTGGGGATAATATTGATAGTCTTAAGTACCTTACGTTTTCCTGTCAAAAAAGGAATAAGCTTCGTCGCTTTAATAATAGTTGCGTTATTTATGGTGAGGACTATTTTGCGAAATATGGATTGGTTGTCGCAAGATAGACTGTTTATTCATGATGCCTCATACGCAACAAATAGCGTATTGGTGCAGAACAATGCGGCAGCAATGTATTTTTTAAGGAAAGATCCTGTTCAGGCTAAGGAGTATTTAGGGAAAGCCAATGCAATTTATCCGAAATATCCGGAGTTAATGAATAACTGGGGGATGTATTATCTTTATTTGGGAGACAAAAAAACTGCGGAAGAAAAATTTAATGAGTGTTTGAAGGAATATCCAAACAATGCTTTGTGCGATAGTAATTTGGAGCTAATTAAGTGATGGGATATGATGATGTTATGACAGAAATGGAGACAGGAATAGAGAAAGAAAACATTGGAGAAAAAATTGAGGCAAGGGTAGTGGAGGGAAAGAAAATTATAGTTGATGAGGATGAGAGGATAAAACTTAAGGAACGAATTGAGGCAAGGGGAATTGATCTTAGCCAATTAGAAGGGTTGACACTGGATAGTAAGGGGGAAAAAGTGAATGCTGTAATTGGTATGGGAGATAAGCTGGAGAGGGCTTTGGGCGGAAGAGAAGAATTGAAAAAGTTTTTGTCCACTGCTTTAAAAGGAATGATTAAAGGAGAAAGAAAAAATGAAATTGACAGCTATATGAGTGGATTTTTCATGGGTAATTCCAAAGATGGGGAGACGTTGACATATTATGATTTGAATTCAGGTGATTTAATAGAATCAAGAGCTGTATCAATAATTTCGGCTGCATACAGGATATTGAAGATTGTTTCCGCAGGAACTCAGGTAGAAGCAGAGAAATGGCAGACGAATGATCAGACGAACGAGTTTTTACGAGAGAGAGTAATTATGGGTTGGGAAAAAGCGATGAAGAAAGGCGATAAAATTCCTGAGCAGGCCCAGAGAGAAGTTTCGAGGCCAAAGGAAGACAAACTGAGAAGAACTTTACCGATGGGCGGATTGGAAGTAATAATGGACGCACTTTTGGGTATGTCAGCGTAAGTGATAAAATAGTGCCTGTGAATCGCAATAAAGTAGCTATGGGGATATCAGGAGGGGTAGATTCGGCCGTGGCGGCTTTGCTTTTAATGGAGCAGGGCTATGATGTGACAGCCGTTCATCTTTATTGTTGGCCACCCAAAAGTGAGATAGAAAAAGATCATATGACCCGCGAGGCGTGGATAAAGAAAAATGGCTGCAGAGCGGATGAGGATAGAGGATTCGCTTTAAAAACGGCGTTGGAACTGGGGATTCCCTTTAAAGTCCTGGATTTTTCCGAAGAATATAACTCGAAAGTAATCAACTATTTTTATGATGAATATGAGGCCGGGAGGACGCCTAATCCGGATGTGATGTGCAATAGCGAGATAAAGTTTGGACTATTTTTGAAATGGGCACTCGAAAATGGTTTTGATTATATTGCGACCGGACATTACGCAAAATTGATATCCGATACAGACAATTCATCTTATGATCACATTCCTTTGTTGGCCACCGATAATTTGTCGCTTCCTGCGAGCGACAATTATCTCGATTCTCGGCTTGAATTCCCGCCAATGGCGGGACCAAGCAATTCAAGCCTGCGAAGCGTGGCACAAAGAAATGTTGCTCAACGAAGTAATCTGTATCGGCTGATGATTCCTGAAGATAAACATAAGGATCAAACGTATTTTTTATGGAAACTGACACAGAAAGAATTGGCTCATGTGCTGTTCCCTTTGGGCGACCTGGAAAAAAATGAGGTAAGAAAATTGGCGGAGAAAGCGAACCTAGGTGTAGCCAAACGAAAAGATTCACAAGGGATATGTTTTGTAGGGAATATCGAGGCAAGAGAGTTTTTGGCCAGAAGACTAAAAGAAAATCCAGGTAAAGTTTTGGATATGCAGGGAGAAGAAATAGGAAAACATGATGGCGTGTGGTTTTATACAATTGGTCAGAGAGGTGGCTGGGAGATAACCCCCGACGCTCAAAGAAAATTTGCCGAGAACGGAGTAACCCCTGTATTTTATGTAGTTGGTAAAGATGCCAAAAAGAATATTTTGACAGTGGGTGAAGAAAAAGAAGCGGCCGGAGACCAATTCGAAGTTGGAAGCCTGAACAAGATTTCTGATACGAAATGGAATATGGATGATTTGATTGTGAGAATCAGACACGGAGGAGAATTAATTGGGGCGAGAGGAATGAAGACTGACGATGGTTTGATGATAATTTTGGATAAATCAATTAGGGGAATTGCCAGCGGGCAGAGTGCAGTTTTCTACACAGAGAATGGAGAGTGTCTGGGCGGTGGAGTAATTTCATAAGTCAAAAAAAAGACCCTCGGATGAGGGTCTTGGTTTTTAACGCGAGAGGGAATATTTTTTAAGTAGTGCCCTGAGAACGTCGGGCCGGGTTTTGGAGATGTGATGGATATAATCTCCGTGAAAGTTTGCTGCGGAAAGTTGATTGTCGGCGGCGCGGCCTGTTTCGGTGATAACGAAGATCGGAATACCCTGAGAATGGGCCTTTTGGACTTCATTTACCGTTACACCGCCACCATTCCAAACGATCATTCCGGTTTGGAAACCGGATTCATCACGGAGAGATGCCATAAATTCAAGATAGGCATCCACGTCCCCGTCCCAGCCGAGTTTCTGATCATCTTCCGGCCCTGTTTGGATAGAGACAGTGTAGTCTGTTCCGGGATTGACGATGGTATCGTCCCCATCTGAGACTACGAAGTGCCCGTCATCAATGAAACCAAAGCGAGCCGTGCGGGGGAAACTTCCCATGGTAATGAGATGGGGCAGGCACAAACCCAAATCGGCGACGACTTCTGCGACTGATGCCTGGATGGAGCGGTCATCGGCAAAGCATCTGGTGCCGCCACTCATGAGGACAGAGCCATCGATGCTACCCATGGCATTGCGGAAGAAAGGAAAAATCTCTTCGGCAATATTGTTCATGCCACCGGCAATGCGAATGATTGTTTTAAGTGTGGCGTTTTGAGCGGCGATGGCCATGGTGCGGGGGATAAAATTCCCGACGAAGAAGTGAGCTCTGCCGTTGTGGGCAGTGACCAAATATGGTGAATTCATGAGAATGTGCCTCCTAAAGATTGGATGGTGTTTCGTGCTTGTTTGACTGTATGGCAAACGATTACACTGGGGTGTTTTGAGAGCCAATCGTGATTTTGGCAAAATTCGTCGGTTTTGCGACCGCTGCCGGCGAAGAGAATAACCGGTAGATTAGCCTCGGCCCAGTCTTCGATTTCCCGGCCGGTAACTTCACCGCCGTTGTAAGAAACGAGGACAGCCGTGAAACCATTTCTGTTTTCAAGGAAATCACGAACAATTTGAAGACAGGCAATTCTTTCGGCATCCCAAAAGGAAATTTGATCAACGTTTTTTTGAAGAACGAGGCAAACGTCTTGATTGGGGTGAATTACAGTAAGGAATCCTGATTTTGGATCCCTGCCGATAATCAGGCCCAATTTGGTGTACTCGCAATTTATCATTCGGGGAATAATTCCAAAAGTCATCAATCCCGGATTGGCTTTTCTGAGCCTAGGTGGAACTTCGAGAATCGTGGGGAAAATTCTGTATCTGTCTCCAGATGGTGCCAGTACGCGGGTGCCACCATAGAGGAGGGCACCATTGAGGCCAGAAAGAGCTTTGGTTAAGGCGTTGATTGCCTTTTTACCATCCTCAGGATCCATGAATCCGCACCCGCCAGTGAGGCGGACGAAGAATGGTTCAGTGTTGCTGAGCTTCATGGCGATCTTAGAAGAGGGCTGGGCATCTTGGTCCATCCAGAATAAAAATGACTGTCTGTCCATGCAAACCTCCTTTATCAAGGTACTCGCCATGAGGCGAATTCCCGGTGATGATATCACTTTTGGGTGAAAAAATCAAGTTATAGGGTATAAAATGGCAATATTAAATTAAAAAAAGACCCTCGGAGGAGGGTCTTGAGATGTATTAGTGAGAAATTACGAGACTAGAACCAATAATCGACTTTGAGGCGAAATAATCTTCACCGAAGCACCTAATTTGGGTGCTGTAACCGGAATCGAGGGCGATTATATTTCCAGGGTCGATCGACAATTGATTGATTAACAATTGTGCGTTTTGACTAACAGTTCGATTCTGGGAAACCAGAACATATAAGTAGTTGTCCTTTGCGGCGATCATAGTTCTGTTGGTAATAGTGCTGTCGCCATCGTAAAAGGATGGATTTATCCCCCCAATTCCCCATGTGGAGGCAATTACGTCTGAATTGGATGAGATGCCGGACACTGTGATTCTTCCGGGATCAAAATACATCATCCTGACAGGGAACTTGTCTGTTTTTAAGCCCGGATTAATCGAATTGTTTAGAATTAGGGGAAATGTAGGGCCCCCACCAGGCTCAAAGAAGGTTCCATTGACGATACAGACGGGATTGGTAGCTTTGTTCCATTGCTCATCGAGATGAGAATAAGACTCATTTATGGAAATATCTGCCTTTTGGGAGTTAACGACAATCAAGTAGTTTTTGGGCCCGGAAGTATCGTGATATAGGGTAACTCCGGACTCGTTTTTGACCAAATTCCAGGAAGAATCCAGGATTGGTAAAGACAATTGCGGTGTGTTGGCGACATCAATTGAGAAGTCGGTTGCTTCTGTTTGTGGAGAAGCTCTAAGAATGTAGAAACACACTATGGCGATAATAATAACCAATAAAACCAGAAGTGCGTGCTTCATGATGCCTCCTTTTTAACGTTCAGTTGCGGGAATGATATCACTATAACCGGCCATAATCAACTTATGGGGCATAAAATTTTGTCTCATTTGGAAGCCAGATTCTGGTATATTTAGTTGTGAAAACAAAGAAATTTGACTATTTAATAGTGGGAGCAGGGCCGGCGGGAATGTTTGCCTGTTACGAATTGTTGAAAAGAAAAGTTGATGGGAAAACAATTGCTCTATTTGATATGGGTTCAAGGCTCGAAGACAGAAAGAAAAGCGAAGTGATGACCGGATTTGGAGGGGCAGGAACATATTCGGATGGAAAATTGCATTACACGCCCAAGTTATCTCACGAAAGAACCTTTCATCTAATTGATCCTGATGACTATCAAAAAATTCTAGATGAAGTGGAAAAGATATTTGCGGATTTTGGAGTGGATTCGGAGTATTTTCCTAAAAATGCGGAAGAGGTTGAAGAAATGGTGGCTGAGGCGGAAAGAAATGACGTTGAACTGGTAGTACGAAAGGCACAACATGTGGGAACGGATAAATTGAAAGAAGTGGTGGCGAAGTTTCAAAAGTATTTGCTCGATAGAGGAGTTACTTTGTTTGACAAAACAGAGATAGTAGACTTGATAGTGAAAAAAGAAGAGGCTGTGGGTGTTGTGGATAAAAAAGGAAATAAATATTTGGGAAATAGAGTATTGCTGGTTCCGGGAAGAGTCAATGCGGCCTGGCTGCAAAAAATTGGGAAAAAATACGGAATTAAATACCAATATGATATGGTGGAGATCGGAGTTAGAGTTGAATTTCCTAGGTCAGTAATGAAAAGATATGCGGAGGCTCTATATGAAGTGGTGCTGAAAGTGAGGACGAAAACTTTTGATGATGTGATGAGAACTTTTTGCTCCTGCCCCAATGGTTTGGTGGCTGTTGAGACTTATCCGGAATATATATGTGTGAACGGACATTCATTGTCTGACCATTTGTCGCTTAATTCCAATTTTGCTTTTGTGTGTGAGGTGCACTTAACTGAACCGGTGGAAAACTCGATTGATTATGCAGAATCAATCGCAAAACTTGCCACAACTATCGGGGGAGGAAAACCAATACTACAGAGATTGAAAGATTTACAAAGAGGGAGAAGGAGTACCTGGAGTAGATTAAAAAAATCGATGGTGAGACCTTCTTTAAAAGATGTGACTCCGGGCGATATTTCAATGGCATTGCCACATAGGATTGTGGTGAATATTTTGGAAGGATTAGAAAAATTGGATACAGTAATGCCGGGAATAAATTCGGGATCAACTTTGCTTTATGCTCCTGAGGTAAAACTAAGATCGTCAAAAGTGGCTTTAACACCGGCAATGGAAACGACTTTGAAAAACGTTTATGCGGCAGGAGATGCGGCGGGGGTTTCAGGATCGATAACGGGAGCAGCGGCAACCGGAATCATGGCGGCCAGAGGAATGTCAAAAAGGAAGACGTAAAAAAAGCCCACCAATGTGGCGGGCTTATGTTTTGATAAGTGGCTAATTCGAAACAGCCATTTTGATGATGATTTTGAAATGATCATCGAGGTTGCTGTTAAGAATTTTCATAATGTTTGAAAAGTCGGCGTCTGATTCTGTTTCCTGTTTGACGATAAGGACATTTTCTTGAGAGGTATAGTTGTACTCATAGGTTAGTGTGGCTGCAGTCTGAGGGAAAAACTCATTGATGAAGTTGGCAAGAGACCGATGCGCGTCGTTTCGGGTTACCCGGAGGACGCGGAAAACATTTTCATTTTGGGTCTTGTCTTCCATGATGGAGAAATTCTCGTGAAGAAAAGTATCAAGGAAACAAAAGGCGTGGAAGCTTAGGTGTTTTTGGACGCACCGCAGATCTTTCCCGGAGTGGGAAAAATCGATCCCGCCACAAATAGGGCAACAGGCCTTGGTTAGTTTTTGGACGTTGATGTCAATGTCTTTAAAGTAGCCAATCTCGAAAAGTTCCTTTGTGAGCTGAACGATGCTTCCAGGATTACGAGCCTGGCCTTGATCGTGCAGCAGAACGCGGAGAAAACGGGTATGAATATCGTATTCCAGCTTTTGGTAGTAGCACTGGTTTTGATAAACGATATTCGAGACGACAGTGTAAATGCTGTCACTGTAGCCACAAAAGGCGTGGGTGAGGTCGGTACTAAAGCCACTGATTAGTCCCTCGTTGCTGCTGGTAATTGTGGCTTCTTTTCGACCACAACGTGGGCACGTGATGTCACTGGTAGTGAAGACCTGAATTTTCTGAGCCATATAGCCTCCTCCGATTGAATTTTAAGGTATGAGAAAGATTTAAGGGATTGTAGCTTATAGTATTGACAATGTCAATGTGGGGTGGTAGAATTCCGTGGCTGTTTGACAAACTACCTATTTCTATCTAGATTTCTTTCTAATTGGAGGAAAATTGGATAACTTGGACGAATTGGCTCCGGATTACGATAAACTGCGTTTTTATGAATTGTTTGTTCGTGGTGGAGGAGCCCGCAAGGTTTATAAGGGTCGTCGAAGTCACGGCCACGCGGGGAATATGAAGTGCCGTCGTGCGCATTGCGGTATTTGCCGTCGCACCAAGCATGAACATAGACATCTCGCTGAACGCCATGCCGCTCGTTTGGGCGCCGTTATCGATTAATCTACTCAAATATGCCCGGGGAAACCCGGGCATATGTCACTTTCTATTAAATGGAGGTAAATTGAGCCCTAAAACGGATCTAAAAAAGAAACATTGCGAACAGAATAAACGTAAGGCGAAGAATAGAAGGATTTTTGCCCGCAAGCAAGACCATGCGACTAGGGGAAATAGGCGTCGTTGGAAAAGAGGAGACGACTGGGGTCGAGAGGATAGTCAGCTAGTCGTCGACAGGCGAACGTTTAGGCGGGGAATATATATCGAAGAAGAATAGATTAATCCGCCAAAGGCGGACACAGAAAAGCCCGCCAATTGGCGGGCTTTGAATTTAGTTGGGCTATTCGTCGGGGATTTCTTGGTAGGAGAGGATCGTGGCTTTAGCGAGTTTGCTTAAGTTCTCCTCCCTGATGTAGTCACCCTCGGCTTGCTCGAAATCTGCTCTGATCGTAGAAGCAATTATTTTGTGATCGAATTCTTTCAAAATAGTAATTTTTGCAGGGCTTCGACCCCTGAACACCAGTTCCGCCATAAAGAGGTAGGTGAAGGTGCCGGTGGTTTTGAGAAGCTTGTAGTTGGTGACGGCATACTTTCTGAGAACACCACTTTGTTTGTCTCCGATATCTTCGATATCAGCAAATGTTATTTCATGATCTAGTAAAAGACTGAAATTTTCAACAGACGTACCTGAAATATGGGTTTGGGTGAGGACGACAAGATATTCATACTTTTTTGACATAATTCCTCCGTAAGGAAGTAGATTTTTGAAAGAACTTGCTGAGATTTTATCATATTATAGGAAACGGGGGTGATGAGCAGTACTTGCTGAATTTTTGTGGTAAAATATTGATTGTTCGCGAGGGTAATTAATTTCCTCTTTGGGGAGTTTTGTTTTCTACTTGCCAAACGTAGGTACGATTGTTACAATAGCGGAGCTCGTTAACAAGTTAAGCAGCCAAATATGTGCTGGGCACATATTTGATACTATTTTTTTGTCATTTGAAAAGTGGCAGAGAGTGACGTTTAAAATTCAATTTTTATTGAGAATTTGATCCTGGTTCAGGATGAATGCTGGCAGTGTACCTTAAGCATGCAAGTCGAACGGGCGAGGCCGCAAGGCCAAACCAGTGGCAGACGGGTGAGGATCGACAGGAACCTACCTTTTAATGGGGAATAGCTCACCGAAAGGCGAGATAATACCGCATAAGATCGCAAGATGAAAGGCCTTAACCGGCCGTTGAAAGATGGGCCTGTTTGCTATCAGCTAGTTGGTGAGGTAATGGCTCACCAAGGCGATGACGGCTAGGGGGCGTGAGAGCGTGGCCCCCCACAATGTTACTTAGACACGGAACATACACCTACGGGTGGCAGCAACTGGGAATTTTGCACAATGGACGAAAGTCTGATGCAGTGACACTGCGTGCGGGATGAAGGCCCTCGGGTCGTAAACCGCTGTGATAGGGGAAAAAATTTTGATGGTACCTTATTAGAAAGCACCTGCTAACCACGTGCCAGAAGCCTCGGTAATACGTGGGGTGCAAGCATTATCCGGATTTATTGGGCGTAAAGAGTATCGTAGGCGGTCTATTAAGTAACGGGTTAAAGCCCGGGGCTCAACCCCGGAGATGCTCGTTAAACTGGTAGACTTGTGGATGTTCGGGGTTGCTAGAATTCTTGGTGGAGGAGTGAAATCCGTTGATATCAAGAAGAATACCAAAAGCGAAGGCAGGCAACTAGAACATTCCAGACGCTGATGAACGAAAGCTAGGGGAGCGAAAGGGATTAGAGACCCCTGTAGTCCTAGCCGTAAACTATGAACACTAGCTATTTCCCGCAAGGGGAGTGGCGCAAGCTAACGCGTTAAGTGTTCCGCCTGGGGAGTACGACCGCAAGGTTAAAACTCAAAGGAATTGACGGGGAAACGCACAATCAGCGTGCCATGTGGTTTAATTGGATACGAAACCTTGAACCTTACCTAGATTTGACATGTAACTGCAAATCCCTGGAAACAGGGACTCCTTCGAGGGTGTTACACAGCTGCTGCATGGTTGTCGTCAGTTCGTGTCGTGAGGCGTCGGCTTAAGTGCCGTAACGAACGCAACCCCTGTGCTATGTTAAATATCCATAGCAGACTGCCTTGGATTTTTCCAAGGAGGAAGGAGGGGATGACGTCAAATCAGCATGGCGCTTATATCTAGGGCTACACACATGGCGTAATGGGTGGGACAACGGGATGCCAAGGCGCGAGCCGGAGCTAATCCTTATAAACCCATCCTCAGTTTGGATTGCAGGCTGCAATTCGCCTGCATGAAAGGGAGTTGATAGTAATCGCGGATCAGCAACACCGCGGTGAATACGTTCTCGTTTCTTGTACACACTGCCCGTCAAGTCAACAAAGTCAGTAGTGCCCGAAGTAGGTACCCGCAACCGCAAGGATCGGGCCTCCTAAGGTAAGACTGGCGATGGGGGCTAAGTCGTAACAAGGTATCCGTACTGGAAGGTGCGGATGGATCACCTCCTTTCTAGGAGTTAAGGACTTCACGAGTCCGATGATAATATCGCCACACTATTGGTTGGAGAGTGTCTAAACAAATCTAACCTAGACTCTTTGCCGCTTTTGAAATGATATAGATAGTAGCTGCTTAACTTTGAGCACAGAAGATGCCATCCTTTGGGGTGGATTTTTTGGTCAAAATTACCTTGGGTACAAGGACTAATTTTGACACTTAGCTCTGCTGAGAAGCGTGGCTTACACTGACCTCGGTATTTTGTTGGTTATTTGCAAATTTTTAGGTGTGTTAGAATGTGGTGACTTTTGTAAATTAACATTCTAAGTTGAAGGAGAAACAATGTGTAAATTTTTTTCTTTCGTACCTTAGGTTATTTGTTGTAGAATTTGCTAATGATCGAAACAAACATTCCCAATATTCAGGCCTTCACGCAAATACTTCATAGTCCTGATTGCGGACCGGTAGCGGTGAAATCGATCTATGCGAGTATCCGTGGAGAGGTTTTGAGTGATGATAGCTTGAAGATTCGACTGGGAACTACTAGCGAAGGTACTAGACCTGAGAATATAAAAAGATTTTTTACGGAAGAAGGATTTGTTGTTTCTGAGGGAGAAAATCAAACAATTGAAGACATAAAAAGGGAACTTTTGAAGGGAAGATTGTGTTTGGTAGCCTATCAAGCCTGGGGAACAGAAAAAGAATACCAAGAAATGGAATCAGGGCATTATTCGGTAATTTATGGTGTGGATGATGAAGATGTATATTTGTTGGATTCATCGATTTACAAAGATGTAGGTTTGGGAATCGCCAGGAGGAAACTAAGTCTGGAAAGATTTATGGAGAATTGGAAGGATAAAGATGACGCCGGAAGAATCTATACCAGATGGTATTTGGCAGTTGGTGAAAAATAACTAGATATTTAAAGACCCCTAACCAGGGGTCTTTTCGTGCCTCGGAGAATTTGTGCAAGCCTCATTTGGCATACTTTCCGGTGCTTCCCCAGCTTCGATTATGATAAAATATGTGGGTGTTTGGGCGCTTAGCTCATCTTCCGCCAGAGGCGGATCAGCTTTTGGCTGAGGTTAGATTAACAATTTGTTGAAATGTTCGTGGGCGCTTAGCTCATCTGGTTAGAGCGCGGTCCTGATAAGACCGAGGTGCTTGGTTCGACCCCAAGAGCGCCCACAAACATTTTAATCCGGTCCTGATAACAGCTTACTCGTCATCTTTTCAATAACAATACTGTTATTGAAATATCTTCCTGCGTTTCCTGTTATATCTGGCGCCGATAATTACTTCGTCATTATCGTCTGGATATAATCGCTTGCTTCGCAATCTGACCGAGGTGCTTGGTTCGACCCAAAGAGCGCCCACTTTCAAAATCGGTTACTCTTTTCGTTTTTGGACGGAATGGTCCCATATCAGTTTTTTCGGCTAAAAGGTAAAAGGAGAATTAGGGTATATTTATATTGTGAAGAGGAAGAGAGTTGATAAAAAAATGATTGTTTTTGGGATCATCTGCTTGATAGTTACTCTATCTGTGATTTTGATATGGAGGATGAGAGTCCAAGGTGTTCCGGTAAGGTTTGCACAAGCGGTGGCCGGAAATTCCATTGTGTTGACTGATGGGAGAACAATAAAACTTTTTGGAGTGGGCTTAGCAAATGGTCAAGAAAATGAAAATTTGGCAAATGAATATTTAACTGCGCTTCTCCAAGGGAAAAATATATGGATTGAGGAGGTTGGTGGATCGGATTGGGTTTGGGTTGGTTGTGAGAGCTCGCCAAAGTTTTTGTGGCTTAGGAAAACCGAGGAAAATCCGATCGGGTGCAAGAAAGGCGTGCTTGTAAATAATCTGTTGATTAAGATTGATGGCTTGTTTTCCCTTAAGCCAAGGTAATAGATTGGTACAATATAGCTTGATGAACAAGGGATTTTGGGAGAAATTGCAAATACCGATTGTCGGGCTTTCGCCTATGGATGGAGTAACTGATGCCCCGATGCGTTTTATTGCCAAAAAATATGGACAGCCTGATGTAATTTATACGGAGTTTGTAAGCACCGATGGTTTATGGAGAATTGAGAAGCGTGGTGAGAAAACTCATAAAATATGGAACGAATTGAAATTTGATGAGTCGGAACACCCAATTGTGGCGCAACTATTTGGCAGTGATCCGGACTCATTTTATGAGGCAACAAAAATTGTGGCGAAAATGGGATTTGAAGGCATCGATATAAACATGGGATGTCCCTCACCGGGTTTGGAAAAGCGCGGAGGTGGAGCAGGGTTAATGAGAGATAAAGGCTTGGCACATAGAGTAATTGAGGCAGCGAGGAAAGGTGTTGAAGATGTAGGATTGCAACTTCCCGTAAGCGTAAAAACTCGGATAGGAAGCAGTCGTCCGGACAAAGAATGGTGGAAGGCATTGGCCGATGAAGAACTGCCGGTAGTGGCGATGCATGGCAGAACATTTAAACAATTGTATTCAGGAGAAGCGAACTGGGAGGTGCTAAGAGAAGCGGCAGAGATAATTAAAGAAAGCGGAGCACTATTTTTGGGAAATGGGGACATTACGTCTGTTCCTGAATTCATAGAAAATTATTCAGCGGGTATTGATGGAGTATTGATCGGCCGCAAAGCAATTGGAAACCCTTGGGTGTTGCGAAAAGATGGGTATGAGCCGAGTGTGGAAGAGAAACTAAAAGTAGCACTGGAACACGCCAGAGTATTTGAAATGAGTTTGCCGGGAAATAAATTCGAAATAATGAGAAAACATTTGACTTGGTATGCCCATGGTTTTGACGGCGCAGGCGGGCTAAGACGACAGCTGGTTCAGACAAATAGTGCCGACGAGGTGGAGAAAATTGTTTATGATTTTTTGGATGAAAATAAGTAATATTTCTTTAGTTTGAGCTCATTTTCCGCAAAAATTGCTGGTTGTTTTTTGGTTTTTTGAAGACTACGATGGGATTGTCAGATACTATTAAAACAATAATAATAAAAGATGCCTAAAGAAGTAGATCAACCAAGAGGTCTTTTCAAAACAGTTAAACAGTATCCTGAGAATCGTCCGGAAAGTGAAAGGATGGAAGATTTTAAAGAATTGATGACGAGAGCACAAAGATTGGAGCTGGATAACATGGGGAAACTGTTTGTTATTAGAGAAGTACCGGACAATCACCCAAAACAAATTTTGATCCTTTCCGATTTTCATTTAGGAAGTGTAGCTTCAGATACAAAGAGGATGGAGGAGCTCCGAGATTATGTGTTGGCTAATCAGAATGTTGGGGTAATATTTGCCGGAGATGAAATGGAAGGAATGACAGACAAATATTTGAGTACGATTGGATCTAAAACAAAAATTGATGCCCAACAACAAGTAGAAATGTTAGGGATGATGTTTTTGAAACCGCTGGCAGAGAATGGTCAGATTTTGGGAATGGTGTCTGAGTACTGGGCTCATCCGGGGTGGATTTTTGACGCGACAACATTAAATGTTTGGCGGACAATGGTAGGAGGCTTGGATATTCCATTGATACAAAATGGCGGTGATTTGATCATTAAATTCCCTAATGGATATGTACATACGATAAAAGTTTGGCACAATCCGCCGGGAGCCAGTAAGAATGATGAACTTTCGGGCCAAAGAGATGTAATGCAAAAAACCAGTGAGAGTGCACGACCAAACGGATCTGTTGCGGGTCACATCCATAGGATGGGGATAGCCGAAGAAGTTTATGCCGGCGCAAAATATAAGGTGTACTACATTTCGGCAGGTGCGGTTAAGGGTTCTAGCCCAGATATGCCGAGAGATGGTTTTGGAGTTCGATTGGGGTTGGGTCTAGCTGAGCCACAAGGCCAGGGAGTGACAATAAGACCAAGAGCAGGCAGAAGAGCCGATATGAATATTCCATTTGCTTCTCTCAAACAAGGGAAAGTACAAATGGAGGCGCTGACTCTTTTGGATAAAGTTGAAGCGGCAGGAATGAAAAAAGAGTTGTTGGAGTTAATTCACGATAAAGAAAAGGGGGTTGAGGAGGCGCCGACAATTACATATCGCCCTGAATTAAGTCGATTGGGACATCGATATACTGAGGACCAACCAGCCGGCTATTCCAGTGGTGGAGAAACTATGGAAAATCCATACTCACACATGGAAATGAAAGTTCCACACAGTGAACTTGCATATGATATAGAAACCCGGTTACCAATAGCTTTAAATTTAATTCAGAATACGCGTATCGGTGCCGGTACGGAAGGATATAAGTATCTTTCCGATTATATGAAGAATTTGGTGAGTAATCCGCATTCTTTGATGGTTTTTTTACGCAATATGATCGATCGCGAGGCGGGGAAACTGCCAAATAGAGTGGAAGTGTTGGATAAGTTTGTCGATCTAATTAATGGAAATTCCAATCAGACTTTGGCAATTATGATGTGTGAATCGATGCGTCAAGATGCCTGGAAGTCACCAAGAGATACAGGGGAGCTAGAAGAATATGTTAATGAAAGAGGAAAAGTAAAGACGAGAAGAATTTATACGCCTCCGATTGCGCCTGCATCATATGTAGCAATGGAAACCAATAAACCTTTGGTACACCATTTGTCATTACTGAAGCTCGCGATTGGACCGGGGAAGGGTCCGAAGACAATTTATTCCGGAGTGGTGGCCGATAAATTGGAAGGGCATGGATCGGGAACTCGACCGGAATGGGGACCAAGCCGACTTTACGATTTACACATTCAGGAAAAACCGGGGTTTGTGGCAGGAGGACATTTGAAGAATGCCGGGGCAATGATTTTCTACGACGGCAGTAATGCCGAAACAAAAAATCCAATTTTGGTAGCCCCCGGCTGGTGGGCGGATGCGGTTGATTCAATTGGTAAGGGAAACGTTCAAGAAGGTGCCAATCCCGGTCAAGCCATTATTTTTATGCCCGGAAGAAATAGAAATAACTATTTAGCTTTTCCGACAATAAGTGTTAAGGAAACCGAAGACATGCATGATGCACTAACGCTAATGAAGGGATTGGAGATTCTTGGCTTGACTGACCAGGTGCTAAATCGTAAGGCAAGATAAAGAAATCGCCACAGTAACAATTAGTACAGATATGCTATATTGGGAATATGATAAAGCTACTGGTTGTTGAGGATGACATGTTACTTGATGAAGCATATCGGAGAAAATATGCCAGTAAATATGATGTCAGAATAGCTACAGATGGTGAGAGTGGATTGAAGATTGCAAGAAGTTGGGAACCGGACATGATACTCCTCGATATTTATTTGCCCGGGAAACTCGATGGTATGGATGTTTTGAGGGAGATCAAGAAAGATGCAAAGACTTCAAAAATTCCGGTTCTGGTAATTACTAATTTGCCTGATGCCATTGAGAGGGTAATGACAATGGGAGCCGAAAAATGTTTTATGAAAACAGATGTAGATTTAGACTTGATTGAGGAGACCCTTGATGACTTGGTGGCTAAGAGCGAGAGGTAAAAATGGGTATTGTCGAAAATAAAGTTAGCGTGAGATTCAAAGCGGGCTTCAGAAATTTTCTGTTGATTTTAACGACAGCGATTCTTCTGGTTGTGTCGGTAATCGGATGGACTTATGCGGGCAGATCTGTCGAAGAGCAAAGACAAAAAGAATTTAATGATGCGGTTGATATAACGACCGAAAAGGTGATGGACGTAGTTATGGGAATAACCGAGAGACTTTATGATTTAAGGGGTTTTGTTAGCAGTATGAATATTGACGACGGAATGTGGAATAAATTTATTTCCTCAGCGGGGTACGAAAAAAGGTATCCCGGAATTTTTACTTTTGCCTATGCTCCACTCGTGCAGAGGACAAATTTGGAAACCTTTGTTAACCAAGTTAGAAAAGATGAAGCTGGAACTGAATATAAAAATTATTCCGTTTTTCCCACGTCACAAAATGGTGAATTAATTCCGATCGAATTTTTATCTTCAACCGATCCAGACCTAAAGTCATTATTGGGATTTGACGTAGCTACCTCTCAGAATCAGGTTCCGGCGATTACAATGGCGGTTGCAGGGGGTACGCCGGTGGTTACCGATCTTTTACACTTGGGGAATTTAGTTTCAGGGAGTACAAAAACCGGCTATGAATTTTTGTTGCCGGTATATAGTAAGGTGGACATAGAAAGTTATCCAATGTCGGAGCGAAATAAGTATTTCACGGGATTTGTGGCTATTTGGATATTTCCCCAAGGACTTGTTTCTTACCTTGATGTGGGAGCCACGATGGTAGCGAGAGGAGTTTCTTTTACTGCGTTTGATGGCGAAAATAAGCTTTTTACGATTGGAGAAACTGGGGGAGATTTAAAAGAGACGAAAGTGGTTAAAGTTCTTAATAAGGATTTAAGATTTGAGTTTACTGGTAATAGACAGAAATTACTGATACCCTTTACGGAAAATTTGCCATGGATTGCAGCCGGTGTGTTGTTAATCTTAAACTTGATGTGGCTGGCAACTGTGGGGGCGATAATGTCTTCGCGTAGAGAAGCCGAAAGACTGGCTATTGAAGCAACAAAGGATCTAAGAAAATTTAAACAGGGGGTAGAAGGAGTAACTGACTTGGTAATAATCACTGATCCTGATGGAATTATTTCTTATGCAAACAAAGCGGCAGAAAAGATAACCGGTTTCCGCAGGGAAAGCCTTTTGGGGAAAACTCCTGCTCTGTGGGGGAAACAAATGGATAGTAGTTTTTATAAAAAGTTTTGGAAAACGATAAAAACAGATAAAAAACCATTTTGGGGTGAAGTGACAAATATCAAAAAAACAGGTGAGTTATATGAAGCAGAGATCAATGTATCGCCAATTCTCGATGATTCGGGGGATCTTCTTTTCTTTGTGGGAATCGAGAGGGATTTGTCTAAAATAAAGGCAGTTGACCGTATGAAGACGGAGTTTATTTCGCTCGCTAGTCATCAACTGCGAACTCCACTATCGGCGGTGAAATGGTTTGGAAAAATGCTTGTTTCCGGAGAAGCAGGAAAACTTAGCCATACTCAAAAAGATTATGTTGAGAAAATCAATGAGTCTAATGAAAGAGAAATCCAGCTGGTTAATTCGCTCTTAAACGTAAGTAGAATTGAATCCGGAAAGATTTTGATTGTACCAAAACTGACTGATTTAACTAAAGTAATTTCCAATGTGATTACAGATTTTAAGATGGAAATGGGAGAGACAAATACAAAGATTAGGGTGATTATGGATAAGAAAATTCCTTTGGTTTATTTAGATGAGGATTTGATTCGTCACGTTTACGCAAACTTGATTTCTAACGCTATTAGATACACGATGGCGGGAGGAAATATAATTATTAAGGTTTACCAATCAAAAAATTATTTAATGACTGAGGTAAAAGATAATGGTATTGGAATTCCAAAAGAGGAACAGAAACGAATATTTGAGAAATTTTTCAGAGCCAGCAACGCCCTTAAAAAAGAAACAGACGGAACAGGATTAGGATTGTTTTTATCCAAAACGATTGTTGAATCTTCCGGAGGAAAGATGGGATTTAGAAGCAGTGAGGGTGTCGGAAGTACATTTTGGTTTTCTCTGCCTATCAGACCCAAGGAAAAAGATTGAGAATGATATGATTAATTTGTGATATTTGGAAATACCGAACTATATAACTCGCTATTGGAGTTGGGAGTAATTGATAAGACGTTGCTGACAGATGCGTTCGAAGAATCTAAGGAATCAGGTGAGTCTTTGGGTGAACTACTATTACAGAGAGATTTGATTTCCGATGAAAACTTAGGAATGTTAGTGGCGGATATTTTGAAAGTACCTTTTGTGAGATTGGAAAAAATGACTTTGGATCGGGAAATCTTGGAGAAAGTACCGGAAGAGATGGCGAGAGCGAGGGGGATAATAGTGTTTAAGGTTGACATAGAAGGAACTCATGTGGCAATGAGGAATCCAAACGATTTGCTTAGCGTAACTTTTTTAAAAAAGAAGATTGATGGAGCTTTAAAAATATATTACGCAACGGATAGGGACATTAGAAATGCCCTTTTTGGTTACCGCAAAGATGTCTCAGCCGTATTTGAGGAAATAATAAATAAGCATGTTGGTGAGGCAAAGGCAGTTGAGAGTGATACGCCGATAATAAAGATTGTGGAAACGATGCTTATCTATGCTTACCAAAGTAGAGCGTCGGATATTCACGTTGAGCCCATGGAGGATTCCACTCAAGTAAGATTCAGAATTGATGGTGTGCTCCATGATGTGATTTCCTTGCCCAAAAATCTGGAGGCCCAGCTGGTAAGCAGAATTAAAATTATGTCTTCACTGCCGACGGATGAACATGCCATGGCCTTGGACGGAAAATTTGAGTTTGAGATTCCGGACATGGAGAGGGTGGATGTCCGTGTATCAATATTGCCCTCGACAAACGGAGAAAGAATTGTGATGAGAATTTTGGCCGGAAATATTCAGCAGTTTGCACTGCTTGATTTGGGTTTTTCCGACTCGGACATAAAGAAGGTTAGAGAAGCCTACAGCAAACCATATGGCATGGTTTTGGCGACCGGACCAACAGGGTCTGGTAAAACTACCACAATGTACGCCTTTTTGAAAATCATGAATAAGAGAAACGTAAATATCATGACGATTGAAGATCCGGTTGAATATCAGATTAAAGGAATTAATCAAATCCAAGTAAATCCAAAAACTAATTTGACTTTTGCGGTAGGCTTAAAAAGCATTGTAAGGCAAGATCCGAATATAATTTTGGTAGGTGAAATTCGGGATGAAGAAACGGCCAGTATAGCAGTAAACGCTTCTTTAACCGGCCATCTGGTACTTTCAACTTTACACACGTCAGATGCGGCGACAACAGTACCTCGATTGCTGGAAATGAAAATAGAGCCATTTTTGCTGGCTTCCTCGGTGAATCTGATTGTGGCCCAGAGACTTGTGAGAAAGATTTGTACCAGCTGCAGGGAAAGTGAGGTAGTCGATGCAAAAATGATAAAAGGCGAGATAACGGATAATCTGATAAAGAAGTTTTTGGAGAAATCGAAAGATGGGGTGCGTTTATATAAAGGTAAGGGATGTTCGGTTTGTAGAGGAACAGGGTATGTGGGACGCGTGGGAATTTATGAAGTGATGCCGATGACCGAGGCAATTCGCGAAGCGATTATGGCAAAGAAAGATGCGGATGAAATAAAAAAGATTGCTGTAAAGGAAGGGATGACAACGATGCTGGAGGATGGTTTGAGTAAGGTAAAACTGGGACAAACCACTGTGGATGAATTGTTAAGAGTAATTAAAGAATAATGAGAATATCAGTAGAAGATAAATTGTTTTTGACTAGGCACCTTTCAACAATGATAAAGGCAGGGGTGCCGATGGACGAAGCGCTGATGACAGTAGCAGATCAAGCATCTCCGGATTTGGCAAAGCTGATAAACAAAGTAAAAGCAGATGTGGATAATGGAAAAAGTTTAGGGGAGTCATTTGGGAAATACCCTAAAGTGTTTGATCGGTTCTTTATTTCCCTAGTGAAAGCCGGCGAAGTATCAGGCACTTTGGAAGAAAATTTGGGATTTTTGGCAGAACAAATGGGTAAAAACTTTGCGTTGAGGCGAAAAGTTCAGGGGGCTTTGATCTATCCAATTTTGGTTCTTTCGGCAACGTTTTTGATGGGCACAGGAATTTCTTGGTTTGTATTGCCGAAACTAATTGATATGTTTTCTTCTTTTGATATTGTCTTGCCTCTTTCAACAAGGATATTAATGGGTTTTGCTTTTTTTATGAGGGATTATGGAATAATCGCTGTCCCGGGGGTGTTTGGGCTTATTCTTCTTTTCTTGATGCTCCTTAGGGTAAAAAAAGTGAGAAGAGCTTGGGATGGTTGGGTACTTTCGATACCATTTATTGGAAAAGTGGTGGAGTATGGTGAAATGGGAAAGTTGAGCCGGAATTTGGGAACCCTTCTAAAAAGCGGATTGCCGGTGACTGAGGCGTTAAAAGTGACTATTGATACGATGTCGAATCTTAAATTTATTGATGATTTAAACGCAGTAAAAAAAGAAGTAGAGGAAGGAAAATCGGTATCGGCGGCAATGATAAACAAAAAGTACCCTGAGTTTGGAAAATTGGCGACGAGAATGATCGGGGTGGGAGAAAAGAGTGGAAACTTGGAGGAGATGCTGGCTTATTTATCTGTTTATTATGATGAAGAAATTGATAACGTGAGTAAAAATTTAACGACTCTTTTGGAGCCGGTTCTTTTGCTTATCATCGGTTTGGTGGTTGGGTTTGTGGCTGTGGCAATAATTAGCCCAATCTATACTATGGTTGGGAGTGTGGGAGGGTAAATGAAAGGGATTACTTTTATTGAACTACTTTTAGTAATTGCCCTGCTAATTATGATTTCTGCGATTGCAACCCCTTTTGTGGGGAGTTTTTTAACTCGAAATAATTGGCATGTGTCGGCAGATAGGGTGATGTCCGAAATTTGGAAAGCGCAAGCCTATTCTATGGATGGAAAAAGTATCAGTGGTAACAATCTGTGGGGAGTATGCATCACAGGGACGACTTTCCGAATGTTTGATGGGAGTTGTGCCAATCCGAATTTCAAAGAAGATTTTTCGATTCCGGCAAATGTAACAGTTTCCGGAATAGGGAGTGTGACGTTTGATGACTTGACCGGAACTCCATCGGCTGTTTCAACAATATCGATTTCGAGCAGCCTTGGGTCGAATACGATTACCATTAATGGGGCAGGGATGGCGGACATGAATTAAATATGAAAATAATTAATTTAAATGTTTTCTCGTTTTTGCCGTATTCATCCATTGGAAAAACCGGACACTCTTTCGCCTGCGCGAAAGCTGTCCTTCTTTTCAGGAAAATTTTCTTTGAGTACAAAGAATCCAGGCAATTTTCCTTTGCGCAATATTTTTCCAATTGGACGAACACTTCGAAACTACGGAAACGAAATTTCTTTTATAGAAATACTGTAAGTGTCCCTAACCATTGTGGGTTTGGGTTGTTAGAGGTGATTGTGGCACTAGGAATATGGGTATTTTTGGCTGCGGCAGGTATAGCGATGACAACAGGAAGTTTAAGAATTAATACACAGTCAACGGATGATGATCAGGCCGTTTTGCTTGCATCAGAAGGATTAGATGCTGCCAGGGCAATGAAAAAGATTGGCTGGGCAATGCCATTTTTGGCTACCAACTGCACAACAGGCTGTGGGGTGGCCACATCTGCCGGGACTTGGGGGTATTCAGGAACGAATAATGTAATTGGAAAATACACACGACAAATTTTGATTACTCCGGTCAATCGAGATGGAACAGGAAACATAGTGGCAAGCGGCGGAACTTTGGATCCGGATACTTATAAAGTAGTGTCAAAAGTTACCTGGAATAGAACGCCGGTAGTAACCGGATTAGTATCTTTGTTTTCATATTTAACAAATTATGTAAAGAATGTTTTGACCGGAGGATTAATTATTTATGGAGATGGTACAACAACTCCAAAATACCGAACGTATGACCGAACCGCTAATACATTTTCCGGACAGTTAAGTAGTATTGTTGGCGCTTCGGGGGTATCGTTTGACATGCGGACATCACCAACTAAAGGTGAAGTCGTGGCGGGGTATGTGACTGCGGCCGGGGTATTACAAGTAATGTGCTTTGATGGAACGACTTGGACAAACGATTGGAGTGTTACAGTTGGTGGAACGGGAACAACCAGAAGGTTTGATATAGCTTATGAGACTAATTCAGGCGACGCAATAGTTTTGTATAGTACAAACACGGCGACAACAAATGAATTGGCATATCGAACAAAACTTGGTTCATCAGGATGTGGATCGGCCAATTGGTCGGCTGCCACAAATCTTGACCCTGTCAGAACAACGGGTGTGGTTCAGTGGGTAAAAATGGCTTCCGATGTGAGAGCTTCTTCAAACTTGATAACAGCGATTTGGGCCGATGCGAATTCTGATTTATCCGCGATGGTGTGGAGTGGAACTGCTTGGGGAAATGAGCCAAGTGCGGCGACAGAGACGTCTTTGGAAGTGGTTTCGGCAGCCCAGGACGTAGATGATTTTGCAGTGACTTATGAATCCGTGTCAGGAGATGTAATGGTTGTCTGGGCAAATTCGGCCGGTGCGGATGGAACAAACGGCGTACGTTATCGTGTTTGTACTGGGGGAACATCAGCTTGTACATGGGGTGCGGTGACAACACCACCGACATTTGCGGATGATGCGACCAACTTGGATATTTCTTCTAATCCAAATTCAGATGAAATTGTATTTGCTTCAATTGGTAATGCCGGTTCCGATTTGCAAATTGGTTATTGGTCGGGAAGCACATGGACCGATACTGCTAATGTCGATACGTCTTGTGCAACTCCAATTGCCGGTTCAAAAATAGTAGCCACCGGTTGGCTGATATCGGGTGCCACAACGAGATCGGTAGTTGTTTATGATGATTCGGGGGCAACGAACATTGGTTGGTATGTTGGGACAACCTCGACATTTGCATTGCAGGGTGACTTTACAACAGCACCCGTTTTTAATGCGACTCAAAGATGGTACGACATTCAAAATGATCCTGTGAGTAAAGATCAATTAATGTTCACTATATCTTCGAGTACGGGGAGTTTGTTTGCGAAGAGATTAATTATGACGTCAGTACCGGGATTCACTTGGAGTAATTCTGATGGTGGAACTACGGCACTGGTTACAACTTTGCCACAATTAATTAATAACCCGTTTGCTTTTGCTTATTGGAAAAAATGATTAATTTATATATAAAACAGAAAGGCTTCTCGCTTATTGAATTAATTTTGTACGTAGCGCTTTTGGCTATTATTGTGACGAGTTTGGTTACTTTTGGCGTAGACGTGGTACTAATAAGATCAAAAAATAGGGTTGAACAGGAAGTTATCGCTAATACTAGATTGGTAGCCAAAAGAATTGATTTTGAAATTAGAAATGCATCTGCCATTAATAGTGTGGGGGCGCAAAGCATTTCTTTGGCAAATACAGCGGCGATAAAAAATCCGACAATCATTTCTTTTTCCGGAGGGAGAATAACGATTGGATGGGGAAGTTCAGGGAATTGCCCAACTGCAACTCCATGTTTTTTAACAAGCAGCGATGTTACAGTGCAAAGTCTTTTGTTTGATGATATGAGTAGCGGAACACATCCTCAAAGTATTAAATATGAAGTAGTGGTGAAAAGCCAGCTGTCAGGCGCTTCCAAATCCTATTATTATAAAGAATATGCGACGGGGAGCGCGGAAATAAGAAGCAAATGAATAATGGCAATGTTTCTTTATTCCTTCCGTATTCATCTGTTAAAAAAACCGGACGCTCTTTTGCAGGCGCAAAAGCCGTCCTTTCTATCAGCAAAATTTTTCATGAATACATGAAATCCAGGCAATTTTGCCTTGCGCGATATTTTTTTAATCAGACGAATACTTCGGAATTTCGAAAACAAGCCAAACAACGGCGTTCGGCGTTCACAAATCAAAGTAATGGTTATGTAGCGATTGTGACAGTGTTGGTTATAGGGGCGGTTATGCTGAGTGTGGGGATGGCAGTGGTTTTGAATTCGATAAACATAGGACAAGGGGCTTTGGCAGAAATTAAGAAAGAATCGGGGATTGGTTTTGTCGAATCTTGCGCTGAGGATGCGTTGATAAAAATAAACAAAAACGGGGCTTTGGCGGGGACCATAGTTTTGCCCGAAGGCACTTGCACTGTTACAATTAATTCACAGGTGGGCAGCAACTGGGACTTTACTGTGTCAGGAATTCTAAATGGCTACTCGAAAAATATTCGAGTTACAGCCACTAGAGGTAGCACAATGACAGTAAATAGTTGGCAAGAAATATGAAAAGTGTAGTTTACATAACAAAAAATAAAATTTGGGCCGGAGAACAAGCGTTTGATTGGGATGGTGTTAGTATGGACGAAGTTTTCGGAAGAATAAAAAAAGACCTCAAGATTGACGAAATTAGAGTGGTTTTGGGGAATGATGTTTCTTTTGTGACGGCTGTCAGTGCAGGGGCTACATTTTTGACAAGAGAAAATGTTCTGAAAATGGTCAAATCTTGGATGCCATTTGAAATCGATAATGATTGTTTTGATTGGAAAGAGGTGATACTGGCGCATGATGAAGTCTGGATTCAAATAGTGGCAATGGAAAAATGGCTCCTGATGAGTCTGTCGGCGGCTGTAAAAGAGCATGGAATAAGAGTGGATATGATAACGTCGATAGGAATTCTTCTTGGTGAAAAGACCATAGGAAGAGAAGTGCCGGTAATTTTAAAATGGTCGGGTAAGGAAACGATATCGGTATTGGCTATAAATGGTCTTGTCGATTTTGTGGTGTCGGAAATCGCTGAAGAAGATTTGATGATTTACGCGAATCAAAAATGGAATCTGGCGGTGAATCCTGAAGAGCTAAATATTTCCACATCTGACTTTGATTTAATGACAGTGATATTTTCGGAGAAGATAAAGGGCGAGGATAGTAAGATATTAAATTTGCCAATATTAAAGGGAGTTGTGTTGGAAATAAAACCGGAAATAAAGGTCGTTCCGGAAGGACAAACCCCTGAAAAGGTTGAATCTGTCAAAAAACCTTCGAAACTGTGGATGTACTTGGTGGTACTTTTGATTGTGGCGGTAGTCGGTGTTGTGGTTTTGTATAAATCAGGAACTTTTAATAATATATTTAATGGGCAAAAGAAATCGGTTGTGGAGGTAACACCATCTCCGAGTCCGACGGCTTTAATTACTCCTTCACCAACAGTAATTGATCGAACAACTTTACAACTGGAAGTGCTCAATGGTAGCGGAGTAACGGGGGAGGCGGCAAGGATTAAAACAATTCTCCTTGGCGATGGATTTATAAATATTGATACCGGAAATGCTACTGCTACAACCGAAGGCACTATTAGTATTAAACCAACTGTCCCTGCAAGTGTGGTTACGGATGCAACAAAAAGCGTTAGTAATTACGTGTTGGGAGAACCGCAAATTTTGACAAGCGGAGATAAATATGATTTGATTATAGTAGTGGGTAGTATGAAAAAACCTTGATTCCGCAATTAATTAATAAAATAGATAGAAAAAGTATGAACAAAATCCATAAGGGTTTTACTCTAATTGAACTGTTGGTTGTGATTCTTATTATTTCGATTTTGTCGGTGACTGTTTTTGTAGCTTTAAACCCAGCCAAAAGATTTGCCGATGCTAGAGATGCCCGAAGATTTTCTGACGTAGATTCAATTTTAACGGCTGTTCATGAATATATTGTGGACAACGGCGGAACTATTCCCGCAGGAATTTCGGCAACCGAGCAACAACTGGGTACATCTGCTACGACATGCAATACCACAAACTGTACGACGCCTCCAACATCAGCGGCATGCTTGGATCTTTCTGCTGCGCTGGCTCCCTATTTGAAGACGATTCCAAGAGATCCCAAGGTCGGAACAGCTGCGATCACAGGATACAAGATTGTTAAAGATGCAAATGGACTGGTAACCGTATCTGCGTGTGCATCTGAGAGCGCAGTGGTTACTGTTTCAAGGTAAATTAAATTAATTGAAAAACCCGCGGCTTTGGCAGCGGGTTTTTTGTTTGGTATGATATGGAATGGTGAATAGAAAAGTGAAAAAAGCCATTATCACTGCAGCTGGTCTAGGGACAAGATTTTTGCCGGCAACGAAGAATGTGCCGAAAGAAATGCTACCGATCGTAGATTTACCGATTCTGCATTATGTGGTTGAGGAGTGTGTGGAGGCCGGAATTGAAGATATCATCATGGTGATTCGTCCGGGCAATGAAGCAGTCATGGCATATTTTTCTCCAAATTTGGAATTGGAAAGGTCACTGAAACAGAGTGGAAAAGAGAAACAAATGGAGAGATATAACAAAGTTGCAGGGAAAGCCAATTTTATCTTTGTTCACCAGAATCCGTTACTACCTTATGGAAATGGAAGTCCGATTTTGACGGCTAAAAATTTAGTTGACGATGGACCATTTGTGGTTTGTTGGGGCGATGATTTACTTCTTAATCCCGGTGGAGAGAGTGGAGTAAAGCAGGTCGTTGATTCTTACGTAAAACATGAAGATTGCTTCGGAATAATGGGAACGACACGAGTTAGTAAGGAAGAAATAGTGAGATATGGGATGGTTGAATTGGTAGAGGGTGGTGATGAAGGAAAGATCAAGAGAATTATTGAAAAACCGAAACCGGAAGAGGCGACATCAACTTTGGCTGAGTTTGGTAGGATGGTTTTGCATCCGGCGATATTTGATTATTTGAAGCCGGAAAATACGGGAAAAGACGGGGAATTGTGGTTAATGGATTCTATTGAAGAACTATTAAAAAATAAACCGGTTTATGCAAAAAGAGTTGAAGGTGAGTTTCTGACTACCGGAGATCCATTAAGATTTCTCAAGGCATCGTTTAAGTTTGCGATGCAGAGACCGGAGATAGC
>CAISLM010000090.1 GCA_903886255.1 Candidatus Collierbacteria bacterium
TGAGGAGTTTTGGGAGGCGGAAACAAAATAGAAGAAAGGAATACTTATTAGGAAGGAATAGAAACATAGGTAGACAGGGTTAGTTTTAAATTTCTTGGAGAGCAGTAAAAAAGCGGTCCAAATAATATTGCTTAAGATGATCAGCAGGTTTCCTTGAAGGGAAAGCCGGACATGGTTGTGGCCTGTGATGAGAGGTTCCAGAGCGATTAAGAGAGTGCCGATAATGGCAAGACCCAGACCTTTCCATTCGACTGACTTCATGGTTTCTTTGAGGAACAATAGACACATGAGGATAGTAAATATGGGGCTAGAGGATTCAAGAATCGAGGCTTCGACAGCTGAAGTCTGATTAAGGCCGTAGAAAAGAGGAAGAAGACAAAGCGGTGTGCCGAGCAGGGCGATGATAATTGTTTTGAAGTGATCTACGTGGTGATGTGTTTTGGCTCTATAAACCAAGAAAAAGGGAAGAAAAACCAGAGTGGCAAAGACATATCGGTAAAAAAGAAATAAAGAAGGGGAGACGAATTGAAAAGAATATTTAATTATGGGAACGGAAAAACCCCAGAGAGCAGTGTTTAGTAGAAGAATTGCACAGGCAAAAGAATGATTTTTGGACCGGGACATTAATCCATTTTAGCCTAATTTATAGCGCTTTGGCGCGGGAAATAGAAAGAGCCCCGTTGTATTCTTTGACGATAGCCAGGATGGTCTGATCTGCTTTTAGATCTTCCAGCTTGACAGTGGATTTTTTGGATAAGCTAAGAATTTGGGTTGACCCGTTAATGCTTAGATTTAATGTTTTCTTTTTTAGATCAATAGAAATAATTTTAGAAACGATGGCCGATGTTTTAACTAAAACCGGATCATCGGTGACAACAGTTATTCGTTTCGCTTGAACGATTCCATCTTTGATTGAGGTTCCAATTGTGATTGCCTTGTCGCCTATGGCAAGGGATGTTATCTTGATGGGATTGGCATCCTTTAGGAAAGATGTATTGCTAGTAGTGGTAACTTGGAGAAGATTTCCATCTGAATCAAGAGTAAGATTTCCAGCACTAATAGTGGTTATCTTTCCAACGAAACCGACAAGCGACATGAGGTTAACTTTTTCTTGAAGCTGTGCTGCAATACTGGAAACGTTTTCATCAACTATTTGTTTATATTTTTCTCCAATATCAATAGTTGGTGTCGCAGATGGAGTAGAAACTGAAGCCAGTGCGGGTTTTGCTAATGAAAGACACATACATGACGAAAGGAGAATAGACGTAATAATTAATTTATTCATAATTATTGCGGTAATGAAGTTGTGCGAATAACTGTAATCGAAGCGGATGTTGTGGCTAGCTTGTCGTCGACGGCGGTGATTGTGATTGTGTTCTCTCCACTGATTAAATTTATAGTTGAAGAAAAGTTTCCGGTATTGTCTGCGGTGGTGATGATGTCATCGCTTTCAGTAATGATAGCCAGGTTTGAATTTGGTGAAGCCGTTCCTTTGAGTGTAATTTGGGAATCTGTAACGACAGAATTGTTTTGTGGAATTGTGACTGAAATTTTATTATCTTGTTGTTTAGTAGGAGTGGGAGTTGTCTGTTCGCTATTCTCTTCTGACTTGTTTGCGTCAGGATTTGTTTTAGATGAGCTGTTGGCGAGGTTGATGCCATAGAGAATTACTCCTCCGAGTAAAACGCCAATTATTACGGCTAGAATGACTTCTTTACGCATATGCTTTCGTTGAAAGGATAGCAGTTTGGTGTACTAATTGCAAGTAATCATCACGCCGCTTGTGATAACATATTCTCATGGAAATTACTTATTTAGGTCACTCGTGTTTCAGATTAAAAAGTAAAGAGGGGATGGTTGTCATTATGGATCCATTCCATAGCGAAAAGGTTGGATTACCTTTTCCCAAAGATGTTGCCGATATTGTCACAGTTTCTCACGGACATGCTGACCATAATGCAGTGGAATTAATTACCGGTCCGGTAACTCGTTCAAGTACTTTTGTAATTGATAAAGAGGGAGAGTATGAAATCGGCGGGGTGGAGATTACTGCTACAAAAACTTATCACGACAAGGTCGAAGGAGCCGAACGAGGAAAGAATATAGTTTTTGGTATCAGGATGGATGGGATTAGCGTTCTTCATTTGGGAGATTTGGGACAGAAGCTGACCGAAGCACAGATAGAGAAGATTGGCTCTGTTGATGTGTTGATGGTGGGGGTAAGTGGAAAAATCGCTCTAGAAATTGATGAAGTGATGGATCTAATCAAAGATATTTCACCATCCTACGTAATCCCAATGCACTACAAAATCCCAGGTATGCCGGACTCATGGAAGGACAGAAACAGTCTTCAAGATTTCTTGGATAAAAATAAATTTTTGGTAGCCGGTGAACCTGTACATAAAATAAAAGTTGACGAGGGAAGTCTGCCCGATGATACTCAAGTATTGATAATGAATGCCTAATTCTAGGATCCCTCCTCATTCAGATGAGGCGGAGAAGTCGATTTTGGGAGCGATACTAATCGATAAGGATGCAATTGTAGATATTGCGGTTGTGTTGCGGCCGGAAATGTTTTACAACGATAATAATGGATCGATATTTGACGCAATGGTGTCTCTTTATGAAAATCGCGATCCAATTGATGTTTTAACAGTTGCCGATTGGTTGAAAAAAGAGAAACTTCTTGATCGGGTTGGCGGTAAATCATATTTATCGGAACTTTCCAATGAAGTCCCGGTCGCGTCTCATGTAAATAAATATGCTCAGATAGTAAGAGAAACATATATTAAGAGGAAACTGATTACTGCGGGGGCAACGATGGGAGAAATGGGGTTTGACGACAGCAAACTTTTAAGCGAGATTTTGGATAAAGCGGAACAAGAAATATATTCGCTGTCACAAGCCCATGTTCGAAGATCTTTCATCCCGATTAAAGATGCACTGGCCGAAAGTTTTGACCGACTCGATACTCTACAGAATTCACCGGATGGTCTTCGTGGCGTTCCAACTGGGTTTTCCGATCTTGATAAAATGCTGGCGGGAATGCAAGACAGCAATCTTTTAATTCTGGCGGCTCGTCCAGGTATTGGAAAAACTACTTTTGCTACGAATATCGCCCAGTATGTGGCGGTCGAAAAGAAAATGCCGGTAGGCTACTTTGCACTGGAAATGAGCAATTTGGAAATGGTAGATAGAATGCTTGTATCCCAGGCGAATATTGATGCATGGAAGCTGAAAACAGGAAATCTGAAAGATGATGACTTTGCCAGACTTTCTGAGGGGATGGGTGTGCTGGCGGAATGTCCGATGTATATCGATGACACTCCGGGTCAATCAATTTTGGAACTACGTACCAAAGCTAGACGCTTGCATTCACAAGTAGGAATGAAACTTTTGGTAGTGGACTACTTGCAGCTTTGTGTGGGTGATAAAAATTACGAGAGTCGCGTGCAAGAAGTGGGAGCGATATCTCAGGGCCTTAAGAATCTGGCACGTGAGCTGAAAATCCCGGTATTGGCTCTATCTCAGCTTAATCGCGGGGTTGAAAGTAGAACAGATAAGACTCCGGTTTTAGCTGACTTGCGCGAGTCGGGAAGCATCGAACAGGACGCTGATGTGGTGATGTTTCTATATAGAAATGATGATAACAATCTGGAGGACGTAAAACTAGCCATTGCCAAGCATCGTAATGGTGCCTTGGGTACAATAGATCTTAAATTCCGTGGCGATAGAGTTAAGTTTTATGGGGTGGATAGGGGAAGATAAGAGCTGTTGCTTTAGTACTATGGGTTTGATACAATCTGGGAAAACACTTTGAAATTTTGGAGGAAATAATGTCTGTAGGATTCGTATTGGTTGGTCTTGCATTTGGAGCAATATATGGTTTCCTGACATTCTTGGTGGTTGGTGATGACGCACGAACACGGAGACGGATCTACCTTTTCCAGTCGCTTGTCATGGCGATGATTGTTTTGCTATTCTCGTTTGTGCTATCACGTAGAGAGATTGTCGACACGGCATTTTTTAGTACAGCCTGGATCGTTGGGAAGATTGTTACAGCTGAGCTTCTATGCAAATTTGTTAAGTAAAGGAGTTTTGAGATGAGTATATTTTTTCTTAACCATGCGAGTTTCTTAGCCAGTGCTTATTTTAATATCTTCTTTGGTTTATCCGTAGGGGCGGTGACAGCTCTGTTATTTTTACTAATGAATTGGAAGAAAACCCTGACATCTGATGCAATTAAGGGATATACGTTTGCGGGATTAATTGCGTTAGTTATGGTTTGTGCCACAGCCGTTTTGGTGATGTTTGTGATTGGACCTGTGTCTGCCGGTGTATGGGTGCAATGGTTGATATATTTTGTTTCCGACATTGTTGCATATTTTGGTTGTATGTTTTTGATTCAATTGAGATATAAATGGCTGAACAAGCCTAAAAATCCAGGCTCCTGAATAGGGAGCCTTTTTTGTGTTAAACTTTATTGTATTAATTATTACAACTAAAAAATATGAACGAAAAATATCCGTTCGAGTTAGAAAAACTGCCTTACGGCTATGATGCTTTGGCGCCGGTCATCGACAAACAAACAATGGAGATTCATCATGATAAACACCATCAAGCGTATGTAGATAATCTAAACAAGCTTTTAGCGGATAAGCCGGAGATGCAGGGACAAACTCTGGAGGAGTTAATGAAGAGCGAGGTTCAGGCGATAA
>CAISLM010000091.1 GCA_903886255.1 Candidatus Collierbacteria bacterium
CCGGAAGTATTCAAGGCTATGAAAGTTGGCGATAAAGTTGAAGTTCGTTGTTACGAAGTAGACTCCATGGGTCGTGTCAATCTCACCATGCTCAAAGAAGGCGAAGCTCCCATAAGAGCCGAACGTCCTCCGATGGGTGGCGGTGGCAGACCCTCATTCGGTGGCGGCCAGGGTGGCCGTTCCGGAGGTGGACGCCCAAACTTCCGCAACTTTAGAGACAGTCGATAGTATAGAATATTTATTAAGGCCTTAGCCCCAAACAAGCTCCGATTCACCTCGGAGCTTTTTGTTTCGACTACACAACATATATAATGAATTTATGGATTCTTCTGCCTCTGCCAAACAACCATATTCTTTGCTTGATGATCTTCGTCATAAAATCGAAACAGCTGAAGTTCCTCCTGCGCTAAAAGACAACACTCTCGACATGATTTCCCGTTTGGAAAGGCTTTCCAGTCAAGGCACTTTTTCTGAAGAATACGAAAAAATTAGTCATTATATTTCCTGGGTAGCCAAAGTTCCCTGGAACAAGCGTGTCGAGCGTCCCATCGACCTTGTCGCCATAAAAGACACTCTCGATAAAAATCATTACGGCATGGAGGACGTAAAGGAACGCATTCTCGAATATATGTCTGTTTTAAAACTCCGTGCTTCAAGGAATCTTGGTGTTGCTCGAGCTCCCATTATTTGTCTTGTTGGTTTGGTTGGTACCGGAAAAACCACCTTCGCTTATGCACTTTCCGAGGCTTTGGGTCGACCAATCTCTCGTATTCCCTTCGGCGGTTTAGGATCGGCCAAAGATCTCCGTGGTGAATCTCGTCTCCATCTCGAAGCAGAACCTGGGTATATTGTTAGAGCTCTTTGTGATGCCGGTGTCAAAAATCCCATTATTCTTCTCGATGAAATTGATCGTGTCACAGAAGACGCCCGGGCAGACATCATGGGTGTTCTGGTCGAAATTCTTGACCCGTCTCAAAACAATCGCTACCTTGACCATTTTATTGATTATCCGGTCGATCTTTCCGAGGTTCTTTTTATCGCCACAGCCAACAACACCGGTAATTTGGCGACAGCTGTTACAGATCGTCTTGAACCAATTCAAATGCCTTCCTATTCCGATGATGAAAAAACCCATATTGCTGAGCAGTATCTTTTCCCCAAAGCTCTCGAAGCTGCCGGAATGGATCCTGCCTTAATCACTATTGATCATTCCCTCTGGCCAAACATCATTCGTCCGCTCGGTTACGATGCCGGTATTCGTACACTAAACCGAACCATCGAAGGCATTGTCCGCAAAGTCGCTCTTCTTATTGTCACCGGCCAGGCTAAATCAATCGAAATCACCCCGGAAAACATCAAATCCTTCCTACCTAAGTGGTAAGCGAATCAATTCTCGGTTTTACAAAATCTTACCTGTGAAGATTTTGTAAAATATCATTATAGAATTGATGAGCGGTGCCGGAGCCAAACCCGTAACGGATTTTGGCGAGGCGGGCATGAGGGCAAAGACGAAGTCTTTGATCCCGAATACATAATTCAAATTTTCCGATCACCCGTCATTCCAGCCTTGACGACCATCTCATAACATGATAAACTTCCCGGGTTAGATCATATCCGAGCACGTTAAACCTATCCCTGGAGGAACCAATGTCTGAAACCTCAATTAAAAAAGGTCCGATCAATGTTTCCATTGTCGATAATACCGGGCGCAGTTTGCCTCTGTATCGCCACAATGGCCGCTATTATGTCAAGGCCGTTCACGGCCTCGAATATACGATCGTTGTCGACAGCGACATCGCCGGGCGTTTGGAAGTACTGGCCAGCGTTGATGGCCGGGACACGCTCAAGAATGCCCCCGCCGATCTGCTCTTCTCCGACGGGCTGATCATTTCCCATCACGCACATTACGTTGTGCCCGGTTGGGGTGAAAAGGCAACCAGCCCATTCATCTTCACCGCCTTCGATCGTCAGACAGTTGCAACCCGCGCCACCGGCTCCACCCAGAATTTGGGCGTAATCGCCGTCGCCGCTTTCCGCGAATTCGAAGCTCCTCGCATTCAGCACTTCAGCAACTTCCGCGGCACGACCAAGGGCGGCCCCGTTTTGGAAAGCTACTCCCTCGGCTCTCCCACTCGCGGCGCCGGAATGGGCACCGGTATGGGTAATCGCGTTGATCACCGCGACCTGGGCACCACCCACTTTACCCGCGCGAACCAGTTCACCCCGGACGCTTTGGTCGAGATCTATGCCATGCCCGAATGGTGGCTGATCGAGGAAGGCATTCTTCCCGATGATCGCGATCGCAATCATGACCACGATCATCCCGCCGGTTTCACCCATGGCGGCAACGATTATGGTCTAAGTTAAGAAATCCCTGAGGGCACATCTGTGCCCTCTTTTTTTTGTGCCAAAAACTTCAATAAATTGTAATTTTTCTTGCAGACAGTTATCATTATTCTATGGATAACCTAAATAATTTCCGAAAGCAAAAAGACGAAATGTTTAGTAACACTTCCGATTCTCCTTTAACGCCGGAGCAAAAAACATCCTTCTCCGGCCTCAAATATTTTCCGTTTTCCGAAAAGTTTATTTTTTCCAACCTTGAGTTGACCCCTCACGAAGACCAGTCGTCGATAAATATTCAAACCAGCAAGGGCGATTCCGATCAATACACCAGGGCTGGTAAGGTTAGCTTTTCCATAGATAACACTTCCTGTCATCTCACCATTTTCCGTGGAACTGACAATTCCTTATTTTTACCTTTCAAAGACAGCACTTCAAGCACAGAAAGTTACCCCGCCGGACGTTATCTTGAGATAGAAAATATCAATGGAAAAATATCTTTGGACTTTAATTATGCCTACAATCCTTACTGTTCCTACAACGATAATTGGCGTTGTCCGCTTTGTCCCCCGGAAAATATTTTACCGGTCCGTATCGAAGCCGGCGAGAAAAAGTTTCACGATTAACTACCTTTCCAGCAACTTCTTCATTTCTTCTTCGATCCTCAGAGCCCGCAACTTATTTTTTCCGATAATGATATACGCCAGCTTCTTCATCGCCAGCAAATTGGACGATACAATCACCAACCCCTCTTTTTTATTTCTGCTAAAAAGTAATGGCTTCATTAGCTCCAGCAATTCGCCAAAGGTGTATTTTTTCTTTCCAGGTATATCAAACGAATTATTTGACAATACATACGATTTCGTCATAAATTCTCGTCCGGCCAGCTCCACCGCCGCCTGAAACACATGTGTTCCTCCGGTCACTCTTACATTTGATTCATTGACATAAATTATTCCACGTTTTCCGGCAATATAGTCGATATCGAAATATCCCCGATAGCCATCAAAAGCATATTGTTCGCCAATCAAATATCCAATATCGGTAATTCTTGAAGCCACTCTTCGAGGCAGAGCATTTTTGTTTATTTCCACTCCACCAAAAACACCTTTATTCGTCACTCTCATTCCACAGTAATATAGAAGCTTTACCTCACCATCTTTTTTAATCAAAAATTCTGCGTTTGGGAAACCTCCTCCAATTCTGGCGTCAGGTGTTACCAAGGACTCAACCACGATCGGGAATTTTTCCCAATAACAATCTTTATTTAATATTTCGACGATTTCCTTTTGACACTCACGGAAGTTTTTTGGTAAATCGCCTTTTCGAAATATTAACACACCCATTCCGGCATGCCCCTTATTTGTTTTTATCACCACTCCGCCTTCCTTTATGTACTTATTCGCCGCGATCTTGGCCGAATCCAATACTCCCGAGCTAACCACTCCTTCCGGCATTTTTAGGTCTGCTCTGATCGCACCATTTATCTGCGTCAGTTGTCTAATTCCCGATTTACTTCCGAAAAAATTTACTGTCCAGGCATCTGCCTCTTCCGGAGCTTCCGGCGTGCGGACTTCAACCCCCTTACTTCGCAGTTTCCTCACCAGACTTAAAAAATAGGGCGTCGTGGAATAGGCTGTGAGAGACAACCTCTGATATTTTTTTGACATATCCACCAGCTTCTTCATGATCTTTTCGTCGGCCACAATATCCTCACAGATTTTACCGGTATGTCTTTTAGGCACCAATACTTCCATCTCCCGCACCATACACAGTTTTTTGAAATATTCTACGAAAAGGGGATTCAATTTCTTGGGTGTTATAAACGTAAATTCAAATTCTTCCGCCATAGAAAACAAATCCCGGTCTGCCAAATTAATATTTTCTTCTATTTCATTTCTTCGCGCTTTTTCATCACCGATTGCATCGATAAAGGGCCAAACATCCTCGGACAAATTGAATATTCGCACAATCCTTTCTCTCTTTTTTCCACCGGTAAACCGACCTCCTCCAGGCTCTTCGACGACCTTCTCCTTCTTTTCTTTATTTTTCATACCAGTAGATAGTTTACTCTCTTTTTGGGTCATGTAAACACCATAAGCTATTGAGTTATTGTTAATATCCCTCAATATCCGTAGAATGAAATTGATCAGATGAAGAAATTATGAAATGTCAGATATGCCAAAGTGATCTAGTCCTAATTAACTTGGGAGGTGTAAATATCGAAAAGTGTCCAAATGGGCATGGTTTGTTGTTTGGCCAACCATCTGATTTAAAGGCTGTTTTAGACGGAATTAATAAGAACAAAAATATTCCCGAGGAACCAATTTTTTTAGATAAAAAAATTATTGGAAATCTCCAAATACCTCAAGGTGAAATTATATGCCCAATTTGCAATAGTCAAATGAAACCGGTAAATTACCTGGATAGATCAAACGTCTTTATTTATGATTGTTCGGATTGTAAGGCCAAGTGGGTAAGAGAAGATGATATTAAAAAACTTGCTATTTTTGAAAAAGGAAATTCCCGGATGATGGAGATAGGCGAATCTTTGGAAGGAGAACTAAAAGAAGACGCCGAGGAAGAAACCATAGTCGAACATATCGGCCCGTCAATGATGTATCCGGTGTTAACGACGACACCAATTTTACTTGGAGAAGATGATCGACCGACCATTTTTCCTATTGCAACGATCGGGTTAATATTTTTGACCGGTGTCATTTTCTTGTGTCAAACTTTTTCTCCCGATCCTTCTCTATTTTTGAAATTATGGAGTTTTAGATATGCCCATTTTTCTATTTTTTCTTTAATTCTCTCGCTATTTATTCACGAAAATTTCATTCACTTCGGAACTAACATGTTTTATCTATGGATAATAGGAGACGAGATAGAGGCAAAAATTAAACCAGTTCCCTATGTATTTTATTACGTCATTTTGGGTGCACTGGCTTCATTCTTGGGCGCAACCTTATTTCATTATGATTATTTGGTTGGCGCAAGCGGAGCGATCGCTGTAATCATGGGAGCATATCTATGCTTATATCCGACGAAGAAATTCAAAGTTTTATTTTTAAACAGTATTTTCCATGTGCCGGCATACATATTTTTGGGCTTATGGATATTAGGTAATATCTTATTATCAATTTTCCTAAAGGATACGGCAACGATTGCCTATGGTGTGCATGTAGTTGGTTTTATATTGGGGTTTATTTCTATGTACGGAATAAAAAGGTTAACTAAAGAAACGGAAATCACGCCAGCTAAATAATCTGCAGACATTATAATGATCAAGAATGACTAAAATTTTTTTATATTTTGTTATCGGGTTATTGTCAGCTTTTATTGTTAGCTCAACTATTTTGAAGTTTACTTGTCCACAAAATACTGTCGGCTATCACGATTACGCCACGTCGACAAACAACTTACTGAGAAGCTATTATGGCGTTTGTGAAAAGTTGGGTTTTTCGGATTTTTCGGCCGGACCTGGCCCAATCGAAAATTAAAACATTATCGATTCTCTTAAAGCCGCAATCCAAATGAGACTTCTCCGTTTGGCTTCAGAGCGGAGATACTGCACACCGGCAACCAGATCCAGGAGGTTCTTGATTTGAATTTCTTCGATTTTTAATTCGCCAACAACCGGCTTAGGTTGCTTAACAATTTCGTAATACCGGGGCTGAGTGATTTCGTATTCATCTCCGGCAGCATAACCATAATCCTTTGCCAGCGCTTCTTTGGATAATTTTCCTTCTTTATATTTCGACCAAGCCAAAACCGATTGGGTATACCAGTCGCGGTCTCTATTTCTATCTTGGATAATGTTTAATATTTCCAGCTTTTTGTATTTAGAATAATTGCTGCTCAAGGCAGAAAACAGAAACTCTCCCGTGTAATCAACAGCGACTACGCGTGGCCAAACGATACTCGCCAAAATATTTTCGATATCTGCCTTGTCCTTTGGCGTAGTTGTCGGAATTTCTTCTACCAATCTTTTAGTTTCGTCATAGGTTTTTTGATAATTTGTCAGAAGTCTACTTTGTGACCAAAGTGCCTTAAAAGTTCCCAGAATTTTTTTTGGAGAGAGGAGACTTTTTAAATTGACTGCCAAGACAAATCCATCATCTTTTTTGACATAATGGAAAACTGTCTTTGAATACATCACCTTTTCCTCGACTAGAAGATCAATTCGCAAACCATTCTCTTTGTCCCAAACCAGTAAGGGTCTGTCATCTTTAACCACCGGCCAACCAAGAAGCGACAGCCCTTTCCCAAACGCGCCCTCTCCGGTAAACCATTGAGATAAATAGCCCAAAGTTTTAGGCGAAGGATCTCTCACAATCTCTGCTAAACCATCATTGCGATACATTACAATCATTGTATATGATGCCTATCGCCGTTATTTTTGCAATGTTGGTTTATTTATCTATCGCTTACAGTGCCCACGCCATCATTGTGCTTCCGGCTCTGATTCTGATTCCTTTGGCCAAGCTGGTAGCCGTAATAGTCTCGGCATTGAGTCTACCTGTGGCCAGCATTGGGATTTTTATTTCAAAAATAACCAAAAAACATAAGTTAGCTATCGTTTTTTCTGTAGTTTCAATTATTTTGATTGCAATAATTTCAGTCGTCGTATTGAGACTAAAAAATCCCAACAACCCCTGGTTTTAGTCGTGAATATATTCCGCTACTCCAAAACCTGGAGTAACGCTATCGATTTGGCCAGAACCTTGACTCATGAACCAAGTATATGAATTGTTCGGAGCCTTATTGACTGAGGAATCGGTAGTATAAGAAATCTTTTGATTAATTGGGTCCCCTAGAGTTATTTGAAAAGATGATGGCGGATTTTCCGGGCTATTGGTTACTTGTACTTGGAACGTTTTGGTGACGCTTCCGTTGGCATCAACTTTTACACCGAACTGATGAGTTTGGTATTTATCCGTTGGTTTATCCACATTAGTTGAATCAATATGATAGAAATTTCCATTATTGTCCCAAAAAGCCAACCAATATGTCGTTAGCCCAAACGGAGTATCGTAAAACTGTATTTCTTTTGCATCGTTGGAATAAATTCTGGTATAAAGTATTTTTGCCTTTACTTGTGTTCCGTTTATGGTTAGATATCCTTCGCCGGTGGACATAAATTTTGTATAACCCGGCAAACTTCGCACCGCTATATTGTTTGTTAATATTCCGGTATCAAAACCCATTGTATTTTGATCAACGATGATTTTTCCTGTCACATTCTGTTTGAGAACCCTTGAGGAATCGATATTAACCTGCCACCCGGCAACTAAGCTATTTGTATAGATTGCAGTTGTATCATAATTTTTTGTCAGGGTCTTTCTGGTCCAGGATTTTCCGTCAAAGAAACTCACCCGAGTGGCTTGATTTGCGCCTTTATCAACTTCTTGTCTTGTCACTGTTGCCACCAATATTTTTCTCGGGGTATCCTCCGTCAGCGCCATTAATGTATCGTCGAAATATTCTTTCCCCGGTAGGTATATCGTGTTTGCCTCTGGCGTATCCCCCGTTGGGATTGACGGCATTGATTGTGTGGGAGTGTTTGTGGGTTGAATCGCAATAGTGGTTTCGGTTTCAGGTTTTAAGAAAGTGTTTAGATAATATCCACCGATGAAAGCCGAAGCTACACTGGCGAAAAATAAGATCACACCGAAAAATATTTTTAGCCCTTTATTATCGTTTTTTATTGGTGAAGCTTGTGTTGGTTGAACTAACGGCGCAGATTGAGCTTGATTTTCCATTATTTAAGTTTAACATTTTGCATCTTTGAAAAATAAGAATCTATTTGTTATGCTGAAATAATGAGCAATACAATTTTGAAACAAGGTCTGGGGTGGGGTTTCTTACTCTGGTTAATCGGCTATATCTTGGGAATAATTCTTTTCATGATCGTCCCGCCGGCCATTCTTGGTTGGTTAATTATGCCGATAGGAATAGTTATCACTCTTTGGGTTTTGTTTAAGAAGATTAAAAGTAAATCCTTAAAAGATTACTTTATTTTGGGTTTTATCTGGACCATTATTGCAATTCTTTTGGACTACTTTTTACTGGTCAAGCTTTTCAAGCCGGTCGGCGGATATTACAAACTCGATGTCTATTTATATTATATTTTGACCTTTCTCCTACCAATTTTTGTTGGCCTAAAAAAGACCGGAAAATAATCTTTACAAGTTCGAAAATCGACCCAGCCGGCGAGCTGTAATAAAATCTGTTGATATACTTGAAAAATGATTGATGAAACAAATGGCCCAACAATAATAGGTGCGCCCTCAGAACGAACAATTACAGCTGCCGAACTGGCATCACCCTTTATATATGATCAGTACAATCGGATACGCACGCAAGGGGCGGAGGGCCGAAGTATTTTAGTTGTTGGTTCCGGTCCGAATACCGACCGATGGCGTACATTAAGCTGTAAAACCCTTGATATTGATCGGAAGGTGAACCCAGATATTGTTGCAGACGCAAATAGATTAGATTCAGTCGTAGGCCCGGAAACCCAACAAATAATTATTGGTGAATGTGTCGCCTTAGATCCAAATGGAATAACAGGCGTTGATTTGAAAAAATTTCTGCCGCAAGCATTTGCGGCGTTAATGGATGGAGGTCAATTATTTTTCGTTACTGCGGCACAAATTAGCGAACCTCCTCGCCCTAGACAAACCCTATTAGCCCCGATTGATTTTAAGCGTTTATTAAAAGACTGCGGTTTTAAAAATGTAGCCTCATGGAGCGGACCAATATATTTGACACAAAGCCCGAAAATTATTGGTGATAAAGCTGTTCAAGATGAGTTCGCTGTCCAGTCTGCGGTGATTTATCATGGGCAAAAGATAAAGTAATACAAACAAATTTCTACTGCGTTCGAAACTCGTCTCGGCTGTCGAGTTGTGGCCAAATGATATAATTTTGCCAAATGGAAACAAGAAATAGCAAAGTAATTTTGGATTGGATGGGGAATATTTCCTGGAAACAACAAAGCGTCATCATTTCAGGTTTAAGAGGTCCGGACAATCACTATTCACCACATTTAAAACGATTAGTCCGTTGGATGCGAAGAGCCACACAAAATAACGCTGATCCGGATCATTCTTATATGCAGAATGATGATTTACCTACTCTAGAGGAAATCGAGCATGAAGTTGTTTTTTGTACGATTCATTATGTTTCTCATCTAATAAACGCTTTAGAAATAATCGGATTTAAACATTCTGATAAAGCAATGGCCAAAATTGCCTATGATTATTATTCGGGAATAGTAACAGAATTTTTTCACCTTCACACCGAAAAAGAAGAGGAATTGGATAAACGTTTGCGTGACAAAGTTAATCATTAAAGTTTGAAAATCAAACCAGTTAGAAGTAAACCCATAATGTTGACTTTTGAGTGTATTCGTAGTAAATTACCCACAGTAAGAATGTCGATTTGAGGCTATTCGGCTTCAGATTTCCAATTCTAAGTTCTTTAATTTTCATCTCATGGAAAGGAGAAAAACAACATGAGTAAACCTAGTAATCTAGGAAGAGTTTGGGAACAGGGCATTGTCGGAGGTCCCGACCGCCTGGTTCTCATCGAAAACTTGTGCCGCTGTGGAACGAAATCACAACCGGTTCAGTTTCGAAGTCATTCTCGAGTTCTGTCAATCCAAATCGAATCTTTGACCCGAAAGCCCGGAAACGAAACGGGTATGGAATTTGAATTAACAGGAACAATGGAAGCTGATGAAGGAGTCTGTTATTGGGTTGAGGGTTGGTATAACTCCGATTCAGGCTTAGGTCACCTTTTGTTAAGACCAATCTACAAAGATTAAATACATCTAACCAAAGTTAAAGAGGAGAGAATCATATGGAAAGTAATACTGAAATCTTGGCGAAGTATTTGGTTAGTTTAGTGGAGAATCCGGTTGTGTTATTTCGTTATTCCGCCCAAAGTTGGACCACTGATTGCTTGGTAGCCACAATTCAAAATCCAAAAGATCCACAAAGATTCTATATTTTGGGAATCTCAAATGCGTTGCCTGGCTGGGACGAAGAGGCAACCGGTCCGAAGGATTCGGCGGGTTGGGATCGATTAACCGGGACGTTGGAAGTATGGATTAAAGAGATGAATGCTGCTGCAAAAACTGCTGTTATCCCTGACCTCACCATTGGCTTGGGTGGCCGCCCATCTTTTCAAAGAGACAGTAAGCCTAACTGGGTTTTCTGGGTTCCAGACAACGGAACCTTCAACAGTGTCCGGGATTTGACCCATGATCCTCGTGTTATTGCTGCTCCCGATGGGGTCGTTGACCAGGTTGAAGAATTGCACCGGCAATACCAAGATGCCAAAGAACTGACCCAAATGAAGCAGAAATTGGCTATGGTCCAAAAAAGAATAGCCGGCGTCCATGAGAGTCTCGATAGTCTTGAGGCGGAAAAACGCCAACTGGAGGAAGAGATTAAAGAATTTGGTAAGAATAATTAATTGGAGTGTGGGGCCTGGCATTGCCAGGCCTTTTTTTATTGGCAATCTTAATTGCTTGCCAACTTCTATAGTAAAATTGCATCATGACTGAAGATGGTATACAAAAAGAAATTCCTTTTGAAGAATGGCAGGGCATGATGGCCGATGGAGTTGCCGAAACTTTGGATAACTTTGAATTATTTGATGAACAAATAAACTTTGATCCCGCAACTCTAATTTCTGACCAAGATGACCGAACCTGGCGACAACTTAACGAAAAAGAAAGACAATGGCTGATTGATGAAATCTCCAGAGCCTATGGATTCAACAGAAGGAACGAAGTGAAATTGAATAGTTACACTATCGAAGCACCCAAAGCTGATGATGTCACCTGGAAAGGCAAAGCCAAAGTAAATGTATTTGAAACTCACCGGACCAAGCTTTCGAATATGGCTTTCCATGAAATTACCTGGCCGGAGGGTGATGTTGAGATCGTCATTGCCCCCAAAGACGCGGAGATAGGCAATAACAATAGATAAATTCTTTTCAGATTTAGCATCGTTGATATAATTCGTCTGTGGAAATTGAGAAAAAGACCGAAGTACCAGGGATTAAGAACGAACAATTAATTATGTTGGTTGAGATTTTGGGATATTTTGACAGGATTCAATACGCTGTCATCTATGGATCCAGGGTAACTGGCAAACACAAACCAGACTCTGACCTCGATGTCGCATTGTCAGTCTTACACCCCAAATCTTTTTGTTTGTCCGATATTCAAGACAGTCTCTGTTCCTTAGTATTAGAGCGTATCGGCTTGGAACCACATTTGAAAGTGATTGAAGAAATACACAATCCTGACCTGCTTCACAGCATAGAACATGAAGGTCTTCTTATCTATCGGAAACGACAATAATATATGTTAATTTTTTGTTGACACTTAATATCTTTGTAGTAGATAATCCATTCAATGATTGAAACACACGATGGGGGAGATGGTTTTGGTCCAAGTCTCAGTGGTGACGTTTCCATTGAAACGATTCGTCTAATTGCCGCCGCTTTTCGAAGAGAAGATGATTGGGCACATCAGTCTCGAGCGGTTTACGATGGTAAAACTCTGGAGAAAGAGCTTGATGAACTTTTCCCAGTTGAAGTTGGCTTACAAGCTTTGGCAGAACTCAAAAAGAAGCAAGAGGAAGTGAAGAAAGTTGAATAGTTCGAAAATCAACCCAGCCGGTGAGCACACCTCAAGAGAATATTTCATTGATATACAATGTTTCTATGGAAATGGAAATAGATGAGTCGCAAATAGGAAATATTGAATCGTCTGATGAAGCGGGACGCCAAATCGAAATTTCTCCCGACGCCACGCTTGAGAAGTTAAATGATCCGTCATATCTACCTTCACATGAAGACATCGTAAAAGCCTTTAGTGGGGAAAATTCCGGAAAATGGCGAGATTTTTGCGATAGACCGGAACACCGGGTTTTTGAGCTTTTGAATCAAGAGTACATACATAGTTTGGCTAAGTATTTACTTAGCAATATTTATTCCATTCAAAATGATGATGAACCAGTAACAATTCTAGAAATAGCTGCCGGGGATGGGAGGCTCACACACTTTCTCCAAGAAGAACTCGATCGAAAAGCACCTGGGAAGGCAAAAATAGTTGCGGCAGATGATCAAAGCTGGAATATCAATCCCAACTTTCCC
>CAISLM010000092.1 GCA_903886255.1 Candidatus Collierbacteria bacterium
GTAGAGGAAGGTTATCGAATATATTATCGATACGACAATGAAAACCGGTTTTGACAGTTTCCAAAAATAGTACATGCCGAGCCCTGAAATTATACTGAGTGGTATCGTCATGAATAAGGCTCTAACTGTTGAAAATTCAGCCAACGTTAACGAAGCGGGAATCGGAGCGACCAGGAGAATTGCGATTAATAATTTGCTATTTTTATCTTTAATATTTTGGGCAATGAAAATTAATCCTCCAACGAGCCAAATAAATTCCAAAGGATTTAGCATGCCTCCTTCTGGAATGTGGCCGCGGATAGTGGTGATTTTTCCTTCATAAAAAAGAACTTCAGGCGAAAAGTTATAAGTATAACGGGAAATAACCAATTGAGTAGAAAGGAGAGTTTGGTTATGGAACAGAGAGAGGGTCAGAGGATTTCCGTTGTCGGTATTTTTTGTCTCCAGACTGACACCCGGTTTATAAGTAAAAATACTTAGGCTGGTAAGGCGATTGCCTGCCGGTCCAAAGATAAATCCAAAGGCAAACCAAATCATAAAAACAATCGATAATCCAATATAAACCAGACCCAATTTTGTCTTAACTGTATTTAATAAATTTTTCCAAAAATCTTTCCAATAAAAAATTATTATTAATAAATAATTGGCCGGGGTGAGGAACTTAGCTGCCTGATAACAGATCAGCGAGGCACAAGCGAAAAGAATGGTCGGAAGAACAGATGACTTTCCTTTAATAAATCGTAGCAAATAATAAAGGCCGAATAATAGAAGGGTGCAAAATACGTTTACCTCCCATGCTCCCCTAGAAAACATCACATGCCAAGGGGAAATTGCCAAGGCGAGAGCGCTAAATGAGGCAATTAAGTTGGCCCATTTCTCTTTTTCCAGTAATTCTTTGACAAATAAATAAACCCCAAAAATTGCCAGGGTACCAAATAGAACGCTAGGAAGACGGACGGCAAATTCGGTTAGTCCAAAGATTGCGATTGAGGGAACGGCAAGGTAAACGTATAACCCCGGTTTGTAATCACCAAAACTCTTAAAGATAATGGGGAGAAATTTACCGAATTCATCCCTGCCGGTTTTTAGAATTGAAAAGGCATTGTATCCAAGAGCCGCTTCGTCCCAAGTAAGACCATTAGGAAACACGGCAATATTATTGAACCTTAGATAAAAACCTAAAACTAAAGCGATAATTAAAATTACGTATTTCTTCATGGAATAGAATTTTTACGGTACTGACGTAATTATAAACGCAGGTGAACCGTCAAGAAAATTAATTGTTTCGATGACATGCGCGTTTACCGGGACATGATCCGGTGAGGTGACAAGCAAGCTCTTGGCGGTGGAAACGTCTCCCCCACTTTCAAGGGGTAGGGTAGCAACAGAGGTTTTGGGAATCTGCCAATCATTTATAAAATAAACATTGTCAATTTTGTCCGTCCAGAACCAGTCGGATTTGGCGAAACGGATGTTATCTCCACCAGGCTGAATGTCTTGAGGAGGGAGCTTAGTAAAAAAGGCATAGAAGATATGAGGTTCTCCATATCGTTTTGTAATAAATATTTTTTGGTACTCCGAACCATAATCTTTGATGAAATTCATAACCTGGGAATAACCATATTGCCAGGAGGAAGAGTATTTGACTTTATACTCGGTGTTGTAGTTATAAAAATAGGTGGCGAAGGAAAAGATTATCCAAACCGAAATGATAACAAAAATGATTTCCGAGAATTTCTTCGGTAATTTTTCCAATAGAAATGCAAATCCAAAAGAGGCAAAAATGATAAGGACAGGAATCATGGGATTTGGCCTTAAGGCTTGAGGGGGATCGGAAGTGAGAGCCGCAGCTACCGGAGAAAGAAGAAGCCAGATTAATAAAAATTGATTGCTTTTATGATTTTTTAGTTTGAAAAGTATGGAAACTAATCCCAAAATGGATAGGAGATAAACCGGTAAAGTAAGCAAATTTTTTCCGGCAATGGCGAACTGGTCTTGTGCTCCCCAAGTTTGATAGTAAAATGCGGGTGAAAAATAGCCTAAATAATTTTTGATGGCTGTGGAAACAAAATAGACCGGCCGATTATAAATTGCTTTGGCAATAATGGGAGGAAGATTACTTTGGGATCGGGCGGCTCCGATTTGAAAAACGATTGATGCGGAAAGAATCTTTAGCTTGTCATATCGGGCTGAACCTTCTCCGGAATAAACTTGGGAAACAACTAAGAATAGCGAAGAACAAAATATGATGAGAGCTAAAATGTTTTTGAGTTTGTTTGATTTTGGAAATACTAATTGCCAAATTCCCTTCCCTGATAAAACAATCGAGGTAATGACTAAGAATAAAGGTACAAAAACACGGGCAGTGTTGTATGCCTGCATGGAAAAACCAAGAAAAATGAGGCCCGGTAATAAGGAAGATCTTTTATTGAGGAAGCGGAGGAAATAGTAGGCGCCAAAAATAATTAAAGTTAGAGCCAGATTCGCTTCGAGTGCAGGACGGGAGATGAAAAAATGCCAAGGAGAAATGGAAAGTAAAAAAGCAGAAACTATTTCAAGAGGAAGCGAATATTTCCAAACTATTATTTTCTTTTCGGGAAATAGTTCCTTAGTGAGTAGAAATATCCCGGGAATAGCCAGAACCCCAGAAAGAGCAGAGATGAAGCGAACCGAAAAAGCACTAAGACCAAAAAAATAAACAGGGATAACAGTTAAATAGATATAGAGAGGAAGTTTATAGTCCCCAAAAGCTCTGAAGATCAAAGGAAAATGCCTTCCCCATTCGTCCATACCTGTTTTTAAAATTGAATAGGCGTTAAAGCCGTGACTGACTTCATCCCAGTTTAAAGATACCGGTAGAGCAGCCAAATTCCAAAACCGAAGAACACAACCTAAAATAACGATAAGACTCAGGAAAATTGAAACTTTGTGTTTAATAATGAACTTCATAATATAAAGGCTCGCCGGACGGCAATCTAATTATGTCACTAACTTGAGTGACAGACTGTGTCCCGCTAGTATCGAATTCACCTTTGCTAAGGAAGTAGATCGCTCCCGGGAGAGTACCGGCCGGACCTTTTTTGTAATCAATGGGAGTGGCAATGTAGAGATTGGTGTCCCCAATTCTATTACCATCAAGATTTAATTTATCCAGTCCTTGGCTGTTATAAAGGGTGTTGGTTTTGACAAATTGCTGGAATTTCTGGGGGTCGAATCCCATGTAAAAAGCATAGAAGATTAAGGGGTTGTCGTTTTTGGGAGAGATTATAACCGGCTGATCAGGATATTTTTTGACTTCTTGGATTAATTCCTTCATCCCAGCACTAAAAGATCTTTCCGAGGTATAAGGAAAATGAACCCAGTAGTCATGAAAATAAAAGGTCGATTCAATCAGCAAGGCTGCAAAAAATATATATAAAAGGATCTTTGATGATTGCTTTAGATAGGCTAACCCGGCGCTACAAATTATCATCATGGGAAGGATCATCATGAAGGAACGGCTGGCATGTTCCCCACCATCTCGGGTTACGGCAGAAGTGGAAATAGCTACCAACACCAGTAAACCCAAAAATAAGATCAAGCGATCGTGACGAAAGCGAATGAGAAAATATATTCCCAACAAAAGAATGGGAAACAACGAGTGGTACAACATTCCCCAACCGCCAATCGATTGGCGAAGATTTGGATCGCCTGTGGTGAATAAGAATTGAGTAGAGATAAGACTAAAGGAATTATTGGAGAGATTATTGGCATAAAAAAGTGGCTTATTGTGAAATAAATCAGTCAATATTGATGGTGACGTTCCAACTACAAGAGTGGGTCCGGAATCCAGCTGTCTTTGATATTTAACTTCTGAAGCGGCCGTGGGATCGGTAAAGATAGAAATGTAATCAAATCTGGCCGTAGTTCCGCCGGCGGCAAACATGATGACCAAAGGAATGAACATTGCCAAAAAAGCAATTTTTATATTTAAATTTTTCCTAAACAATTCAAAAGCTCCGGGTAAAAGCAATAAAATGAAGGGGTAAAAAACGATGGCAACTTTCGCGGTGTTGTAGACCATTGGCGATAATCCCAAGAAAAGGCAGGAAAGATAAAGAAAAGAATTTTTTCTTTCTATTAAATATTCGGTAAAAAATAAAAATCCTAAGGTGACAAAAAAATAGAGAGTGGTTAAAGAAAATCCAATTCGAGAATAAGTTACATGCCAGGGAATTAGAGTTAATAAAATGGCAGAGATAAGCCCAATTCCCGGAAGCTTGAGATTAAAGATGTTTTTTGAAGCCAGCTTTTCTACCAAAAAATAAGTGGATAGGATGCCGAGCAGGCCAAAAATGGCTGAGGTCAGGCGGATTGACAAATCCAAAGGTACTCCGACGAGATGAGTAAGAGCAATAAAATATATCGGTAAAGGCGGCTGGACATCACTGAAGGAGTGAAACTGAACCGGAAAACAGAAACCGGAATAATCGCAACCTGTTTTTAACAAAGAAAGAGCTTGATACCCCATATCTACCTCATCCGAATAGAGACTAATGGGATTTTGCAAAAGTCCATAGAACCTGATCACACCGGCAAGAATCAAAACAAGCAGTAATGGCCAATATTTTTTTAAAATGGATTTTATGCTCATTGGTTAAATTATATGCGATTGGTTAGGGCTTTGTTTTTACAATTCGGAACGCCGGCGAACCATCCGGATAATCAATTTCTTTGATTAAAATTAAATGATTATCTTTGATCTGCGGCAGAGAAATGGCCAGATCATCTCCGATTAGATACTGATCAACTTTCTTATCTTCGACCCAGTTGATGCCTCTGGTTGTGATGTTGCCAATTTTTTTGGTCGTGTTTCTACCCATGTATGAATAGTAGTCTTGATTGCTGACTTCGAAATTTTCGCGTTGATAGACGGCCGGATCGGGTTTCATAAATACCAACAATTGACTATATGGTTCGTTACGGGCATTGTCGACGATGATAGGAAGTTTTGGATCAAGCTCTTGTTTGATCACATCCGTGACCTGTTCCCAGCCATAGTTCCAGTAGGGAGCTCGATAGTATTCATTGAGAATGTACCCGGAACTATAAAGCTTAAGGATTGAATAAAATAGAACCAGTGTAATTAGAATTGATTTTAATATTAGAGAAGAGATTCTTTCCAAAATGTCGGCAGTAGAAAGGGAACAAATTAGAATAATAGGAATAACCAGCGGCAAGGCGCGGATAGTGGAGAAAGGATCGCGAGTCAAAGACGCCGGTATGGGAGAGATAATTAATAAAAGTAAAATAAAGCTTTTTAATTTTGAAGGAATCTTTCTATTGAAAAGTAAATATAGTCCATACAAATAGAGAGGCAGCTGCCAGAGATAGAAGACGGAAAGACCGGGATAGGAACTTCTCGGTCCGGAATCACCCAGCCAAAAAAGATAACGGGGAGAAAGGTAAGAAAGATACAATGATGGCCATTCCTTTATGCCCCAACTATTTTTGGGAGACAGAATACTTAAAGTGGAAGCTCTGGCCAAAAATCCTGGTGTATTAATGATTCTTATTGTAGGTATCGAAATGGCTAGTGCCAGAAAAAGACTGATTAAAGTGTATTTGAGATATGATCGCGAAGTAATAATTTTAAAATATTTTATAAACAGAAAAATAACCATTAAGGGAACCAAAATTCTCTCCGAGTGATAGGCGGGCAACGCTATGGCAAAGAATATGGCTGAGAATAAGAGAAACTTCGGTTTCTCCAGTGCGAATTGGAATAAATAATAAGCAAGAAGGAGAAAGAAAAGAGCAACATTGCACTCAAAGTTTGTTCGTCCGAAAAGAACATGCCATGGCGAGATGGCTAAAAATATGGTCGATATTAGGGCAAATTTCTTTGACTTTGAAGATTTATCTGTGAGCTTAAGAATCAAAAAGTACAAGAGCGGGAGACTTAAAATACTAAAGATAAATGACGGCAAGCGAATGCTAAAAGTATTTAGTCCAAAAATGGGGATGAGCGGAACAATGAGATAAATATAAACCGGGGTTTTATAATCATTAAAAGACCTGAAAGCTGCCGGGAAAGGCATGCCGAATTCATCTTTACCTGTTTTTAAAATTGAATAAGCACTGTATCCCTGCCCCGCTTCATCCAGATAAAGACCGGCCGGAGCTTTTCCGAATTTATAAAATCGAACGAAGAAACCAAGAGAAATGGCGATAATCAGTCCAATGATAAAGAAGTATTTTTTCATGATATAACTCGGCTAAGTTCAAGTATGACCTCAAGCAAAAGCAAGGAGGAAGCGGCAATTCCTAAATTCTTGTTCTTTTGCCAAATGTCCAACAATCCAAAATAAATCATAGGAAGGAAAAATGGCCAAAGTAAAAAATCGTATACCGGATGATTTAAAAATAATGAAAGTATCAAAAGTAGACCGGTGAGTATGAGAAGAAATATTTTTTTTCTTTTGTTTTTGAATTTAAAGAGGAACCAAAGAATGGGAATCAAGGCAAATAAAGGCAGCCTGGTATAGTTTTGACCATCAACTAATTCTCTTGGGTGTGAACCAAATAAATAATAGCCCGGGTCGATAAAATCAAAAAAATTATTTAAATATTTATTGGTGATGATGACTGCTTTATTTTGAAAAAAGCGGGCAAGAGGAACATTTGGATATAAATAAGTGTTTCGCAGGATTAATTGCCTCCCCTGGTAATCAGGTTCTGAAATCATTTGCGGAACTAAACTAATTTTTCGATTGACAGAAAAATAATTTACCGGCCAAAGTAAAACAGACAATACAGCGAGTAATAAAATCAGCTTTTTCATTTTTTGGGATTCGTTTTTAAAATACGTAAGGCAACTCCCCCACTGGGAAAATTAATTTCATCAACAATGGTCAAATTATGCTCATGTATCTGAACAAGACCAATGGCTATGTTATCGGCGATGATATATTGCTCTGTGTGGTCTGTATCTATCCCCCACTGGAATCCCTTCACTGTAAATCGACCAATGTGTTTGGTGGTGTTTCTAGTCAAATTGGTATAGTACTCCGAAAGGGGTACTTCAAAATTATCATGTTGATAGGTGGCAGGGTCGTAATTTAAAAAGAAAAGAATTTCGATATAGGAATCACCATGAGAGTTGTCGACAACAATGGGCAGATCAGGATCCAAATTTGGGACATCTTCTAAAGCTTGCTGCCAGCCATAGTTCCAGTATATTGATGTGTAATAGTCATTGTGATAAAAAATGGAGATAAACATTCTGGTGGTGGAATAAACTGCCAAGATGGTGAGGATAAGATATTTTTGTTTATTGAATAAAGGCCAAGTCATTTCCAAAATCTTGGTTAACCCGAAAGAGATAAGCAAGACCTGCGGAATAACAAGAGGAAGTGATCTGAGGGTGGAGTAAGGGTCTCGTGTAAGCGCTGCCGGGATAGGAGAAACCAAAAGAAGTGTAAAGACAAAATAGCGGAGATCTTTTTTATTCTTCTCTTTTAATAAAAAATATAAACCAGCCAAATAAAATGGAAATTGCCAAACAAAAAATGTGCCCAAATCAGGAAATGGCTTTCTAGGACCGGCATCTCCAAGGGAAAACAAATATCGGGGAGATAAATAAGAAGTATAAAGAGATAGAAACTCTTTAACAGAAAGTAGCTGACGATTATTTAAAATCCAACTCAGATTGCCTGCGTCGACTTTAATTCCCCAAGGTTCTTGAAGCGAGGGAACAAAAATATTCATAGTCGACGATCTCGCCTGGAACCCGGGAGTCGGTAAGATAAGTACAGTAGGTACGATTATGATTAAGCCTAATACGCAACTTAAAACAATGGGTAACATATGTGACTTAACGTTCGAAGCGATTGTTTTTCCAAAACGGAAGGTGAGCATCAGAAGTAAAACCGGAACGATAAGAATTTCGGCTCGATAGGCAATAAAAGAAATCGCAAATGATAGAGAAGAAAGAATATATAGCCATGGTTTTTTTAGGGCATGGTAAAAACATAGAGCGCCCAGAAGCAGAAAGAAAAGAGCAATATTGGTTTCATAGACAGTGCGGCTAAATTGGATGTGCCAAGGAGAAAGGCTCAGGAAAAGTGCCGCGATCAGTGCAAACGTTTCTGACGAGGATAGTTTTTTTGCTAAAAGATACAGAAGAAGAATAGTGAGGACTCCAAATATTGCTGATGGTAAACGGATCGAATATGAAGATAATCCTAAGAGAGCAATAAAAGGAACTGTGATATAGGTATAAATTGGGCTTTGAAAAGTGGAGAAGGATCTGAACATGATGGGCATGAATTGACCATACTCATCCCTACCTGTCTTAAGAATTGAATAAGCGTTGTAACCTATTGAAGCCTCGTCTACGTAAACCCCAACTGGAGATTTACCCAATTGATAGAACCTGAAAAATATACCAACGCCAATAGAAAAGATGAGAATGAAGATTGGTAAATATTTTCTAAAATTTTTCATTTATTTGGCAAAAATTATTCGTAGGAACTCGATCGTGGAAATGGGGATAAAGACAGACGAAAAGAAATAGAAAATTACACTTGAAGTGTATATTTTCCTTAAGCCATGTAAACAAATTGCGGAAACCGGAAAATAGAGAAGAATGTCAAATTTATCTTGACGATTTATAAAAGCAAGAGATAAAACAGCAACAATAAAAGTGCACAATATCCACTTTCTTAGTTTGTTTTCCGAAAAAAAATATAGCCCCACAAGAAAAGGTATGATCGCCAGATATGGATACTTGGTTAAATTCAAGCCACCGATTATTTCTTGTGGGTGGAGTGAAAAGAAATAGTTATTCAAATCTAGAGATACAAAAACATTTGACTTGAATTTATCTAGAGGGATGGTGGTTTTGTTTTCATAAATTCTGGCTAAATTCCGGTTGGGAATTAGCGATATCTTCGTACTCTGGATATCTATAGCCAAAGGATCGGGTGTAAAAATTGTTTGAGTACCAACAAAAATCTGCGACCAGGCGTTATTATTAGCCAAGAAAAACGAAACCGGCCAAAAAATAAAAATTAGAATTGCGGAAACCCAGAATAAGAGTTTTTTCATATTGATCGCTTTCAATTATATTCCGGCTCAGTTTGAAATTGCATAAATGCCGGATTTTTTATTGATAAATTGAACAAAAAATTTCTCACGCTTTGATTCCAAAAGCCACTGGGGGAAATTCCAAGGACTGGCAATGTATAAGTTGTTCTTAGTTAGATTAATATCCGGCCAGTTTTTATCAATGGTAAAGATGTAATTTTCAAAGTTAGTGCCTTCCTTTCTTCTTGGATCGTTGATATATTTACTCGGGTCATATTGAGAATAAAAGAGAAAATATAAATAGGGAGTTCCGAACGTAAATGGACCACTTGAGCCGAAACGTGGATCAACATAGACATTGTCATATTCAGAATGGTGATCCCTGGCATAAATCGCCATCTGCTTCCAACCATAAGATCTGGTTTCGGAAAGTTCAATCGGATAATGAAGAGTGTAGAAATCTACAAATCTAATTATCCCAAGAATATATCCTGCAATAATTACTGCTGAGAGTATGTATTTAAAGATTGGTTTCTTAACTGATTCGACGGCAAATATAATGCCAAGGGAAATAAGAATAGCGATTACAGGTAAAACATTTAGACTTCTTAGTGCGTGCTGGCTGTTGTTGGAAATTGAGGCAGGCAGGAATCCAAGAAAAAACCAGGCTACGAGAATTGAAACGACGAATTTTTGGGAAATTGAGGAATCAAAATATTTTCTTAAGCTAATGAGGATAAAAAATCCAACGATCAAGAAGGGGTATTCGATGGCATAGATTACCCCCTGACCCGGCCAAAGGGGAGTTGATAAACCTAAGCCGGAAGAGAGATAAAAATTAGCAGAAAAGTATTCCAAAAATCGTTTGTACCAAAAAGAAATTAAGCTAATAGTTGAGGTAAGCCAAAATAATGGATGTGCAATGAGTTTCGGGATTATTCCTTTAGCATAATCAAAGTCATTAGTAAGTAGTGTCATGCCTGCCCTGGAAGATCCAGGTCCAAAGATGAAGTTTTTTATGAAGAATATTGATATACCAATAAAAATAATGGTAGTGATAAACAATTTTATTTTGCTTTCACGATACCAATCGGTGAGATAGCCCACAAAACATTTGTAGTCTAAAAGAATAAATATTACATTGATTAATGGGACGACAATTTTTGTCGAATGGTAGGTAATGGCAGATAAATAGGCAAAAGTGAACATAAAAATGAAATCCTTGATTCGGCCATTTTTTCTAAACTCAAAGGCAAATATCAGGTTAGCCAACAAGAAAGACAGCGCGACAACTGCTTCGAAACTTGAACGGGAAAAAATGATCAACCAGGGTGATATGGAAAAAATGAAAGTAGAGAGATATGCCAGACCGGAATATTTTTTATTAAAAATAAAACGACTGACCAGTAACCAAAAAAGAAAAATATTTATGGCAGAAAAGATGGCGACCGGCAGCCGAGTACTAAAATCGTTTAGTCCTAATATTTTTACAAAGGGAACCGTCAAATAGATAAGGGTGGGTGCCTTATAGTCTCCTACCGATCTAAATGAGGAGGGTAAAAAGTTACCCCACTCATCTCTTCCGGTTTTTAGAATTGAAAAGGCATTATAACCAATGGAGACTTCATCGATCGAAAGGCTGGGAGGATAAAGATCGAGCTTATAAAAACGAGTAAAAAAAGCAATTAACGTGATAATAATCCAAAAAAGAATTTTCTTTTTCATATCTTAAAATAGGAGGTGATATTGAGTTGATAGAAAAGGAAGAGAAGGTTGAGGCCAAGAAAGACAAGTCTTGTTTTCTTCGAGGCAGTCTCATAGCCATGGGCCGCAAGAAGAGCCAAAAAGTAAACTACGGCAAAACCGAAGAGAAGGGCTTGGTCGATATAAGTCACTCCGGAAAGAATAAATAATGTGGATAAGGCAATGATGAAAAATTTCCAGGGTTTATCTTTTAGATTGATTTTTTTATAACGAAAATATCGATAGATAAAATACAAGTCCCAAGGGAATAAAAATCCGAGAGGGTAATACGGATCGATTTTGTGCCAGAATCCTGAAGCAAAAACAGCAACCGGTGATAATAATTTATCGAAGTTGGAAATATAAGAATGCACAAGTTCAGCTTTGTTATGAATTAGCTTAGCGACAAGGCTTGTTTGAAAGTCCGGATGTTCACCCTTCTGGGCATTAACATTGTTTAATAAACTCATATCCAGACCCAGGCGCGGCTTGACGATAATGAATATGGTAATTAGAACGATTGAAAAAATGAGGAAATTACTCAATTTTGGTTTTTGAAAAATGAAAAAGAGTATAAATCCAAGAAGAAGCGAGAAGAAAATCGACACTGGCGTTTCACCGGAGAAAACAATAAACGGAAGTAAAGATAGATAGAAAAAAGTAAATAAACTAGATTTTGTTTTGAGAGAAAACAAGGCGGAAAAAATTACCGCTACAAGATAATTCATTTATTTTTAGCCGGATTGATTCTCAAATCCCCTTTTCTTTTTGACTTTAGAAGATCAAGAATAAGGAACACACTGGTTGCAGCCAGAATACTTCTAACAGAACTTTTTAGAAAAAATAGATCCGTTTTGGCTGCGATTAGTTTATCGAAACCGGGGAAGTTGTTTAGGTTATGGTTAACCACCGCGAACAGCCCCACCGAAAGAGAGTAATCGAAAGTGAGGACGATAAAAACGTAGCAGGCAAAGATTGTTAAGTCGATCCAAAGGTTGTGCCAGCTATTTGCCACCAGTTCAATGACGAGAAATGGAGCTACCCAAAGGAACCATTGGGGATGGAAATTTGTAACGGAAAAAAGAATTAAGAAATATCCGAGATAGTATTTCCAAAGTTTCTCGGATAAGTGGAGATTCCTATAAGCATGCCAGACAAGAAGAACAAAACCGAGTAAATAGGGATAAAGGCCATCGGCACCTGAAACCAACCATTCCATGTAGAATTCTTTTTGAGATTTTGGCCCAAATACCATGGCTTTAAAAGCAGAAGAGTGTAGGTATGGGGCGATAGTCAGAATATATGGAACTATGCCACATAAAGCTACTTTCACTCTATTCCAGAAACCTTTGGCCGAAAAGACTACAAACGGAAGAAGAAAAAGTGGATATTGTTTGTAGGCGGCACCAATACTGATCATAACGGCGGCCAGGCCAAGCTTTTTTTTCTTGGCGAAAACTAGAGAGAGGACAGTGAATATGGCGGGGATAATGTCAAAAACACCCATCGAAAAAGTGGCATAGAAAGTAATAGGATTAAAAAGCCACAGAAGGAAGGCCCATTTTTTTTGCTTTTCATTATCAAAGAGCGAAGCCAAAACAAAAGCCATGGCAATATCAATCACTAAATATGGAAATTTTAGAATGATTAAGTTCCACACAATGCCGGGTTGGTAAATCGACATGCCATTCATGAGATTAAGGAAGAACTTTTCCGAAACCAAAGGACTGGTCAGCTTAATGAAAGAGCCTAGGGTAAAGTAGGTTAGGGGTGGATAAATAAAAATATCGCCAACACCAAAATTCTTAACGAGAGGATGAGTTGGAGGTAAAGAAACAAGATAATCATAAATGTTGGTAACATTTTTGTAACCAAAAAAATATCCGGAAAGTAGCTGTCCCGAAAAATCCGGGTGGTAGGTTATTCCAGAAATAATTAATCTGAGAATGATGGCGACAATTAGGGCAATCCAAAGATTTTTAGTTAGCTTCATTTTTTCTATCTTTGCGTACTATTCATTCAATTATATATGAGTAATTTGATAAAATTTGCTAGTGATAAATAAAAATTTTCTAAAGAGCTTGGGTCTCCTGATATTTTCTTTGTCACTGTCTATATTTGTGTTTATTACTTCTGTTAACACTCTCGTGCCTGCTAGAGATTCCGGTGCGTTTCTTTATGCCGGACAACAAGTTCTTAATGGATCAATTCCCTATCGAGACATTTGGGATCATAAAACACCATTGGTTTATTACATTAATGCCATCGGAATTGCCATCACTCCCACTAGTTTGTGGGGTATTTGGTTGATTGAAATTGTTTCATTATTTTTAGTCTTTAGTGTTATTGGCAAAATTTTAATAAAGAAATTTGGCTTTTTCACCGGGCTAATTGGGGAACTTTCCTTATTATTGTTAATACCCAAATTGTTGGTGGGGGGAAATCAAGTTGAAGAATATGGCTTATTATTTCAGTCGCTGGGATTTTTATTCGTCCTCAATAGTATCTATACCGGAAAGGGATCTGAAAAGAACAAGGTAATCAATGAGATATGCTTAGGTTTACTGGGTGGTTTATTGTTCCTATTAAAACCTAACCTTATCGGAATCGTAATTGCATATTTTGCAACCTTATTAATATTTAGAAATAGAATCATTGATTCCGGTAAAAAAATATTAATAGCAGTTGCATCGTTTTCTATTGTGGTTGGACTAGCCGTAATGTATTTGACACTAAACGGAGCATTTAATCAGTTTATTGATCAAGTAATTATTTTCAACTCGATTTATGCCCGATCAGGAATCAGGTCCATAGGGACAGTATTGATGTATTTATTTACTTCGATGTATCCCCTTTCAATTGTATTTGTAGGGCTACCATATTATTTCTTGAAGCTAAAGAAAAAAATATCTAGCGACGAATTCTTTATCGGAGTTTGGGTAGTAATAGAAGTTATTCTTTGTTTGATCTCGAAAAGAGAATATAACCAATATTTTTTAACGATTGTGATTCCTCTTTCACTATTCGCTTCATATCTATATAAAGAATATGACGTGAAGTTTAAAAATATCTCAGGCAAATTGTTGTTATTTTTTCTTGTGGTCCTAGTGTTTTCGGTCCTTAATGTTAAAGAAATAAGTTTGGATTTTAAGAAATTTGACGAACACGAACCATTTAGCAAACAATTAATTTTTAGAAGTTATTTATATAATAATTTTCAGGAGCATCAACAAACGCTTGACCTAATTAGATATAACACCGAACCTTCAGACAAAATTTTAATTTGGGGAAGTGAACCATCTTTATTATTTTTATCGAACAGAAAATCAGTTGATAAATATTATTATCAATTCCGGTTATTTTTACCCGGTTATGACACAAGAGAAGAGAGATTGAATGAATTGGATAATGATATCGAAAATACAATTCCAAAAATAATTATTGATGCTTCGACAAGTACAGTAGATACGGAAATAGATAAATACCCTCAATCGCCGCCATTAGATATTAACGCTTATCGTATTTGGTTGAAAAAAACCGGAAACGTTGAATCAGAACAAGTTCTCAGACTGATTAGCTTCATTTCTCTGAAATATAATGTCTTGGCACCGATTTACGGAGGAGAATGGAATGTGTATAAGAGAAAATGATTTTATTTTGCTATGATTGAGGGGTGAAACTAAAAAAGTGGCACATTCTGGGGATAATCTTTATTATCGCCTTGGCTGTAAGGTTTTATTATTTCAAGCAAAATATTTATTTCGGGTTTGATGAAGCAAGAGATGCGCTGGTTGCGGAAAATATTTACCTAAAGGGAGATTTTAAATTAATCGGTCCTCCGGCAAGTGGAAATACCGGATTGTTCCACGGACCGGCATTTTGGTACATGGTTGGCCCACTATATTTGCTCGCAGGTGGAAACCTTTATATTGTGTCGGCCGTATTTAGAATTATTAACGCATTGGGGATTTTTCTGGTTTTTGCGATAGCAAAAAAGCTCTTCTCAAAGAAGGCCGGGTATGTTGCCGCTTTTTTGTATGCAATTTCTTTCGAACAAAGTCAGTATGCCATTTATTTTAGTAAAGAGGCATTGGCACTCATTTGCTGGCTAATAATAATGCTGATCGTAGTATCGATTTATAAAAAGGAAAACCGAACTAAAATTTGGGGATTGCCAATAATTTCTCTCTGCTTTGGTTTGATGATTCAATTCAATATTATTTATGCCGGTTTTGGGCTTGGAATAATTGCACTTTTTTGTTTGATCTTTCCACAATTGAAACAAATAAAATTAAAGTCTTGGATCCTGGCAATATTGGCTTTTGGAGTGACGATGTCAACTTTCATAGTGGCTGAATTGAAATATAATTTCCGGGAAATAAAGACGGCAATTAACTTGATTCATGGTGGATTTGGAGTGATGAATGCCGGCCAATCTAAATATTCTTTATTTTGGGACAAATATTTGACGATGTTTCGGGATAATCTCGTCGGATTGTCACTCGACATAAATTGGCAAAGAGTTGTAATTGCATGTGTGGCAATCGTTTTTACGGCATGGCTTGTGATTTCTGCCATTAAAGATAAGAAGTATGCCATATTGCTGGCTTGGCTATTTACGTGGGTGGGAATAATGCTGGCCGGCGGCCATTTGGGTTATTACACGAATATCGCACTTAGCGTCAGCATCCTTATCGGGGTGGGTGTCATTTTGGATAAAATTGAAAATAAAAACTTATTAATATGGATAATTTTGCTAGGCATTATTATTAGCAACGGGTTACTAATATACGACCGAAGGGACAAAGGTTTGATCACAACAATCAAACCTCAGCCCTACATGAATCTTGTCGATGAACGAAAAATTATTGATCAGATGTATACCGAAGCTGCCGGAAGAGGTTTTACCTTACGCCTTACAGGTATTCCGTATCGGATCCAAACTGTTTGGTATTATTTACTAAATCAATATGGATATAAAAAGTATGGATACTTCCCATATTGGGAACACGGAAACGTGCTTGGTTATCCAGGAGAACTACCGGTTCCCACAAATGGAACAACTTGCTTGCGTTTTTTAGTGCGAGAGCCTATGAGAGGTTTGCCTGTGGACTTGGTAGAGTTGGATGAAAAAGATGAAAATTATTTTTCTACAATAATTGATAGAAAAGAGATAGGCCAATTTACCATTGAAGAGCGAACAGCTTTAGCCAAAGACTGTCATAATCGCAAGCCTTAAAAAAGCAATATTTTAATCGCGGAATCTTTTACCTCTCAATAAAACTTGCCACTTGTGTCCGGCCCAAAGAACTGAGTTTAATACGGCAAAGTAGGATGAGCCATAATACTGCTTTGCGGAGGCAAGCAGCGGGCTATTTAAATGGCCGGAAAAGTTACCGCTAGCACCATGGATATGGACGACCTTTGCTTTTGGATAGAAATATACCGGGAGATCAAAACGATGTAGGCGCCGACAATACTCGATATCTTCGTAATAAAGGAAATAATGTTCATCCAATCCGCCAACTTGGTTAATAGTTACTCTCGGAACTAAAAAGGCAGCCATGACGGCTATATCGACCTTAGTAGTCTTATTCCCGGGGTAGTATTTGTTGAAACTATGTTTAACACCAAAGAAGTAGTGCTTAATAGCATTCCAGATGGTGGGAAACATAAATACCGATGGTTGAATCTTCCCGTTTTCGTTAAGAAGCATGGGGGCGACCGCACCCAAGACCGGATGCTCTTCGGCAAAATCAAAGAGTAATCTCAAAGCGCTTCCGTTTACCCGAGTGTCGGGATTAATGATAAGAATATATTTCCCTTTTGATATCTTGTAACCCTGGTTGAAGGCTTTTGACAAACCGACGTTCTCAGAATTTTCTATAATTTTTGGTTTAAGAGGGTGTTTTCCTGCCAGCTCAACACATTTGTCGGCGGGGTAATTATCGACCAGAATTACTTCTTTATTCAGACCATCACGACTCTTCCGTGTGGCATCTAGGAAAGGGACGATTGTCTTCTCGGAACGATAGCCAACGACAATAATAGAGATATCTATATCTTTCATAGCTTTTGATTTATCAAAGATAGAACCTGTTTATCGGTTCTAACAAATTTAACTATTTGTTTGTTTGAGGGAAATCGCATTAGCGCGGAAAAGATTACTTTTATATATCCGGGATGTTTTAATGTGTGGAAAAATAAGAATTTAGCATGAGTTTTTTTTAAATCTTTATCGGTAATATTTATCCAAGTAAAAAGAAGTTCATTCCTTTGTTTTATGATTTCAACGTATTTATGGTTTATTTTTGCAGACGTTGATTCGTGTTCGTGAAAGACTGTAGACTTGTTGTTCCAAACGACTTTATAGCCCGTTTTCCAAGCTCTGAAGCCTATGTCTATGTCTTCCCAATAAAAGGGGGCATAAACTTCATTAAAACCGCCAAGCTTGTCCCAAATGCTCCGTTTAAAAATAGCGCTACCGCCGGATGCCCAACATGAATACCGAGGACTATTTTTGTCTTCTCCCTGAGAAAAGTGCAGCTTGCCGTTTTCCCAGGTAACTAAAGGCCAGGAAGCTTTATCTTCGTTAAAAGAAACAGCAAAGACGTTTTCATCGTCGAAGAACCGGAAAATATCTTTAAGGTAACCCTTTTCAGGGCGGACGTCGTTGTTTAATAAAACAATATAGTCAGATTTTGAGACAGCCACACCTTGGTTGATAGGTTTGGTAAAACCAAGATTTCGGCTATTTCTAACAATAACAACTTGAGGATAATTTTTTTTAAGCCAATCGATTGTATCGTCGGTGCTACCATTGTCAATGATAATCACTTTATTCAGAAAGTCAGAATTTTTGTAGACCTGAGGGAGGTGCTTTTCCAACAAATATTTGCCGTTGAAGCTGGGGATAATTATATCTATTGTTGGTTTCATCCTGCCTAAAGTATATCAGGGAGATTATAATAGGTGTGTAATGAAGAAAATATTTAATTTTTGGCCTTTTTTAGTTTTTATCGGCGCAAGTATCACTTATTATTGGCAAGTATTTTTTAGAGGGTATGTCCCCTTCCCCGGCGATCTATTGGTTGGTGCGTATTTGCCTTGGCTAGAAAATAAATGGGGTTATCCTACCGGTGTCCCTGTCAAGAACCCACTTATTTCGGATATCATGTCGCAGTTTTACATCTGGAGAAGCTTGGTTTCCGAAGGATGGAAGCATCTGCAAATTCCGCTGTGGAATCCTTATTCATATTCAGGTTATCCGTTGCTGGCAACATTCCACACCGGTGCCTTTTACCCTTTAAATCTAATCTATATGCTGCTGGGGGATATCCGGGGATGGAGTTTTTTAGTGATGATCCCCTCGTTTGCCTGTGCGGTGACAATGTACCTGTTCCTAAGGCAGATTAAACTGAGCAAGATTGGATCCGTAATTGGCGGCATAATTTACGCTTATGCAGGTTTTGCAATCAGCTGGGCTCAGTTCATCACGGCTGCCCAGGCAATGATCTGGATGCCTCTGGTTTTTATTATTTTGGAAAAATATTTCCAAACAAAGAAAAAGACAACTATTTATTGGCTGCCATTTGTATTCTTCCTATTGATTACATCAGGACATTTCCAAATCATGGTTTATATCTCGGTTTTGACGATTGTTTATTTTATATGGAAATGGTTAGAAGAAAAAAATATCAAACTGATTTTGTGGGCAATTATTCCGGCCATTTTATCTTTTGGATTAGCAGCGGTTCAACTATTGCCAACTTTGGAGCTGACAAAATACGGGCTCCGGTTTGAAGAAAATTATATTTCTGCATTCAACTATGGTTTACTCCCATTGAAGTATTTAACGACATTAATTGCTCCAGATTATTATGGAAATCCGGCAACAGGAAATTTCTTTGGAGCTTTTAATTATCACGAAGCCATTTTTTATTGTGGAATATTGTCGATTTTTTGCTTTATTTTGTCTCTGTTTTTGTTTAAGTCAAACAAATATGTCCGCTTCTTTTCTATTACGGCAGTCATTGCCTGGATGTTTGGATTTGACACGTTTTTGGGGAGGTCGATCTATACTCTTAGCGTTCCCGGAGTGTCGACTAGCGCCGCAGGTAGAATCGCCGTAATATTTTCTTTGAGTTTGGCAGTTTTGGCAGGAATGGTCATTTCCAATTTAGAAAAAATTAGTGTCAAAAAAATCTTGATAACAATTGGTTTGATGGGGATTTTCTATGCCGTAATTTATTATCTGGCGAAATTTACTACCGGAATCTTCACAAGTGACACTAATGCGAATATGACGTTAATAGAAAAAAGAGTGGTTACTTTGCACAATCTTATACTCCCTGGCGTTTTTATCGTTGGCTATTCAATAATTTTTCTATTATCCAAAAAGTGGAAAGTGTTTACCGGGGCACTGTTACTAATGATTTGTTTGGAGATGTTTAGATTCGGGTGGAAATATATTCCATTTGTTCCCCAAAGAATTGTTTTTCCAGATACACCGATTACAACATTTCTTGAGGATAAGAGTAAAACAGAAATATTCAGAATCGACCGGGAAAACGCAGAAATTATGCCGCCCGCCACATGGATGGCGTATCGCTTCATGAGCCCTTCCGGATATGATCCAATGGCTGTAGCCGACTATGTTAAAGCATACCAAGTAGAAATTAATGGCAACTTAAACAGTAATTTGTCAAGATATTCGGAACTTTCAAGATATGACGCAAAAGTTTTGGGTGAATTTAATGTCAAGTATCTACTGGTGGTTAAAAGGGATAGCTTGGGAAGAATCGGAGGAAACAACATTAACTACACAATTGATCAAAAACAATGGAAGAAAGTTTTCGAAACTGCTGACACAGCGATATTGGAAAATTCCAGCTACCAATCTAGAGCCAGATATGTTGATTCAAAAGAGGGGTCGGTGACGATTACTTCTTATACTCCGAATACAGTAAAGATTTCGTATACTTTAGGCGCAGGAAAGACACTGCTTTTGGCAGATACTTGGTACCCAGGATGGAAGGCAACTGTGAATGGTAAGGTGGTCGCTATTGATAAGTGTGATGGAATCTTTAGATGTATAAAACTAACTGATCCAAATGGCGAGGTAGTCTTTGACTACGAACCACAAAGCTTTTGGCTGGGATTAAAGATTAGTTTGGCTAGCCTGGCCGCCACGATAGCAGCTCTAATAATATTCCGCAAGAAGAAGATTAGTTAGCTTATTTGTTACACTTTGAGAGCATCCTAACCTCGGCGTTCCAGGAGAATGACTTTTGCTTTAGGATACATAGACCGGCGAAATTGCCAAGCCAGGCCTGCTCTCTCTGAGGCATTTCCCGATCCGTTTCGATGATAAGAAAAGTTAACTGATTATCGGAAACCGGTTTTTGCTTAGTCCAAGCCTTGGCTTCATCTTTAATATATTCCGGCTGATTTGGGAGATAGGAAATATCTGCCGGTTGGTATCCATATTGCTTTGTACCATACCACCAGAAAACATGCTGGTTTGGGTAGTCATAAACTGAGGGAATATAACTATAAAGATTAAATCCTTGACCATTGGCTTCCTGGTAGACCCAATTTAAATCAGCAATTTCATTTTGGAGATTGCTGGGGTCATTTTGGGAAAGACTGTTCATGTGATAGATGTAATCCTCCTGTGATCTTATGCAACTAACGATAGAATAAATAACAAACAGAATAGAAAATATCTTCAAAATAATATTTTTTGATCTGAATAGGTATTCCAAAAGAATTGCGTCAACGAAGATAATCGGTACTGAGAATCCTAAGGTATACCAAGACTTTAGCATTTCAGGGAAAAGCAGGTAAAAAATAGCAGCCGTAAAAATGAATATTAAAGTGACTAAGGTAAATTCCTTGTTTGTTTCTCTAATCTTTTTTGCAACCAGGAGATAGATAAAAACTATGAAGGCAATTGCTGTAAATATAAATACTACGTTTGCGTCCAGATGGCTCGTATGTCTCGTTATGTCCACCAGATGCTGCCATCTTTGAGTTAGCCGTTCAAGAAAAGTTGTTTTTTCTCCGAGCATACTTCCTTTCCCCGTGAACTCATCAATAAATATTTTAGTCATGATAAATCCGTGACGAAGCTCAAATAACGCTTGAGGAATCAGTGTCAGGAAGAATCCGATAGCGGTCAGAAAAATATTTCTAAGTTTCTTACTGGAAAATAAATAGTAGATTATCAAGAACGGGAAAAATATTATCCCAAAGGCAGCTTCAATTTGCATCGATAACCCGGCCATTAGCCCTACCAATAATGGAGAATATTTCCATTTTGAATTATTTGACCAGAGTAGTGTTACAAAAAAAAGAATGGTAAAAATCGGCATAGAGTTTGCATTCCAAAAATAACGGGCGGTGTTGAAACCAAAAGGAGAAATTAGAAGAAGAGCTGAGGTAAAAAATGCTAATGATTGACTCTTTTTTCTCAGGACAAAAAACAACAAAAGGCATGAGATTTGGAACCAAAAAATTTGCCAATAGACGATTGCGGCAGGATTCCCTCCAAATAGTAAGAACGGGGGTAGGTTAAAATAATACCAAAATGGGCCTAAAAGAACACCATTAATACTAGTCGTAGGACCTACCAATCTGGGAGTATGTGTTACTACCATTTGGCGAATATCAGTCATGTCCCTTCCTTGATCCATAGTGAAAGGAAAATTGTAGCCTTTTACTTCAATAAATTTTATCGCTGTAGAAATTAACAAAACGAAAACTATCAATATAGCAACATAGTGTTTTGAAAAAAATGACTGTTTTTCCACTTTGTTATTTCAATTTTTGATTAGTTTTTTTTGAATTGCAAAAAAAGAGGATTGCGAATATTGACGCGATCGGTCAATTGCGGCTTTTTGAATTATTTGATAAAGATTTTCATCTTTTATTAAGCTCTTAGTATTTGCAGCAATTTCCGAGGCGTCGGAGCAGAGAAAGCCGGTTCCTTTGGAAATAATTTCCTTTTGCCCACCTTTGGCAATGACGATCGGAACACAACCGGCCGCCATGGCCTCCACAGTAGTCATGCCAAAATGTTCAACCTTTTCAGGATTGTCTTGCTCATCAATCTCGAAACCTGCAGCATGCCAAAAGAATTTAGCTTTTGAATATAAATTCTTTAACTTATTAAAGTCAGGATTGACAACGAATTTTATGGGTAACGAACCAGATTTTTCTTTGAGCTTTTCCAGGGTATCCGATTCTCCCGAACTTCCCCCGGCCAAAATTAATTGATAATCGGGATGAGATTTGCAAACAAATTTAAAAGCGTCAATGAGGATATCTTGCCGCTTTGAATGACTGGGGGAATCAAAACGGGCAACGGATAAAATAGTATTTTCTTTTTTTCCTGACTCAAAATTTTCAGTATCGATGGGTGGATACAAGATAAAACTTTTATTTTTGGGAAAATGTTTTTCATGAACTGTAGCAGTAAAAATGGAGTTGTAGACGAATTTATGAATGAAAATTGTTTTAATTTTGTTTACAAATGAATTTCCGCCAATAGTTTTGAATGGGACCTGGAAATGAATTAAATTATTTTTCGAAAAAAGAAAAGGAAGACTGCCATCACTGACCCAGAAAATAAGACCATACTTGATGGTAAAAAGGAATCTATTTAATATAGCTGATTTTGTCCGGCACAGATCGTAAGCTTTTTTATTTATTTTTATTTTGGAAAGATCAAGCCCAAAACGATCTTCAGCCGCTCTTAAAGTTTCGTGGTCGTTCCAGGCAATCTCCACGGAATACCCTAATGAAAGCAATCCAAGAGCAAAAGTTAGGCTATAGCGTTCCCCTCCTCCAAGAGTGTCAAGATATGGATCAAAAATTAAAGCTTTTTTCATTACTTTGTTATTATAGCGTCTGTTTTTTGCCATTCTTGAAGCAGATCTTCGTCGATTTTTTTGTATGTTTCGGACAAAGAAGGCTTCCTTTGATCTTCCCAAAGCCGTTCGTAAGTAACAAATTTGCTAAACATTTGATAGATAATTTCGATCCATCCTTCGGTGCCGTCACGCCAAAGACCTTGCCTGACACATCTATACCAGAATTCCGTGAACATAATTCTTATGAATCTCCACCCTTTCATCTGGGGGTGTCCGGAGTCGAGGAGCATTTTGGCTTCTGTCTTTGACCAGGTTAGAGTATTGGGGATTTTTTCATCTATATTTTTGTGTGATAGGTGAACCATCTGATGACGAAGATCACCAATGGTGCCGTCAATTTTTGGCTGTTCATGAAGCTTACCTTCCCAGCGTTTTAGGGCCGATTTTTTCATGAGGCGGAGAACGCGAGGATCTCCCCAATGTTCCAGGTGTTTACCTAAAAATATTTCATAGCGGCTAATTGTGTAAGCGTCGTATTTTGGGTCTTCGATGATTGCCAAGATTTCTCGAGCAAGTTTAACAGGAATACGTTCGTCAGAATCAAGATATAGGAGCCATTCTCCTTTTGCTTCTTTGGCACCATCGTTACGCCATTTAGAAAAACTATCACTGGTGGAATGAATTATTTTTGCACCATGTTTCCGGCAAATTTCGATAGTATCATCAGTTGAACCATTATCTACCGCGATTATTTCGTCAGCAAATTGTGATGTTTTAATGGCCGGGATAATCTCTTTGGCTACATTTAAAGTGAGAATGATGACTGATAGTTTTTTCATATTTTTTTAATCCAAGATCCTCCTCCGAATTTTCTCATGTAATAGTCATGGATTGCCAACTTTTGAGCTTTTGTTCCGGAAAATGACTTTTTTAACGATTCCCTTAATAGGGCAAGCTTGGTACGGACGCGAGCATATTCCATTCCAAACAGTAAACGGTTTCTGGTGATGAAGTAATCGTTTAAGGAGGAACCGATAGCTGAGCTTTGGGCAACTTTGTGCCAAATTTTTACATTCGAGTCAACTATTAATTTAAAGTCGGCCTTTTTTATCCTCATTCCCAGATCTGAATCTTCAAAATACAAAAAATATCTTTCGTCGAATAATCCAATCTTTTTCAAAACTTCCGATTTGGTGATAAACAGACAACCGGTGATAAAGTCGGTTTCAACTTGACCATCGAATTGACCATTGTCAACTTCATTTACGCCAATGTGTTTTGCATAAACATTGTCCCAGTCATATTCACCTCCGGCGTACCAAATAACTCTACCAAGTTCGTCTTTTTTGTATTTATTCTCAAATTCGAAACCTTTGGCAAAATAAATAAGCCCGCCAACTGCGCCAACGTTTTTTTCGGAAATTGGAGAGGCGAGAACTTTGAGGATGAAATCTTCAGGGACTAAGGTATCGTTATTTATCAATACAAGAACATCGTTTTCGTCTTCAAGGGCTTTACGGAAACCGAGATTGTTTCCTGCGGCAAAGCCGATATTACCGGGGCTTTCCACATAAACAACTTGGGGATATTTTTTTAGCTTATTTTTTATATCCTCGGATCTTTCATTGTCCACAACATAAATAGTGGATATGACACCTAGAGGAACTGCGTTTTTAGCAAGTTGTTTTATCAATTCAAGAGTATCCTCGTCACTATGAAAGTTAATTGTAATGAAGGCTATTTTCATTGATTAATTATAGTGTATATCTAATCCGAGTCACTTTTAACATATTTTATAGAACAACTTCTCTATACTTTTTTCACTAGTGCATCGATCGCTAAATTTACTTTTTCATGCTATGTGGTCTCCTATAGGCGGCGCCAAAGACTTGCCTATGTCGCCACCTTTTGTTTAAAGAATTCAAAAGTAAATTCTTAACGCGCGTGCGGTGCAATTCGTTCAAAAAGATCGTTTTCGTTGTTTAGAAATAAAAATATACTATTTACTCAGCTTGCGTTTGAGCTTGAGAAGGAAACGTTTGCTTTTGATGGTTTCGGATTGGATCAGAACAGTCAGATACCAGTAGCGGAGCTCTTTGAACTTCTCGTAAAATATTTTTTGCCAAATTGGGGTGAAGAAGCCGGCTTTTTTCGGTTCGTGGCCTTCGTGCTGCCAAACCTTGAGGTAAATCAACATGACGGAGAAAAACTGCAGGAAAGCTAATATAAGGCCGTGGAGGCCATCTCTATAGCCTTCGCCGGCGAAAAAGCGACTGATGAACTCACTAATGGGTTTCTCGATTAAATCCTTGGCGTCGAATTTATAACCGGAGTCAATTAATTCTTTGCTTTGTTGAGTGGAATAACGGAGAGCTCTTTCAAAGTATTCATCGATAGTGTCGTAATGATGATGTTCTATAGCTAAGGTTTCTTCGGCGTCGAGATTGATTCCCGTTCCTGTTGTAATTGGTATGGAATGGATTTCATTTTGCCATTCTACAGAACCTTTTTTAAAAAACCTAATATTGTAATCCGGCCACCATCGGGAATGCTGGGTCCATTGACCGAAAATAAGATTTTTTCGGGGAATGCGGACAAAATCTACATTGTCCTCCTGGGTAATTTCGATGAGTTTTCGGGCTAAAGTTTTGGGGATGCGCTCATCCGCATCAACGATAAGTATCCAATTACCAACTGCTTTGTTTATAGCGAAATTTCTGGCGGGCTCAACAAAACCTACTGCCTTATGATCAAAAACTTTGTCGGTATAATTTTTGGCTATCTTTTTTGTATCGTCACCAGACTCCATGTCCACAACGACAATTTCGTCCGCAAACTGGAGAGTCTTCAGACATTCTTCAATATTTTTCTCTTCATTGCGTGTATTTATGACGGCTGAGATGTTAATTTTGGCCATATTAATTGGTTTTATAGATATTAATTTCTCCGGAATCAAAAATCTTTGTAAGTGAAATATCCTCAGGATTTAAACTCATTTTTTGCAAAGGAGTTTCATATACATATCTTATGTTATTATTTTTTAAGAAGTTTTTTGCCCAGGTTTTATCTTCGGTGACATAAAAGCGCTGGACGTCCCGGGAACGCTCAGTATAGTTGAAACCGGTTATATCAAGGTTTATCGTATCGGAAATAAATTCAGGTTGGCCAGAATAGGCGGAGATGTAAGCCGTTGATACATAAGAATAAAGAGGCTTGGGTGTGGCTATCCGATTAGTAGTTACATATATTGGCGAAAGGACAATACCGGTTGGTTGACTCTTAAGAGTTTCCAAAGCAGACATTTCCGTGTAACTGATTCTGGATGAAGAAAAACTGCCAATATAATCCCTTAAGGTACCAATTGACGTGATTGTTGCCGGAACCAAAAAAACGATAAGAAAAATTATTTTTAGGAAAAGATTGTTGATATGCCCGAAGATACGGGAAACTACCTTGGCTGTGAATAAACTTAAAAAGAAAAGCGAATAATACATGAATTGGATAGTGTTCCAAGGATTATCAGTTTGGATTATCACAAGAGGCAGGATAATTCCAATGATGATTATTCCGAAAGTAATTTTTTGAGATGGGTTAACCGGTTTTTTTAACATCTCAGAAAAACCAAAAAGACGCATACCTAAATTTCCAAGCAGAAATATAAAAAGAGCAAAAGCATTGATGGCAATGAGTTTGGGGAAATTCCCCGAAGCCTCGTATGATTGCCAGGCTTGAACTAGCTGGGGCCAATACAAACGATCGTACGAAGCAAATAGACTTTTGGTAAACCAAAATGGATCAAAAATAAATGGCAATCCCGAAAAACTGGAGAAGGGCAGACTAATGAGAATGCCAAATATTCCGGTAGCGATGGCCAACTTAATATTTCGGTTAATTAACAAGGCGGCTTCCAAAATAACAAAAGCGTAAACTTTGGTTTGAGCTAGAATGCCCCCGAGGAATACAAGGAAAATAAATTGGAGAGGTTTTACTTTCTCTTTTCCGGGAAAATTTATTAATATCAATAATAAAAAAATAATCGACAACAGGAATGGAGGGTTAAGAAAAAGAGAGACGGATTGATTTGCCCAAAATGTTGATTCTCCGGCAAAAATATCGTGACTAAAAATAAGACTGGGGATAAAACCAAAAGATCCGGAAAGAAAAACAAAAATATAGCCCAGGGCTTTTTCAAATGGAGAATAGAGCCATTTGGTCATTAGTTTGTTTAATAGACAAACAAGGATGATCCCTAAGATAACCGGGAGAATGCGAAAGTAGAGGGTATTGGCAGGAATCTGAAAAATTTTTGATATAACTCCGGAAAAATAATCAAAAATAAAATGATAGTTTGATAATCTAACACCGGCATATTGGGGATGATCAAAATTTAAAGGGTTTTCGGAAAACTTTTGAATCAGTGATATGTGAAAAATAGCGTCGTGGCCGTTTGGACCGAAAAAGCCCAAACCGAAAGGGAAATTTAGGCCATTGCGGAGAACTGTCAGACCGGCTATCGAAACACAGATAAAACCAATGATCAGGTAGAACGGGATTTTTGGTTTACCATTTTTTTTTATTAGTCTGTAAATTAAATATGTTAGTGTTACCGAAAGTAATAGCCAAAACACCCAGGAGTAGTGAAGATAATCATTTAGTGGAGTATAGGGAGTGACCTTCCAGATAGTTCCGGAATTATTGGTGGTAATCTTGACGTCCTTTGTTGAAATTGAGGGAGCCTTTATGTTGGTAAAGCTGATGGAATCGATATCGAAAGTAATTTTTTGGTTTCCTTTTACCAGAGATATTTCACGATAATCCCATTGCTTATCATAGGAAGTTTGGAATCCGGATAGATCTACGTCAAGAGGAAGCTGGCTACCCGGGTATTTGACGGAGTCAATGACAGCAGGAATTTCGGAGTATAGATTGAGATTTTGATTTGGAGTGGCAAAATTCTCTTCATAAATATTTCGATTGTAGACACGGAAATCGATAATGTTTGTCTTTCCATTAACAGTTTTCAAACCAATGCGGTAATGCGGACTTTGATACCAGTCTATGTCTCCAGATACTGCGCCTGTCGGATCGGCTGTTCGATAGAAGTAAGTTGGACTGCTTTCCGGATATCTGGCTTTCATCCAATCACCAAAATCGGAAAGGCTAATGAAGTGAAGATTATATTTATTTTTGTCTTGAGTGGTTTTTAGAGATTGAAAGACGTTTTTTATTTCTTGATGGTAATCCTGAAGACTATAATCGTTTTCCAACCCAACATTTATATAATTAAATTCGTTGAAGGTTATCTGGCCATATTGATCCAAAAGGCTATCAAAATATTTGGTAGTTTTTCCTTTTGAAAGGTAATCATTAACTTGAACCGAAAATGACGATTCTGATTTGTAACCATAGAAATTAAATAAATCCCTTTGGGCCCATCGGACCATAGTGAGGTTTACCCGATTACTAAGACTAGAGGCAGGTACCAGTGAGTTGTTTTTGTCCGGGAAATATGGACTGCCTAAATAACCTCCCCAAAGACGATACATATCTGTCGAATATTGATCATCGCAGTTCATGGCAGTAAGAACAGAATACTTTGATTGGAGATATTGGAGCGAATAGCTATCCAACTGCCAGGCGGCAACAGACTTTGGATAAAACCCATAGCGGGAGAAAAAGGTATTCATGAAAGTGTCAATCAAACGAAGACGGTCTTTTTGAGTGTATCCGGAAAGAAAAATACGATTGGCGTTAAACATGGAAATTCCTTGCGGATAATTAACGCCCGCCTTTTCCGTTAGGGATGGAGTAATTTCCAGAAAAGCTCCAAGAGATTGGTTCTGATCTTTGGCGAGAAGTCTTTCAAAGTACGCAGATATTGTGGAATCATTTACAGCATCAAAACGGAGGAGCCAAGTATTCGGTAGAGCCGATGGTGTAGATTCCTGATATTGGAATTTGGGTAAATCCAGAGGAGTTTGCTTAACATTTGACCAGCCTTCATATCCTCTGACAGGATTGGCAAACGTAACAAAGGTATCGGCTTTAAAAGCGAAAACTGATTTAGGAAGAAAAAGAAAAACGAAGATGGCCAGAAGGGAAAGAAGTTTTTTAATCATGTTTTAGTTTAAAATATCTAAGGGTTTGTGTGAAAAATGACGGGCCTTCAACAAGGGCGATGGTGCCAATAAAAATGGCTCCGGAGATAATGCCGATGGCTGCCAATGAAAGTATCGATGTACCAAGATGAATAAAAATAGTGAGGAATATGCTCATGGTAAATATGGCAGAGAGTGGAGTTTTTAATATATTTATCATACTAAAATGAACGTATTTACGGGCCATAAAAATTGTGACAATTGAAGAGGTGGCAATAATCGCAACAGCGTATGTAACTCCAAGATAACCGAATTTTATCGCCAAAAATGGTGTCGTTAACCAGGTTAACCCTGTCCACATTAACATAAGCTTGAAAGTGGATTTTATGTGCCCTGTGGCATTCAATAAATTGGTCAAGCTGGTGGATATACTGGCCCAAGCGGAGTTGTAAATATAAATATATAAAGGGATTAAGGCCGGCAACCATTTTATATATTTGGGGATTATGTGGATTAGAGGTAAGGCAAAAAATCCCATACCGATCAAAACAGGAAAAGCAGCAAGGCACATATATTTCAGACTAATTTCAATTGCATGTGCAAGTTTTTCTTTATCATGCTGGAGTCTCGCAAATGTTGGGAAAGAAACCATGGTGAGATTATCCATAACAATTCGAAGTGGAAGATTGGCCCAACGACTGGCCCAGCCAATGTAGCCAAGACCGGTTGTTCCGATAATTCCCGTTAAGATCATGGTCATACCATCGTCTTTTAGAACTGCGAGGAAAGTGTTGGCCTGGTAAGGAAGTCCAAATCTTAAAAGTGATTTGAGTGATTCACGATAAATACCGATTACAGGTTTCCAAGGATAAACAATATACATTGAGACCAAACCGACAATTCCTCTGGCCAATACTGCATAAGTAAAAGCGGTAACTCCGTAACCTTTCCAGGCAAAGAATACGGCAACAAAATTGAACGACAGTGTTTCCAAAATTTGAGGCAGGATAAGTTTGTTGAACTTTATTTCCCTTTCCAACATTATTGACGGAATAGTTTTTAGTGAACTTAGGAATAAGGAAATACCCATGGCATAAAGAAGATACATACCGGTTTGATCGATGTGATAGGCAGACTTTATGAACGGACTGGCTATAAATAGAACAGCTAATAGCAGTAACACCAGGATTTGCTGGACTGTGAATGTGGTTGAAAGATCTTTGTCGGTGATTTTCTCTTTCTTCTGGATAAGAGCAGCAGCTAAACCAATATCGGAAAAATAGGCCAAGAAGTTGACTACGGATGATACGAGGTAAAAAATACCATAAATACTTGGATCAAGAAAGATAGTGAGCGTTAATGTGGCGACGAAAGAAATTATTTGAATGGCAAAAGTTCGAGTGATAAGACCCATGACACTAGCAACAGAACGTCTTTTGACTTCTTGATATTCAATCTCCAGCTTTATTTCTTGGGTTTCGTCAGGAGTGATGTCGAGCATTTAAAGCCAATTTAATTAATATGAGGAGAGATAAAAAAGTAATTACGTCGGAAAGTAAACGAATGCGGGTATAACCAATTTTGGCTGACACGGAATGCATGCCCTGAGGTACGTCAATAATGACACGCCCAAGGAATTTATCCGGAGCTGACTGGACTACCTTGTTATCAACTTTGGTAACTAGTCCCGGGAAGGTAAAAAGAGGAAGCATAATTTTAGCTGATGATGTGGAAACGTTAGCGTCAAAATTTATCCAATCGGTTCCGGAAGTATAGTTCATAATTCCGCCCGTGCCTTCATAAAACATGGGGATGGTGAAAGCAGGATCTCCCGGCGGAACAGCTGCAGATCTAGGAAGGTAATCAAAAATGCCGCTGGTTACTTGGAGCTCCCATTGGTTCCCGGCCATTTTTTCTTCTAAGGTTACTCTGACATGTCTATCAACTCGGAAAAATGGGAGGTTCCACATAATAACTCCGATAGAAAGGAGAACGAACGCAATCTTTTTTGCGATAGGAGGAATCTTTATCGTAGCAACATAACCGACAACAAATGAAAAGTAAAAAACTATTAATGCAACTAACCTCCAGGGGAATTGAGCATACTGTAAAACCGGTAAAGCCTGCCAAATAGTAATCGAGCGGCTATGAGTCATAAAGGAGTAAAAACCGCCAAAGAGGACCGATATCCAAACCATAAGAGATAACGATTTATGCTTTTTAAATCCAAAAATGGCAAGTATTGATACTAACAAAGCAAAAATCCATTGGGGCTGACCGACAGAAAACGACATACCATCGTACGGGCCCCAAGTTGAACCACCATATCCCCAAAATCGGGAGAAGAATAATTGATTGATATCTACATAATGAGCCATGAAATTGAAATATCCGGATATCATTGAGTCGACATGAACATATTTTTGTTCCAGAACTACCGGAACAAAGAAGAATGCAGACAAACCAATTCCCAATATTCCGGAAAATATTAGATGTTTAATGCCGGATAATCTTTTGCTACGCCAGAGCCAAAAAATTGCCCAAATAATTGCACTTGGGGCAAAGACCAATGTCATGACATTATGTGAGGTTAGCTGACCGGCCAAACAAATTGCAAAAAGAATAAAGTTTTTCCAGGTGAATTTTTTGGTGATCAGGTTATAGATATAGAGTAAGACAAAGGGAAACCAAACCATTCCCCAAGCTTCATTCTGGGCTCCCCTAACGTAGATATCTACTGAATGATAAGGAGCATAGACATAAAACAACGCGGACAGTACACCTCCCCATTTACCAAAAAACTCCTTAGCCAGAAGATACATACCGAGGCCCGATAGAACGAAAGCTAAGGCAAACATAATTTTTACCGGCCAGAAAAAACCTAATCCGAGCAGTGTCATTATTTCCATAGGATAGAAAGGCATGGGTGGATAAAACTCCATAAGCGGATATCCATAACCAAAACCGCCATCAGGAATCCAACGACAGGGCAATTGTCCGTCGTGAACACATTTGTTCAACTCGAATAATCTAAATACTTGCATGTCGTCATGCATAGTGAAATATCCGGGGGTAAGTAAATCTTTTATGGCAGGAATAATCAGAATGAGCAAGAGAATTTCAACCCTGAACTTCCAGATAGTTTTCCATAGCGAGGAGAGCTTATTTTTAATGGCGGGGGTCACGTTGTACATTATAGAGAGTTTGGCTGATAGTGGTAAAACTCGAGGACTTCTTGTGATCCATCAAGCCGGGGGCTCTTCGGAAACTCCATTACAAGCTGTAAATCTTTTAGAGCCGATGCGGGAAGATGATTCCTTGATTTGTTGACAACTAGGAAGCGCTGATCATCCGGAGATGTTTTTATCAGTCCGTCCGGAATGACTCTTACGTCCGGATTTGAACCAACGATAATAATATTTTTATGACCTTCCGTATAAATCTGTATTCCATCCGGCATAGTGCCAAAAAATCCTTCCGTAAAAACGACAACTTTATCTCCTTTTGACTCCAAGCCAATCAAATAATCGGCAATCTGCCTATTTCCCCAGCCCGCTGTCCACTCCTCCAGGTATCCATTCCGCATATCAAAAGATAGTGGGGCTTTTTCAGGATTAAAAACATAAAGATTGGAAATAATTAGAGGCACGGCAATAAGAAAGATTGAAGAAAGAATAATAAGAAGCCCCTTGCGGGTGACAACCCAATTCAATCCAAATCCAATAACAGGAATTAGCGGCATAACAGCGAAAAGAATATAGCGGCTGGTGTAGACTTTGGCAATAAATGCTTGCCCAATCAGGGGAATAAGTGAAATTATAATGAGGAATATAGATAGCTTTCTTGTTTTTGCCGGAAAAAGTCCGAAGATTAAACATAAAAGAAATGTTGGGGAAAAAAGTAGCCAAAGCCAATTGATGGTCGATTTAAGATTTCCAATGAGAGGGTTTAGAGGGTGGCTGAGTACTTCTTTCCAGGTAAATAGATAGTCTTGGTTCCTGGCACCAATCATATTAAAGGCGGGGCCAAGGCGGAGAATGCTATACATTATCTGGGAGATGACAACGACGGCGATAATACCGGTAAATAATTGGCTAATAGGTTTAAGTTTGTCTATTTTTGGTCTAAAGAAAAATAAAATAGCCACAGCCAGCCAAGAATAGAAAAAGACTGCCGGGGATTTGGTGAGCAATCCTCCACCAATGGCGAACCCTAGAAACATAGCGTGCTCCAGTTTTTTCGTTTTTACAAATTTAATAGAAAGTGCAAGCGACCAAACACCGAACATGGCAAGCATCGAATCAACAAGGGCCATGCGATCGAAAAAAACAGAGAAGGGCAAGATGGCATAGACGAGTATCGACAATGAAGTGACTAAAGGATCGCCAAATAACATCGCTGCCAAATAAGCGATGCCCAGAAGTGTTCCAAAACCGGTGGCAACCGAAACAAGACGGCCGGCAATAAGTGGATCAGAACTTAGTTTGAAGAAAGGAATAGTTGTCCACATAAAGAGGGGTTGTTTGCCATCTGTTTGGGGAATAAATCTTAGACTCGATTCGGTTTTCATTACCTGTGACCAGCGGACATATATGGCTTCGTCAACAAAAACAGGAATATTGTTTAGCTTGGATAAACGAAGGAAGAAAAATAAAGCAATCGCCAATAACGATATGATTAGTATCCAAACCTTGTTATTTTTTATCATATTTTCCTTCCATGTCATTGAGCTTGACTTGAAGAATTTGCTTGAGCATATCTAATGATTCACCAATGAAGTTTTTTTGTTTACTGGTGGAGGTATCTTCATTTTTCCAAACAACGTTTACCTCTTTTAATTTGAATCCCAATTTTTCGGCCAGGAAAAGCATTTCGACATCGTAAGCTGAAACTTTCCATCCTTTGGCGTCGCTTTTTTTAGTTATGGCTGAAAGTTTAGGAAAAATTTCTCTGGCCAAAGGAAGCCGCATGGCTTTAAAGCCGCATTGAGTATCGACTACATCCCTTAGAATAAAGAAGCCTCTGAAAATTCTGAAGCTCCAAGAGGATAATTGTCTATAGATAGGAAAATTTTTGCGCATTTTGCCTCTAGAACCGAAGACTACGTCATAACCTTTATCGAACCAGGGAAGAATTTTTTCTGCTTCCGAAAGGGGAGTTGATTGATCCATGTCGGTAAATAGAACAATTTCACCTTTGGCTTCTTTGATTCCATTCCAAATACCAACAGCCTTACCCCCATGTGAACCTCTAATCATCCTAAAGCCAGTATGCTTTTTTACAAACGATTCGATGATTTTATCTCCACCATCTGTGGAACCATCGTCGTTAATTATGACTTCCCAGGTGTAATCTACCTTTGAAAGATAGCTATACATCTGTTGAAGCACTCCCCTTTCAAGGTTTTTTCTTTCGTTGTAATTTGACAGAACGACAGATAGTTTAATTTTCATGGGTAGCTTTCATCATATTAGCCTTGTAGTATTTTAGCTCATTAATCGATTCGACAATATCTGTGCCGGATCTGTGGGCATTTTGGTTAGGATAATCGGGAAGGTTTGGATACCAACGATGCATTAATTCCTTAATTGTATTAGTGTCGATAATCCGGTAGTGAACGTAGTTGTAGATTTTTGGCATGTATTCCTTCAAAAACTCTCTGTCGACATAGACGGATGCACCAGCCAAAAGCCCTTCCTGAGGCCCACAGTGTTTTTTTATAAATAAGAGGGTTTTTTCCTCGGCTTCTTCTACGTTTATTTTTGAAATAGAAATTTCTTCTAATAATCCTGACTGCGAAAAATGTTCTTGGTTCCAGTGGATCATCTTGCCGAGAACCGATTGTGGTTGGTTGATGACAATATCAGGACCTTTTTCGATGATATTTAATTTCCCATCAGTGATGACTGTGGCTATTTCAACGATTTTTCCATTTTTAACATCCAGATCGGTAAATTCCAAGTCTATCCAAATTAAAGGTGAAGCCGGATTAGATGAACTCATTTAAAATGCACTAATCTATAAATTTTGATGTAATCAATTTGCCACTCATTAACAACATGGGCCATGCCGAAGATGGCGATTTGATATTGAGAATTTCCTTCCGGTTGGCAACTATCTCCATCCTCACAAATAACAAAAAGTTGATTTGTAATTTTATTTTCATCCGGTTCCAAGGCCGAGTGTTTATTCTCCAAGAAATAACGATATGATTCGTCGTAGTTTTGCTTGGCGATAAGGCCGAGATTAAAAGGCTGGCCGTTTGATTGCTTAATTATCAGATCAGCCACTTGTTCTGTTCGCCTGAGTTGATTGTTTGGGTTTCCGAAGGTGGGGCTATATTTTAAATTAAGGAAAACCAATAAAACTAAAGAAATGGCCGCCAAAAGTTTGATGATAAATCCTTTTCTGGTAATGACAAAACCGAGTAGGGCACCAAGAAGAAGGTAAATGGCGGGATAGATAAAACCAAGATAGTGAATATAAACATGTTGTTTGTATAAAGATAATCCGAGTAGAGCTACACCAATCCAAGAAAAGAGCATCTTTAGTGAGGTTCTCCACTTTGATTTAACAAAGACAAGGATGGAAAGCAAGAAAACCAAGACCGATACAATTGTGATCAATATTGATTGGTTGGCCATAATCAAATCTGTGACTGTTGTGGAAATGAGGGGAAGAAAACGATCTGATCTGGCAGGGTTTAAATTTATAGTGGTTTGGCGGTCGGAGAAGAAAGCTTCAAATGCTTTCAGATTCATCCCTTGATGTTTGAGGTCAAAAAGTGCCAATGGTGACATCAGGATTAAAAAAAGCAAAATAGCAAGAAAAGTTTTTCGAATAAATATTTGTTTTTTTACTTTGTCTTTTTTGATTTGGAGGAGTGATAAAAGCCAAAAAATGCCAAGAACGGGTGAGAGAAGCAGCCCCAAATAATGCATTTGAAGAGCGAAAGCAAAAGACATTCCGATAATCGGCAACCAAAAATATTTTTTCTTTTGCCAAACTTCATAAATACCCCAGATACAAAGCAGGGCAAAAAAGGGCATTGGGTTAGGGTTCCAGGAAGACCTCGAATAAACTATGGCAACGGGTGAGGTGGCAAAAAGCAAAGCTCCAATTAGGCCGGCTGCTCTACCAAACCAATTTCTGCCAACGAACCAGGTAAACCAAACAGTCACGACTCCAAGTAAGGCGACCATGATTGCCGGACCAACTGGATTAAGACCCGAGAGGAAAAGTGCCGGCGCCATCATATAGTAATAGAGTGGGCCGAGGTACATATTCCCAATACTGGTCATGGGGCCAATAAAGACTAAATTTCCTTTTGTGATCAGGTCTCTTACAATACGAACGTCACGACCTTCGTCTCCAAGGAAAGTCATAAAGCCACTTATTTTGTAAAGCCGGAGAAAAAGAGCAACGGCCAAAATAATTAGCAATAAAGAAAATTCGAGTTTATTTTTTTTGATCCAATTAATCATTTTATTTTTTGCCAAAGTTTGAATAGGTCAATAAAACTTTGAATGATTACATTTAGCTTGGCACCGGTGGCTTCTCCGAATTTTCTGGGGTAATGCTGAACGCCAATTTCAACAATTTTGAAGTTATCTTTCTTGGCCTTGATCAAAAACTCGGAGCTAATAAAGGCTCCCCTTTCGCTTTCGAGTTTTGGAATGGTATCGACTACTTTTTTAGAGATAAGCTTAAAGCCGCAATCAATATCACGGACGTTTAAACCAAAAAGTAGGAAAACAATGATCTGCCATATTTTAGAGTTTAGTTTACGAGTGAAGGGAACTTTACGACCAAGATAATAACCTATGACTAAATCTGCACCGGTTTTTTCTTGGGTGTTTATGAATCGAGTAATTTCTTTGAAATCAAATTGGCCATCGGAATCGATGAAGGAAATCCAAGAATATTTACAACCATAGAGACCACTTTTGAAGGCAGCTCCGTATCCCCTGTTTGGAGAATGATGAATGACGGAAATTCTTTTGTTTTCTTTGGCTAATCGATCGGCGATTTCTCCGGTCTTGTCTTTCGAACCATCGTCAACAATTACAATCTCCCATTCCGAGACGTTTTTTTTGAGATTTTCGATTACATTATTGACTGTCCGCTTTAGGTTGGCTTCTTCGTTGTATGCCGGCAAAAACACGGACAATTTTTCTATTTGTCTCGTCATACTCACAAGTATATACTAAGAGTTAAATGAAACGGCTATATTTAGCATTGGCGGTGGTTCTATTTTCCATAATAGTTTGGTTTCCTTTTGTACTAAAAGCGAAGTTCCCCGGCTGGGAAATGGATTTTTCCAAGGGGACACAAATACTATGGCAAAACTTTGACGGACCGAACTATTTGATAGTCGAAAAAACTTGGTATAACAAACAGGCGATTTTAAGTGAGTTTTCCGCGCCTCTTCCTGCCGAATATTATGCAGCACATTTACCACTGTTTCCGGCAATTATTTCTGTTTTTAACGTTTTCCTAAAGGGGCCTACGGCAATGCTAATGGCTACACTTCTGGGAAGTGTTTTGTGTTTCCTAATGTTTTACAAATACTTGAAAGAGTATAAATTGAGCGAGAATCCCTTTTGGCTATGTTTGGTTTTTCTGGTACTTCCGGCAAGGTGGGTGGCGCTTAGGGCTATTGGCTCTCCCGAACCTTGGTTTATTCTGTTTATTCTTGCCAGTCTCTTTTACTTCCGAAAAGGAAAATATTGGCTGGCCGGATTATTTGCTGTCCTGGCACAATTAACAAAAAGTCCGGCAATTATTTTGCTCGGAGCGTATGGAATATTCGCCCTGGTTGAGTCTGTAAAACAAAAGAGAATCCAATTTAAATATTGGCCACTTTTAATCCAATTATTATCGGTGGTGGCTTTGTTTTGGTTTTATGGATTGAGAACCGGTGATTTCTGGGCATACTTTCATAGTGGAGATAATATTCATCTTTTCTGGCCGCCGTTTTCGGTATTCACCCCGAAGGGAGTAAATTGGGTGGGAGATTTCTGGCTGGAAGACATAATTTGGACCTGGCTGATATTTGGGGTGGGAATTATGAAATTGTGGAAAAATAATCTGAAAATCGAAGCTTATTTTGCCGGATTGTTTTTCTTGGCAACGCTGACTGTAGCTCATCGGGATATTAGTAGATATATACTGCCAATCGCTCCATTAGTATTAATTGGCTGGGACAAACTGGCGCAGAAAAAAGAATTCAAAATTGTATTGGCAATTCTAATTATTCCGATTCTTTTATATAGCTGGAATTTCCTATTAAACAATTATTCCTCGATCGCTGACTGGGCACCATATCTTTAAAAGTTTTTTGTGGTAAGAATTTTCGCTGTTGATTTTGAGAAAAATGGATCGGCTTGAGCTAGAGAAAGTGTGAATTTATCACAAGTTAAAGAGATATTTGGTAGTGAATTAATTAGCTCATCAAGATTTGAAGTATCAAATTCTTTCGTAAACCTTATGAGACTCATCCAAATCGTTGGTAGAGATTCCGGTAGTTTGGTAGAAAAACCAGCTTCCATAAAGACTGTCGTAGCTTGTTTTCTGATATCAGACATCCAAAGAGGATTATTCATCGGAACTAGAACAGCAAATAGATTGGGTTTACTGGGGTAAAGTAATTTTATTTCGACATTGAGTGGTTGAGGTGTAATTTTGTCTATAGAGTTAGTCAATTTATCAATATCCCCTGTTACAACATCACTCCATTGAATAGAAAAATGATAGCCTTCTTCCGGCTGAATAAAAATACCGGAAAACTGTTTAGCTAGTGGAGAAATAATTTCAAAAATTTTCTTCCTGGTTATTGCATCCGGTTGGGCGATCAAGGTTGTAGTAAAACGAGTTTTTTCCGTTTCCGGATCAATTATTGCCGGAGATTCAAGTTTCATTTTGGCAAAGTCTGTCGTGACTTTATCTTTCCACATTTGAGGAAGAGCAAGTATAAGTTGATCAATTTTGCTCATGTTTATTTCCCTTTTCCCGCTTTTTCGGGACTTCGTTTCCAAATAACCAGGTTGTAGACGAACCAGTTTAGAGGAACAGTGATAAAGAAAACGGCGACGACCAGGAAAAGTGTACGATATGAGTCACCAAAAATTTGGGTGCCGGCACCAATAACCAGACTAGGAATGACAATTCCGGAGATAACGGAACTAAGATTGAACGTAACGAATTTTTGAATTAGTTTTTTACCCCAGATTAGTTTTTCATTCTTGAAGGTCCAAAGATTGTTTAGGGTGAAGTTGCTGACGATAGAAATTTCGGCAGCAAGGGCATTGGCAATGGTATTGCGGATACCTATGGTGTTTATGACACCTTGTAGAGCCTTTGCGAAGATATCTAAGCCAATCTTATTGATAGCGAAACCGAAGAGACCGATACAACCAAACTTAATGAATTTCTGGGTTGATGGATCGTTCCAACGGAGCAAAAATACGGAACGAAAAATATCTTTGGCGGTTTTTGGTTCTATTTTTGATTCGCCTTTGGTGCGAAGACCAAATTGAAGTGGAATTTCTTTTACCTTGGCTCCAAGCTGAACCATTTTGAAAAGGAATTCCAGTTTATAGCCGAATCTTTTTGAGTAGAGGTGGTCCATGTCCATAGTATCGACGAAACCTTTTACTCTGGACGCTTTCAAACCGGTTGTAGGATCGGTAATCTTAAAGAAATTTTTTCCGGGAAAAAAGAGAACAAACCTGGCAACGAAACCGCCTGCTTCGCTAAAAAAGAGTCTTTTAAAGCCCCAACCTTTGGGATTACTGCCACCTTTTATTTTTCGAGAACCCAAAACATAATCATAACCGGCATTAATTTCGTTTAGAAGAATGGGAATGTCCTTGGGCGGATGCTGAAAATCGGCATCGAATTCTATCAAGACATCGGCTTTGAGAACATTCATTGCATGACGGAAACCTTTTATATAAGCACCGCCAATACCGGCTTTTGTTGGATTGAGAAAAAGTTCAAGATTTTTGTATTTCTTTTGTTTGTCTTGGACGATTTTGTAGGTACCATCGGGAGAGGTATCATCGACAACTAAAAGTTTGCATTGCCAATCTTTAATTTTGGGGAAAATTTTTCCACAAAGAGTATCAACCATCTCACCGATAGTTCCGGCTTCGTTGTATGTAGGGATGACAACTACGGCAAGGGGAAGTTTTTCCATGTTAATTTGGTTTGTTTTCTTCTTGACAACATCCACCGCAACATTCTCCCGAGCAACCAGAGTCTGTTTCGATTTCTTCACGATTCCCTGCTTCATCGTAAAAATAGAGTTTTTTCTCGTCTTCGCCATCGGTTTTGTGATGTGAGCCATCACAGAAAGGCTGGTTATTACTTAGACCACACATACAAATATGTCTATCTCCAACTTGCTGAGGTCCGTGAGCGGATTTATTGACTAGTCTTGGCATAGTGAGATTATATCAAGTCTATTATGACGAAGCGATTACGAAGAGATTGTATAATTAGCCTTGATGAAAATAGATATTTTGACGATATTTCCGGAGATGTTTGAGAAGGTTTTTGGGACTTCGATTATAGGAAGAGCTACAGGAACAGGAATTGTGGACATTAAGGTTCAAAATTTGCGTGACTGGAGTGATGATAATTACAAAAGTGTAGACGATAGACCTTTTGGTGGAGGAGCAGGAATGGTGATGAGGGTCGATGTGGTTGATAGAGCTTTAGCGGATTTGAAAAAACCTGGTTCAAAAGTGATTTTGCTGGATACTAAGGGTAAAATGTATAACCAAAAAGCGGCAGAAAATTTGAAAACTGAAGACCATTTAATATTTATCGCTCCACATTTTGAGGGAATTGACCAGAGAGTCCATGACAATTTGGCTGATGAAGTTTACTCAATAGGACCTTATGTATTATCGGGTGGCGAGCTGCCTGTGATGGTAGTCGTTGATTCGATTGTTCGACTTTTACCCGGATCTTTAGGTAATCCCGAGTCACTTACCGAAGAATCGTACTCCGATGATTTTGGGGTAGAGTATCCACAATACACAAGACCGGCGGATTATATGGGCTGGAAAGTGCCGGAAATACTACTTTCGGGGGATCATAAGAAGATAGCCGAGTGGAGAAAAGGTAACTGAATTATTTAGGAATGCCGACCGGCATGATTAAAATAATTGTATCCGTGCTGGCCACAGTAACCAATTCTTTTAATTTTAATTCGTCGAAGTTGGTGCTGACATTGGTTCCGAGTTTGAGACTTTCGGCTTCAAGTGCAACGTTTTGGGCGGTATAGCCGGCCTCCAAATAGACTTCTTTGTCGTGAGGTATGCCACCATACGCTTCAGCCATTTTGGCCATATTGCCGGTAATTACTAGAGTTGCCGGGATTTTATTGAATGAGCTTTGGTTAAGTAGAGTAAAAAGAGAATCGCCCAAGTCAACTTTTTTGATGGGTTTTAATTGATGAAGCATAGTTCTTTCTCCAGGAATATATTGATATTCTCCATTGTCCAATCCTGTTACTTTGTTTGCAATTAGGAAAACAGTTAAGGGGTAAGTGGATTTGGCAGATGGAGCGGTACGATCGCCCCAGTCAACATTTATTCCCTGAGCTGCCCAAAGAATCTGTGAAATTTGTTTTAATGATAAGGCCGCGTCAGTAAAGTCCAAATGGGTCTTTCTGATTTTGAGCATAGCTTCCAGAGAGTTTCCGCTTCTATAGTCTGGTGTAGGAAGGGCAACACTGTCGGCGGGAAGGACGAGCTGAACTGCAGGAGTTTCAACCTGACTTTGGGAATTATTTCTCCGACGATTAACAACAAAGGCAGTCACCAAAAGTGCAATTACAACAACCGCCATCAACAGAGGAGTAAACCATTTTTTGGTTAACTTCGTTTTTTCTGTTGACGGCTTTGTGTTGACCTTTTGGGCAGTCTGTTTCACAAGGTTTTAACTAGAACTTAGAGAAAGCTAACAACGCTGGCATCTTTGCGAATCTGTGTATACCAGGCTTGAGATTTGCTATATACGGCTTGCTGATAAAGAATATCCTTTATGGCAGCAGATACATCTTGAAGCGTTTTTCCGGTGTAGGTAGCCTTATTGTCGTTGAAATATTTTGCAATGTCGGCATCAGCAACTGTAATCGTGTTGGTGGCTTCGATAAGCTTTTTAAGACCGATACTTTGCTTGATAGAATCAAGAGCTTGGGCTTGAGTCATACCAAATTGGGCAATGGCTGCATTGTATTGGCTGTCTCCGCCGTATTGAGCTTTAATCTTGGCCAACTCGTCAGTAATTTCTTTATCGGTAACGACAATCTTATTTTTTTGAAGGTTTTCGTTGAGGAGTCTTTCGGAAACTATTTCTTCAAAGGTTTGAGAGCCATATTGTGAGGCCATCCTTTGATTTAGTTCCCAGCGGGTGATTACGGATTTATTTACTGTGCCGGCAATGAAAATATTTTTATATTTTTGAGCGAGTAAAAAGACGACAACTCCTATTGCTATAACGAGTAAGAGTTTAACTAATAGAATTGGGCCTGACTTCTTTTTACTTACAGCTACGACTTCTTCGACGGGAGCCGTTCTCATTTGCTTGATAACCTTAACTGCCTTTTTAGTTTTTGTACTTGTTTTTGGCATAGTGTTTATTTTTTATTAATTTTTTGGTAGATATGTCTTTAGATATGATTTTTATGTTACCACATAAAAAGTTTTAGTTTAACGGAGCCTCGAGGTTGATGGAATTATCAAAACTGGGAATAAAAGGATCCGGTAGGTCCGTATTCAGGTTTTGAATCTCGTCTTTTATACCTGAGAAGGATGATTTTACTACGATTGATGGGGTTAGGCTGGGACTTTCAATGTCGGGGGGTGTAAAGACAGGAATAGGAGTTCCTTCGGAAAGTTTTTTTCCGATTACCAGCGCAATGATCAAAATGAGGGTAACGGCAGCGGAAACGAGGTACCATTTATTTTTTTTCAACCAATTTTTAAACGGGATAAAAATCTCTCCTGATTTAATCTTGGCGATTAATTCTATGGCTTGGGGATTGGTGATTTCGATTTTAGGAGTGGGCATAGTTTATATCGATATCTATTAATCCGTTAATCCACTTAAGCTGAAGTGATTGAATTTTCTTGATTTTGTCGGAGCTGTTTGAAAAATAACTACTGTTATCTATGTTATCCATTTGTGCTTCCGAAAATAGGCTTGCAGTGAGGGCGTTGATAGCGTCGTTAATGTCATTTCCCTGACTCTGAAGGTCGGTAATGCGAGTTTGTAGTGGCGTAGAGAAGGGTACTGCCAATTTTGGGATGATAACATCTAAGGCATTTTTTGATCCAATTTGGATGCGGACAAGTTCCGAAATCTTACAAGCGATGACTCCAGTTCGAAAACTTCTATCTTGGATAACTGTGTTGGTTACATAATCGGTGGTGAAACTCGCCAACTGAGCCGGAGTGACAATGGCTTGTGCCTTGTTGACTTCGGATAGATAAAAGATTTTGGCAGCATTAAGAGAGTCCAGGATAGGCTTTATGGGGGCGTAATTGGTTTGATTTTCCTGACAAAGAGAAAGCAGATAATCGGCGAAACTCGCTTTGGCCTGGTCACGGGATATGATTGTCTGTTTGGCGGCAAGTATTGCTTTCTGTTGGTTATCAAGAGTAGGGCTGCCCAAAAAGTCTTTCTTTAATATGGTGTATTCAATATAGTTTTGGCGATACTGACCATACTGATATTGGTAATCCGATTGAGCGTCCGCAAAAACAGCTGTAGCTGTAGTACAAAATAATAAAGAGAGTAGGCATGCAACAAATAGCTTTGAGAAAAGCTTCATTACCTTAAGGATAACCCATGTCCGATAAGTTTTTCAACTGCAGTTTGCCAAGTCGAAAAATGGAGATCAAGTTTGTTTTCTGTTTTTAGTGATTTCAGCCCTCCATAGTAGGCTTCAGTAGAAACCGGCTTGATGGCTGAGGAGTCCCCTCCTAATTGGTCAACTACAAAAGTAATTAGCTCATAAGGAGTAGTGGTATCGGAAGAGCAATGAAAAATACCGGAGCTATCCGTGTCGATTATTTTTTGTAAGGTGGCGACAACTTCATCAATGTTTGAGACACAAATTTGGCGGTCGATAGAAAGAGGTTCCAAAGTACCATCGGAAAATTTCTTCAATTCTTCATTTATATAGTTTTCGTTTGTGATCCTGAGGACACTACCACCATGATTTAGGATAATTTTTTCCGGATTTTTATCGACATCGGTTGTTTTGTCGTTTTCGGAATATGGTCCGGGGTTATCTAAGGTAGCGGGAAAAACTTTATCTGAGCTTAACTGAATTATTTTATTTGAGGGAAATGCACTTACTAAACTGTTTATTTCTCTTTCACTTTGTATTTCATTAAAATTTATAACCCATTCCGGTTTGAAACTTTCAATGAGTTTGTTTAAGACATCCATTTTTTTAAGATTTACATCAGAATCAATTTCAGGAAATAGATAATTTCTTGAAAGCTCAACAAAACGGGACCCCACCGGACTAGAAGATCCTAAAACCAATACTTTTATTTTTGACATATGTCTATTTTAAGTTTACTTGTTGCTGTAAAACTTTTCTGAAGTAACCTTCATATCTTTCCACCACCATTCATTGGCTTTGTACCACTCTACTGTCTGCTTCAATCGTTTGTAAAAGCCTTTTTCCGGCATCCAGCCAAGCTCTTTGTTGATTTTTTTCCAACTTATGGCATAACGGCGGTCGTGACCCGGCCTATCCTTTATAAATTCGATGCGGCTTTCAGGAAGATCCATAATTTTGAGGATCTTTTTGGACAACTGTAAATTATTTACATCTTTTGTCATACCACCAACTGTGTAGCTGCTACCAATTTTGCCTTTCAAAATTACAATTTCGATAGCACGACAGTGATCTTCAACGTACATCCAATCCCGAACATATTTTCCATCACCATAAATTAGAATGTTGTTTCCATTTATTAGACTGGTTATGGCACGTGGAATAAATTTCTCGGTATCTTGGAAAGGGCCGAAGTTGTTGCTACAATTCGTGATGGTCACAGGTAAACCATAGGTAGTGTAGTAGGACATAACCAGATGGTCTGAACTGGCTTTTGATGCCGAATATGGCGAATTTGGAGCGTATTTTGTTTTCGAGTTAAACTTATTTTTTGATTTTAGTTTTAATGCACCAAAGACTTCATCTGTGGAAATGTGGTGGAATCTTGTTCCATATTTTTTGGCCGCTTCGAGAAGTGTTTGGGTACCCAAAACGTTTGTCTTGGTGAAGATCATCGGATCTTCAATCGAGCGGTCAACGTGAGTTTCTGCGGCAAAATGGACGATGATGTCGACTTGAGAGACAAGGCCGTCTACAACTCTGGCATCGGTAATATCACCTTTGACGAAAGTGTAGTTTGGCTTTCCTTCGATATCTTTGAGGGATTCAAGGTGTCCGGCGTATGTCAAACTATCAAGATTGATGATTTGATCGCTGGGGTGTTTTTCCAACCAGTAATGAATAAAGTTGGAGCCAATAAAACCAGCGCCACCGGTAACGAGTAACTTTCGTTGTTTTTTGAGTTTGTTCTCTTTTTCGGCAACGTGATTGACAGCCTGACGAAGGCTTTCAAAAGTGCCGGCGTCTTGCCAATAGCTATCAAAAACACAGGCCTTTAGTTCTCCCATTTCTAAAAATGAGTTATTGATACTTGGATTTCCGGAAATTTCAATCTCTCCACGGGGAGAAGGTTGAAGATTTTGAGCGATTTCGACAACGCGATGATCATAAGTATATAAACCAACAGAGACGTACATAGATTTGGGCGTGGTCGGTTTTTCCTCGATAGACAAGACTTTGCTGTTTTCGTCCATTTCGACAACTCCTAGCCTTTTTACTTCTTCAATATCTTCGAGTTTTTTTACGTATATTTGACCACCACCTTTAAAACTTTGAATTTCTTTGGAAAAATCTTGGTCAAAAATATTGTCGCCTAGGATCATGGTGACATCATCTTTACCAATGAAATCTTTACCAATTATAAAAGCATCGGCTAGTCCATGAGGATCTTTTTGGATAGCATAACTAAAATGGGCACCAAATTCTTCACCTGTTCCCAATAAGTTTAAAAATAACCCGGAGTTTTCCGGAGCTAAAATAATGAGGATGTCCTTTATGCCCGCCTTAACCAAGGTTTCGATTGGATAATAAATCATAGGTTTGTCATAAACAGGCAAAAGCTGTTTACTGATTACCCATGTTAGAGGCCTGAGTCTTGTTGCTCGTCCACCGGATAAAATAATACCTTTCATATCGCCGTATTATACAACAAAGTCAACTTTTTTCTACTTAAGAAGTCCTATAACTAATACACTTCCGAGAATGGCAAAAAGCACATATTCGAGCACAACTCGGGCTTGCAATGTCTTTTCTTTATGATGGTGAAGGATACCCCATATTATATATAGTATAGATAGTCCAATAATGACCATTTGTTGATATCCCCTATTTCCGTTAAAAAACAAGGTAAGCAAGACAGCCGAGGATACAATTACTGTGAGAGCAAGGTAATCCAGAATACTTCTTAAAGGTTTTTTCATAGGACAATTCCCTGGCGAATAATAATCAGAATGATGGCAAGACCAGCAAAGAAAGTAAGATGAGCCCAAGTTTTTCCGGAAATTCTAATGATGTTATAGCGGAGGACAAAGATCCAATCCAAACTAAGTGCGAAAAGAATCATAACCACAAAGGCAAGAGACCAAGCGCGAGATAAATCCATGGGAGAAAGTCCGGAATTGGGAATGAGTTTTTCTGTTGTAACTGCCGGTGCTTGTGCTGCAACCTGATTTGTCACTTGAGTGGCTGCAATTTGAGCAACAGAGGTTTGAGTTGAACCGAACATCTGAACAACCAGCGTTGTCTCAACTCCATTTAAATATCCATCCATAACAGCTACACCGATATCGCGGTAGCGATCGTCAAGTAGGTTTTGGCGGTGAGTGGGTGAGGCCATCCAAGCTGCTACTATATCTGTAGGATTACTGAAATCCCGGGCAAGATTTTCTCCGGCGTGTTGATATTTATATCCGGATTGAGTGATGAAATACCATGGTTCCGTTCCGGTTGGCGAAACATGGGCCCAATAATTGTGCTCGAACATATCGGTGACTTTGGCAAGGGCAGCCGCATCTAGTTCGGGATTTTCTTTTAAGGTAGTATCCCCTGCATTTAATCTTTCTTTGTTGGTTAGCTCAATAATCTTGGCAGGGCTAATTTGAGATGCATAGCCGAGAACTCCCGGCTTTATACCGATCGTCATATCGATGAAAGAACGGCCCATGATGAAAAGACCAATGAGAATTACTATCGAACGCGGCCAAAGAATTTTGGCCTTGTGGTTGTTGTGCTTGTGTGGTGCAAAAAGAGTAATAACCGGATGAGCCATAACTCATTTCATTATGTCACAGTGTTTTCCGTAATTAAACTAGGCTTCCTTCACACGAGTCATGACTCCATTGATTCTTTTGTAGACGCGTTTTTTATTTTTTTGCATTTTGGCGAGTATCTCTTTTTCAAGATTTATCTTTAGCATTTCCGAGATACCCAAGAGATAGATAGCCACATCAGCCAGTTCTTCACCAACATCATTCTGTTTCCGGTAATGGGCTCTGCAGGCTTCGGAAAGCTCTTCGTGAATAAGACAGAATTCTTTGAATATATCTGTCGTGTTAAAGCCTTTATCCAGCTTATTTTGAAGGACTTCTTTTTGAAGCTTATTAAGACTGACCATGCAAACTAATTATATTTCCTTCACCAAATATTATCAGTGTTTAGGAAAAATTATTGTTGAGATGAGGTAAGCAATAATTACGAGTAATGGCCAAGTGTTGTGAGAACAGAAGTAGAAGTGGTCAATAAGAATAGCAACAAGAAGGAATAACAAGGTGAAAATAAATTTATTTTTGAAAAAATTATTTTTCTTGATTTTTCCAATCAGTAGAGGAAGTGCAACTAAGATTATGATGAAAGACATTCTCCAACTCGGATCCTTGCAGGTCGTAGTGTTTGAGCCAAGGACAGCAGGAGTTTCTCCAGGAAGTTGTTCTATGTTTCCTGATCCTGATGCGGTATTAACACCTAAAACTTCACCACCTTGGCCGGCCGGTCTACCGGTAGTGGCACCACCAGCAACTAATTGAGTTATTTTTGCGGAAGGACCAGGGGCACAGTCATTAACCCCGAATATTTCAAATTCATAATTTTCTTCTCCCGGAATGTTGGTTATCGTATATGAAGTAACATTTCCAATATTTGTGCTGCCATATTTGGCTCCGTCACGAAGCCTGGTAAAGATTAGGGCATAGTGTGTTACCGGAGTTACCGGATTCCAAGCAAGAGTAACTGTGTTAGCTCCCGTACCGGTAATGTGAAGATTCGTTAGTTGTGATGGCGTTGTGGCGTTACAGACTGGAGGAGCTGAGTTATTTGAGGATGATCCGCCACCTGTTTGAGAATTATTGTCCGGTGAACCGCCGGAAAAATTAATCAGTAAATCAAATTTAGTTGAGGTTCCTTGGAACTCGTTTCCTGCTTCTGAGTTCATCGAAATTGTGTACAAATATTCATCACTGGAATTGGCATTGATGGTGGTGAGCGGAATAACGGAAGTGGAATAAAAGTTGGCAAGAGAATCGGCGTAAAGTGTCGAACCGTCCAATAATCGATTTATATTTATATCCAGAACCGACTCTAGATTTTGGGAAATAGAAAGATTGGCTGTTTTATTTGTAACAGTCAAGGGATCGCCGCCATTATTAACGACACGAATAGACTTGGTGAGACTTTTTCCGGGGAACCAAATTTCCGATGGTGAAAAAATTGGCGAGGTGGAAGGATTGGTACAACCGGATGAATTGCAGGTTATTTCCAGATCTGCAGCCGAAGCTAGTGAAGGGAAAATAAAAAATAAGGCAATGAATAAAAGTAATTTTTTCATTTAGTTATCTGTTTTTTCTAAGATTAATGTGGTTCCGTCCGGACGGGTAAGAGTGATGGTGATCCTGATATTGTTAACGTTTTGATCAAAGGCAATACCGCCGCCGGACGACTCCGAACCAAGAAGAATATTTTCATTTTTATATTCACTTTGATTATTTA
>CAISLM010000093.1 GCA_903886255.1 Candidatus Collierbacteria bacterium
AACAGTCCGAGGTTCCGAATTGGTTGGTCTCCACTACAAGAGTCCATTTGACTCCATTCCTGCTGTCGCTGAAGTTGCCAAGGAAAATCCTAGCAGGTTTCATGTCGTAGTTGCCACAGATTCATTCATTCTTCCGATTAGCGGTACTGAAGGCACCGGAATGGTTCACACAGCGCCTAGCGCCGGTACTGAAGACTTTCTGTTGGGACGCAAGCTTGGTCTCCCCATGATTCCGGTAATTGCCGATAATGCCGATTATCTTCCGGGGCTTGGTTTCCTTTCGGGACAAAACGCCAAAAAACACCCGGAAATAATTCTTGATTACTTGTCTCAAAAAGAAAAAGAAGGCGAAAGCTGGCTGTTCCGTGTCGAAAATTACACTCATCGCTATCCTGCTTGCTGGAGATGTAAAACCGAATTGGTTTGGAAAGTAGCCGACGAGTGGTATATTGCCATGGACAAAGTCGACCCCAAAGATTCAAAAGGTAGAACCTTGAGACAAAAAATGATCAATGTTGCCGAAGATATAACTTGGAAACCAAGTTTTGGACTGGAACGTGAAGTCGATTGGCTAAACAATATGCACGATTGGTTAATTAGCAAGAAAAATCGTTATTGGGGTCTAGCTCTACCAATTTGGGTCTGTAGTAAATGTGGGAAGTTTATTGTCGTTGGTAGTAAGGACGAACTAAAAGAAAAGGCTGTTTCCGGCTGGAACAAATTTGAAGGACATACACCTCACAAACCATTTATAGATGAAGTGAATATCACCTGCGAATGTGGCGGAGAAATGCACCGGATTCCCGACGTAGGCAATCCTTGGCTCGATGCCGGAATTGTTCCTTTCTCTACCATTACCGACGCCAAATCTGACAAAGTAAGTTATAACGATGACAAAGAATATTGGAAAGAATGGTTCCCGGCAGACTTTATTACAGAATCTTTCCCCGGGCAATTCAAAAATTGGTTCTACTCACTGATCGCCATGAGTACAGTTTTGGAAGATGCCACCCCATTTAATACTGTCCTTGGATTTGCCACTGTCGTTGGAGAAGATGGAAAACCAATGCACAAATCTTCAGGCAACGCTATTGAATTTAGCGAAGGTGCAGACACAATTGGAGTTGATGCTATGCGTTGGGCATATACCCGTCAAAATCCGGAAAGAAACTTATTGTTCGGTTACAAAACAGTAGGGGAGATTAAAAGACAATTTCAAATGCTTCTATGGAACTCTTACCGATTCTTTGCTAACTTTGCGGCATTAGAAAATTGGCAACCGACCTCAGAAAAGAATAATAAACCAACCACTCTTGACCGGTGGATACTTGCCAGACTAAAGCAAACAATCAAAATCGCATCAGACAGTCTTGATGATTTTGATGCTTTTACTGCAACCAACGCCATCGAATCAATGGTCCAAGATTTATCACTTTGGTATATTCGTCGTTCTCGTGATCGAATTGGCCCCAGTGCACTATCGGCAGCAGATAAGGATAGCTGTTATCAAACGCTTTTCATTATTTTTGAATCTCTCTCAAGGATATTAATGCCCTTTATGCCATTTGTGGCAGACAAAATGTTTACAAATTTAACCGGTGAAGAAACTGTTAATTTAGCAAACTGGCCGGAATTGGAAACAATCGATGCGAGCGAAATCGAGCTAATAGACCAAATGGTACAAGTAAGAAAAATTTGCGAAATCGGGCATTCAGTAAGAAAAATAAGTAACATCGCCGTAAAGCAACCTCTCGCCGAAGCAAAAATAAAAATGCCACCGGCAAAACTTTCTTCGAATTCTGATCTAATTCAATTAATTAAAGAGGAGTTAAACGTGGAATCAGTCTCATTTTCTGACGAAAAAGAGCTTGATGTTACCCTAGACCAAAACCTTACCGATGAATTGATCCAAAAAGGAAGAGTTCGTGAAATTATTCGTTCGGTCCAGGGAGCCAGAAAAGATGCCAGCTGTCGATTAGACGAAGTTGTTGAAATTACCCTGCCTGACTGGCCGACACAATATGAAGAGGAAATAAAACGAAAAACGCTTGTATCCAAAATAACCAAAAATCCTGAACTAAAAGTAATAAGATCAAGTTAACATGCGACCGAACAGAGGTTTATTTATCGCAGCCTTGATACTTGTACTGATTTTGGGGCTTATCACTATATGGAGTACAGTTCCTGATTTATTTTTAACTCAACTGGAATTTGTTATTGCCGGAATTATTATTGTTTATTTACTTTCGCGCCTAGATACCAGAACATTCTTCAGTATTTCTACCCTACTTTATATAGCCAGTATTTTGCTATTGGTTGTAACCATGGTCATTGGCAGAAATATCCGCGGATCGGTTCGCTGGATTAACCTTGGGTTTTTCAATCTTCAATCTTCGGAAATAGTTAAGCCATTCCTCGCTATTTTCTATGCATCATATTTATCAAAAGGAAAAATGACAAAATGGATCGATTTATTTAAGTTTTTAATATTTGCATTTATCCCCGTTATTCTTATTGCTGCCCAACCTGACTTGGGATCCGCACTGACCCTCATTTGTTTACCATTAGTGCTCCTGGTTTTTACCGGTCAACTAAAAAAACTTCTGATACTTGGTGTCATTTTTATTGGGCTGGCCATACCACTAGAATCAAAAGTCCTAAAACCATATCAAAGACAAAGGTTCGAAACTTTTATTAACCCCTATCAAGATCCACAGGGTGCAGGATACAACGTGATCCAAGCAACGATTGCTGTCGGATCCGGCGGATTGTTTGGTAAAGGGGTTAAGCTCGGGACCCAGTCCCATCTGAACTTCTTACCGGAACGCCACACGGATTTCGTTTTTGCCTCATTCGCCGAAGAATTTGGCCTGCTTGGAGCTGCTGCGTTATTTTCGGCCTATTTCGTGATTTTTCGAACCTGTCTTTCAACAGCAAGGATTCTTAAAGATAATAAGGCCACGCTCCTGTCTCTTTCTGTTTTTACAATTTTCGTTTTCCAGACCATTGTTAATGTGGGAATGAACCTGGGCGTCATGCCTGTTACCGGAATTACTCTACCTCTCTTCTCTTACGGGGGGAGTTCGCTGCTAAGCTTCGCCATCCTAATCGGGTTAGAGCTACGGCAGCTTGATTTAATCACCCCTTTTGAGATATAATTTCGCACATGGAAGATAAAAATATATATGCTGTCATTGAACTTGGCGGAAAACAGTACTTGGTAAAACAAGGTGACAAGATCACAGCCGAAAAAATTGATACAAAAGTAGGAGATACATTAAAGGTAAATGAGGTTCTTCTCGTTCACGATGGAAAAACCACCAAAATCGGTCAACCATACGTCGAAAAAGTCTCAGTTGATCTCACTTTGGATAGTGTGGGCAGAGGTGAAAAGATCCGTGTGGCTAAGTTCAAGGCCAAATCCAGATACAGAAAAGTTCTAGGACATAGACAGGCAGAGAGTTATCTCACTGTCAAGGCAATTAACCTATAAATAAATGCAGTTCATATTGTTCGTCGGAGCCAACAATACTTTGGCGGCAGAAGAGGTATCCGTTCAAATAAAGAAGGCGACTCAAATTTACCCTAATATCTATCGTTTTGAGATGGACAGTATTGACGAAGCCAAAAAAATCGCCGATCGGCTAGGCTGTAGCATAAAGCTCGCCGTTCTTCTCGATGGAATCCACCCTGATGCCAAATCTGTTTCCAAAGAAATAAAAGCCAAAAACTTTTCTCTCACCCTCCTCGGCAAACAAGAAAATACCAACAAACTACATCAAGAAGTGAAAGACAGTCTCGAAAGAGGTAGATTTGTCATCCCAAAAGATGAATTTGGAGTTTCCCCGGTAATAAATAAAAAACACAAAATCGACGAGTTTTTCATGGATCTCGATAACGACCAAGTTTGGCAAACAATTTGGGTTCACAACTTTCAACACTGGATCAGAAAAGACCGCCACATGCCCCACATTGACCCTCATGCCGGCATGCTCCCCCCCAAAATAGCTAGAAGCATGGTAAACCTTGTACCTTTGACCCCCGAAGGAAAAACTTTAGTCGATCCTTTTTGTGGTTCGGGTAGAGTTCTCGTTGAAGCCGCTGAAATAGGCTACAAAATAGCAGGAGTAGACATAATCGCTAACCAAGCCCAAGATACTGTTGAGAATCTCGCCGCATTAAACTTTTCCGGCAAAATCGAAGTTCTGGATGCTACCCATCTTTCCGACAAGTTTTCCAACATAGACGCCATTGTTACCGAACCTTTCTTGGGAAAATCCAAATTTAGACCCGATGAAATCCGCTATATCGTACCTGGGCTGGAAAAACTATATCTAGGCTGTCTCAAAGATTGGTTACGAGTCCTCAAACCGGGTGGTTACGTCGTTATGGTCTTCCCTTGGTTCAATGACGGCAAAAAAGTATATAAGACGAGTGAAATAATTGACGGGAAGCTAAACTTAAGTTACAATCACGTCAAACGCGGAATATTTTATTCTCGACCGGAAGCGGACGTAAAGCGTGAAATAGTGGTCTTACAAAAAAAATAAAAACAAACAAATATGGCACATGTCAAATCTGGTGGAGCGACCAGACAACACGCTCAGCGTCCCGGTAAAAGACTTGGAGTAAAGATTTTTGGTGGTGAGTCAATCAAAACAGGACAAATAATTGTTAGACAGCGAGGAGCCGGTTTCCATCCTGGTGTCAATACCGATAAAGGAAGCGACTTTACTATCTATGCCACTGCCCCCGGAAACGTCAAATATCGAAAGTTAAACGGGATTAAATACATAGACGTAGTCACAAAATAAATGCCAGACGATCAACAGGTTGCAAGATTACCCATAGACTATCTTCAACCAAACCCTCTTCAACCCAGAGGTGTGATCACGCCTGAATCTCTTTCTGAGCTTGTCGATTCCATTAAAACCCACGGCATTATTCAACCGCTCGTTGTCGCTCATACTCCGGCAGGATACCAAATTATCGCCGGCGAACGTCGTTGGAGGGCCAGTCGGCTAGCCGGTCTTACTGAAGTTCCTGTCAGAATCATCGAAACATCTCCTCAGGGAATGCTTGAGATGGCCATAGTCGAAAACGTTCAAAGGACTGATCTAAACCCGATCGACAGAGCAAACTCTTTCGAAAGATTAATTAAAGAATTCTCTCTTACCAATTCCGACATTTGTACCCGCATCGGCAAAAGCCCGGCCTTTGTGAGCAATACCCTTCGCCTCCTGGAGCTTCCTGATGCCCTAAAAGACGGCCTGATCTCAGGTGTCATCATGGAAGGCCACGCACGTGCCCTTGCTGCCATTCCCGACACCCAAGCCATGATCGAAGCATACAAGATTATTCTTCGTGAGGGTGGATCTGTAAGACGTGCCGAAGAGCTCTCCCGACGATTCAAGAAAACCATGCACAAATCGAAACCATCGGATGGATTTAATACAAAAACAGTCAACGAGGGAATAGACAACATGGCTACGGCCATAGGTCAGTCGATAGGGGAGAACGTTCATGTAAAGATGCGCCGTTCCAGAATTGAAACCGCGATTCACATTGTCCTTAAAGGAAACCCGGAGCAAACCGAAACCCAAATTCAAAAAATCTATGATCTATTAGTCTTGACCTCTTCCAAAACTGCAGAACCGACAGAAGCTATCGAAGATGAAAAAATCGAAGTTGAAGCACCGGTTGTGGATTCGGCTCCAATTGAAAACACATATTCAAATCCTTTTGAGCCATTCTTGGACAAACCTGAACCAATTGTCCCCAAAGACCCAGACAACTTCTCGGAGTATTAAACTTTCTTTATCGGAATATACGAAATTTAATTGGCTGCCTTCACCGGATTAGTGATAACCCCGGCAACGCTTGTAGGCCAATACCTGAAAAATACTCTTCCTACAATATTTCCAAGTGGTACCGGACCCCAATCTCTACTGTCCGATGAATGTTCACGATTATCTCCAAAAGTCATTATCTCCCCCGGCTGAACAGTATAAGGTTCTCCTTCGTGTAAAAATTCACCGGCATAAGTTATTACCCCTGCGGGGAGATAAGCCTCAGCCAGCTCTTGGTCGTTTATATAAACATGACCACCTTTAACCATCACAGTTTGCCCGGGTAAGGCAATAACTCTTTTAATAAAATCAAAATTCTCATTAATTGGCGCCTTAAAAACGATCACATCCCCATATTTAGGCAGGGTTCTTTTGTATGTGATTTTATCGGTAAGCAAATACTCTTTATCTTTAAAAGTAGGGTACATTGAACTTCCACTAACTTGGTGAGGCTGCATGAGAAATAGATAAACAACCACAAAAACTGACGCAGAAACCACAAACGCCTCAACAAATTCATATATTACCCGGATAAATTTTCGGAAAAATGACATCCATTCAGTTTAATGCGGTTGTTATAATATATCAAGTTGGATCTGTAGCTCAGCTTCAGCCATAGGCTGATCCGCCTTTGGCGGAGGTTTGAGCGCCATGATGCTTATATGTCTTATGTATATTTTTTAAGGAGTATCAAAAACAACAAAGTCTACACCGGAGTTACCTCGAAAGAACCACAAACTAGACTTTCTGAGCATAACAGTGGTTCAAATCAGTTTACAAAACAAAATGGTCCATTTGTATTGATACATTTCGGAAAATATTTATGTGACAAAGATGCATAATCAAGAGAAAAGTTCTACAAAACAGGTTTCGGTAGGCAAATTCGCAATCTCATTATAAAATATATAGAACAAGCAAGGTCGCGTAGCTCAGTTGGTTAGAGCGCTGCATTCACATTGCAGAGGTCCCTGGTTCGATTCCAGGCGCGACCACACTAAAATTAATAGGACGATTCCTTCAGGATCCACAAATTGGTTAGAACCACCAAAACCTCTTGTTGTGCGGACGATTGTTTTTCTCCACAAAGGATACACAATCACCTTGGTTTTTGAACCTAAAGAAACTAAACCATTTCCAGCCGTCATTTTTACAACGATTGCGATCGGTTGGCGAGTCTGAGACAAATAGATTTTTTCCGTTACTACTTACAGTGTAAGAATCGATTTGACCATTTGTTTTCAGATTTCCGGACTCAATCTCCCAATTTGGATTGTCGTCGATATCTCCCAAATGCAAGTTATATTTTCCTTTTTCTCCATTTTCCGAGACGGTTACAATTAAATTTTCATTTTGATAACCGGGAAATATAAACAATTTGTCGTTAGGAAAATAATACCCTCCCAGCTGTTCATCACATTTTGATAGATCAACATTACAAACATCCAGTTTCCCGGGCGACCTTAGTGCGGCGACAAACACATTTTGATTATTATCTGTAACACCACCAGTTGCCTTTGATTGATCGAGTCCTAACACTCCAAATATTTGTTTGATATTGTCGATATTCGTCACCAATTCACTATGCCAACCAGTTCCCAATAGAGTATTTGTAAATGGTCCCTTTGCACTCGTTTCGGTCACTGTACCATCTCCATTTGCCAAAACGAATGGATTATGGTCAATCGGTTTTCCATCCTGCCATAAGTTAGAAAGAATATCCTTGAAAATTGGGTTTGACACTTTTATCAGAGAATCGGTTTGAACGTTATTGCTATAAACAATTGAAGTCAAAGAATCTATTGGCGAATAATTTTGATTTAAATTATTTAAATAATCATTTTTCTGCTTTAGTAATGACCAGGGAACAACCTTTCCATTAAAAACAAGAAAATTATATGTTGGTAGCAAATCTTTTATTGAAGGTGCCAGTCTCTGAACCGCGCTTACTTTTGACTCACCCAATTTTGCACCAAAATGTGAAGTCATTTCGAGTGCAGTCTTTTCCCACCAGACATCATCGACGGTAGTCGCTCCTTCCCAAACGTCATAGGCTTGAACAGTCCCCATATTTGGAGATCCAACTTGGACAACTTTATTAATCCGCGAAACGCCATATTTCTGTGCATAAGCTCGAGCAACCAATCCACCCATACTATGCCCGATTAAATTAACTTTTTGTCCTAAAGCAAAATTTGCCTCGATATATGTGTTTAATTTATCTGCCAAAACATCAAGCGGTTTCCTCCAGTCATAAGAAAACAAAAACAAGTTTTTATTATCCGTATCCGAATACCCTGCATTGATCAGTGAATTTTTTAAGCCATCATACTGTTTCACAAAGCTTGGAATAGTCCAACTAGTTCCATCAGTTCCGCTCAACACTGCCCACATATCCCAACTTGCTCCCAGTCCAGGAACAACAACAACTGGAGTTAATTGTTTTTCGGCAACGTAAGGAATCGTGCGGATAAAATCTATTTCAAATGAGGACCACGAACTCGGATATTGAGTTCCAAATGAATTACCAATCCAAACTTTTGTTGGTCTCTTTTGGTTTGCACCTGAGACATATAAAGGAAAATTATTACCATCCAAATATATCTTATATTGGCCAACATCTGAATAATCAAGTCTAACTATGTGAGAGTTTAAATCAGAATTTTGGGTATTTTTATTTAAGAATTCAAGCTGATTGCAGTTAGTCCCATCTGTATTACATAATACTTTTTGTAGGTATAAACCTGAAGATTCAGCTTGCCAAAGAGAGAATGTAATATATTTTGGAATATTTGAGCCCGGATCAACTCCATTTGCGGGCGAATCATCAGTCGATATTGTCAGACCGTCACCATAATTACCGACAGAAAGATATTTATAACCAATTTCAATTGAGAATGGACCAGATTCTGGAAATATATTTGTTTTTGAAAACACATAAGGGAAAGAAGTAGAATCAGCTAAATTGCTTAAAAGAGTTAACTCTCCATTATTAACGGAAATTTGTCCAGAATTGTTATACCATTGCCATACCTCTGAATTTAACGAATTTCCAGTAAAATCATCGTTAAAATATGAAAGAACTTTAGTCGAAGAAAAGGGAAGAATGAAAAAAACACTTAGGCACACAATCAAAACCTGCTCTAAAAATGTACTCACATAATAATGTTTACACAAAAAACTAAAATGTCAATAACTAAAAAGCTTGATAGAATAGCGATTTTTCACAATCTTCCTGGTGGAGGAGGAATTAGAATGCTCAATAATATTATTCTTGAGTGTAAGAAATATAAAGAAATTGACATGTATGTTATCGGAGAGAGCGATCCAGTGAACATTCCAGGCGTACAAATAAAATATCAAAAAGTACGTCCGTGGTCAGGTTTCTTATTTCGAAACTTGTGGATAATATTTGTTCTTCCACACATTCACCAAAAACTCGCAAAAGAGATTAACAAGAATTATAAATTTATCTTACTTACACATGATTATTTCACAAAATCACCATACCTATTACGATATATAAAAATTAATAACGCATACATTTGTAATGAACCACAAAGAGAGTTTTATGAAAATAGAAAAATACACGCACCAGAGATTAGAAATCAATTGACAAACGTACTTAGATACCCCATAAAAATTATTGATGAGATCAATGTAAGGTATGCAAAAACTATAATATGCAACTCAAAATATACCAAGAAAGTTTTTAAAAAAATATATAAACGAAAAAGCGATTTAATTTATCCAGGTGTAAATTGTAAATATTTCATAACTAATAAATCGAAAAGAGAAAAAATGATCCTTTGTGTTGGAGGAATTAATCCTGTTAAAGATCAGCTATTCCTCGTAGAATCTCTAAAACCGATTCTTCATCAATATAAACTAATATTAGTTGGTAATGGAAAGAAAAGTTATATTAAGAAAATAATTATTGCAGGAGGAAAGGATTCACAAATAAAAATAATTAATCACGTTTCGGAAGACAGATTAAGATATCTATATCAAAAATCTATGGTTACTTGTATATCTGCGCACCTGGAACCCTTTGGGTTATCGTCCATAGAATCACAAGCTTGTGGTACTCCAGTTGTATCAGTAAGAGAAGGTGGACCGATGGAATCAATTGTCGTAGGGAAAACGGGATACCTCGCACAAAGAGACCACCGAGATTTTCTTAATAAAGTACTATTAACGATTAAACATGGGAAAAAGATGAGAAAATACTCAAGGAGTAACGCAGTTAATAATTGGTCGTGGGGAATAACCCTAAAAAATGTATCGAAATATTTAGAATGAAAATATCTATCGTTCGCGGTGCCTTCCTCAATCCATTCGAGCTTCAAAATTACTTAAGCTTAAAGGAAAAATTTGATATCACAGCCATATCCTCAAAACACCCGATTTCTTCAACCATAGAATTACCTCTTGTTAAACTTTGGTCACCAACCGATATTCCCAATTTCCCATTTAAATTTCCAATTTTGAACCGAATTTTTGTTGATGCCCAGAGACTCTATGGACTAGAAAAAGTTATAAACCATAGCGACGTTGTTCATGTCGCCGAGACATATTACGGATACACCCATCAGGCAGTCATGGCCAAGAGAAGGGGATTGGTCCGTCATGTTATTAGCACTGTTTGGGAAGTTATTCCATTTAATAATGAGGGGATCGTGGGCAGAAAAGACTACAAAAGACTGGCCTATGATAGTGTAGATAAATTTGTTGCGGTTACGGAAAAAGCCAAACAAGCGTTAATCAAAGAAGGCGTCAAACCCGAAAAAATTACCGTCGTAAACGTAGGCATTGACATAAGAAAATTTAAACCGGCGAAAATTAAAAAAGATACAAAAGATATAAATATTCTCTGTGTTGCCCGATTAGTCCCGGAAAAGGGGATTACCGATCTATTGGAGGCTTTCCTGGATATTAGAAAAAAGAATCCCAAAGTAAAGCTTACTTTTATCGGCAGCGGACCTTTAAAAAAGGATTTAATCGGATATAAAAATATTTACGTAAAATCAGTCCCCTATCAAAAAATAAACAAAGAGTACCATAGGGCAGACATCTTCTGTCTACCT
>CAISLM010000094.1 GCA_903886255.1 Candidatus Collierbacteria bacterium
CCAAATATTGAACCCATTGATGCTCTGACAGTTTTGGGGTCAAAACAATCTACGGCGGGCCTGATTATGGCTATGTTTCTAATCCCAAACCCAAGAGCAGTTCTTATCATGGTTCCCAAATTGCCCGTATCTTCAGGAGAAACCAAAACCAAATGATCTTTACCCGGTTCAATTTCCTCCTTATATTTCATAAACACCCCAACAGCATAAGAATTTTCTGTTCCACCAATCTTTTGGATTAATCCATCATTGGATTCGGTTCGATTTCCTTTTTTTTGGCAAAGTGAAAGGATTTTTTGAACACCCGAATTTTGTTTCCCTCTAGAGTGAATTAATACCTTAACCACGTTTTCAGGCTTATTTTCCAATAACTCTATAGTCGGAAAGACACCAAAAGAATAGGAATGTTCCAATTTCTTTAGGTAGGGAATTAATCTCACATCTTTCATATAATGTCGGGGTGGTGAGACTCGAACTCACGACCCCTGCGTCCCAAACGCAGTACTCTAGCCATCTGAGCTACACCCCGATGCCTATATTTTACCTCAAATAGAGTAAAATATAGGGGTAGTCACGAATATTCTGGTGGATGTAGCTTAGCTGGTTAAAGCGCCGCTCTGTGGCAGCGGAGATCGCGGGTTCGAATCCCGTCTTCCACCCAAATAAGAAAATGTGCTCCCTTGTGGAGCATATTTTCTTTATATAGACGAGTTAAGGGATTCGAAAGGCGGACCCCAAGCTCGTGACGATCTTTGGGAGCCCGGTCTCAAAAAATTTTCAGCAGGAAATTATTTTGAGGAATCCTGTCTAGGTTTTTTTCGTCTTCCACCCCAGAAAATAATCCCGCCACAAGGACGGGATTATTTTATGAATTGAAATTTAGGGAGTCGAACCTGACGGAGGCAAGCTCGTAACGATCTTGCCGAGTCGCTGTCCGAGGCGAACCAGCAGGCGAGACCGAAGACTTCGAATCACGCCAATTGTCAAGCATTATAAGACTTGGTGATATAATTCGAACAAATTGTTCATAAAGGAGGTGAAGGGTATGATAGGTAAATTTTTTTCTCGCATTTGTGCGGCGATGTCCTGGAAATGCTGCAAATGCGGACGAAAGTGGGCTTGGAATGTAGATGTTTGTAAATACTGTGGTCATCAGTATTGTGAAAACTGTTCAAGCGATTAATATGCATGAATTCCGTTTATAATATCCCCAGAGATTACTGCTCAGGGGATTTTTAATATCTATATCAATTCAAATGGAAATTACAATGAAGGATCTAGCTGGTAGGTTACTATATCTCCCTCTCGATCTTGATGAAAAAATATTTTTGTGGCTAACTTTTAAAGGGATAAAGCCAGTATCCGAAATCACAGCCGAAAGAAGGGGAAACTTTTTTTCGTTAGCGAAAAGAGGTATTCACCGCAAATCGAAATATGATTATAATTCTGCAAATTCTAGAAGAATTAGAGGCTGGATCAAAGACGCAGGATTGGTTATGATGACAAATGGTTCAGAATGGCATGTCGGAAAAGAAAAAAACAAAATTAGTGAATCATTAAAAATAATCAGAAAATTTGATTACGATAACGAGATAAAAAGTGGATTACTTTTTGGATTTCCCAAAAAGTCTGTGGAGGCATATTCACACAATCGTATTGTAAAAGAAAATGATCAAATCCCTATGATGGGGATTGGCGTAGAAAAATACGAAAATAAGTTTTTAAAGGATAAGTATTACACACCATATATACTCTATAACGTACCTCTTAGAAATGTAGAAGAAGACAGCCTAACCGCAAAAAAGTGGGCAGATACAATTAGGAAAGACATTCCCAAACTCGCTAAATGGTTTGAAAAAAAGGAAGTGAATCGTCGTAAGAAAGAAGAACGGGCACAAAAATTTCTATAAGATTAGCAATTTGTGCACAGAATGATTCTAAGTATTTGTAAATCCTAAGTCTGTTAACATATGCTTATGGAAACAATCCCGGAACAGAGTGGTGTTAATACAGACTCGGAAAAACCTGTAAATCAAGAGAGTAATAAATTGAGGGAGATTGGCTTGAAACTGACCAGTACTGGCCAAAGGCTTTTAGAGTATTCTAAAAAAGAGGCCGAGGCCAAAGATTTAATTCCTGTCATGATAGCGGCGGGACTTATTCAATTGGGTGTGGCGGCAGGCCTATCGGGGCACGCAAACGCTTTAATGGAATTATCTGCCAACTTGACATTGCCTCAACGTTTGACACATCTGGGATTAAGTAATGAATTGGTAGATGAAGCGTTTCGTGTTCAAAGATTTGCAGACGTATTGCCAGCTTTGGTGGTTGTTGAAGTTGCAGCAACCATGGTTGGATCAAAGATTGAAGAATTTAATGAAAAAATCGGCTTGTCCTTAAAAGAATTACCAGTAAGTACAATCGTTTTCCCCGCTGCCGCCAAATCACTAATGTTTGTTGGAAGATTATTTAATTCATAAATGATAGTGTAGGTTTTTGGTAATAGAAAATCATTCCTCCAGGTTTTGGTCAATAATTAAAGTATCAGATGGCCCCTTTTTATATAAAAAGAATATATATAATTTAGTCATGATATATAACCCAAAAGGAGTAGGGGAGATTGAGTTAAATACAATAATTCTCGACCTTAATGGTACATTGGCAGTAAACGGATCAATCGTGGAAGGAGCCAAAGAAAGGTTGATTAAGCTCAAAGAACTTGGTTATAAAATATATTTGTTTACCGGAGACCAGAGGGGTAATGCGGCCGAATTGACCAAAGAAATTGACATAACCATTTTAAGAGCAACAAACACAGAAGAAAAAGAACGTTTGACACTTAGCC
>CAISLM010000095.1 GCA_903886255.1 Candidatus Collierbacteria bacterium
CTGCTGGTTTTGGAACTGGCAATTAAACAGCCGGCCGTCATGGCTTCCAGAAGCGGTAAACCAAAGCCTTCATAGAGAGAAGGTTGGACGTATAAGGAAGCTAAACGATAAATTGCATTAAGATCATCATTGCTAACGAAACCTGGCAAAATAAGGTGCTTGTAGACCTTTAAACGGACCATGTCGATCAACTCCGGATGAACCGGTTCTCTAACTTCCTTGAGCATTCCTTGACCAACAATTACCAGGGGAATATCCAAACGATCGGTAACTTCGGCCAATGTGGGAAGATTTTTATTGGGATTGGGACCGCCGGCAACAGTAAGAATAAATTTATCTGGTAAATTAAAACGTTTTTTTACTTCAAGCAATTTGGCATCTGAAACTTTTCGGCTATAAACCGGATCGATGGCAAGCGGAGTAACATATATTTTCTCCATGGGAATGCGCAAATATTTTTCAATATCTTTTTTGGAATTTTCCGAATCGGTTATGACGGCCGATACCGATTGGAGCGAAAGCCATTGTAAACAAAGATTGATACGGCCTCTGATTCCTTTTGGATATCTGCCGGAAAGAACCAATGGGGTGACGTCATGAATAGTGACAACTGTTGGAATATTTTGTTTACGGCGAAGGGTATGATAAAAAAGATCGAAGAAGGGGTAGTGAATAATATCGGGATTGTCATCGGAAAAAGTAACCTCGGGAAGTTTTTTTAAAGATTCTTTTAGATATTGGGCATAAAAACCGACTCCCCTCCCTTTAGAGTTTTCCGCACCGACTAATGAAACATTAATTTTTTTTGCCATATTCTTCGTTTTTATAGATTTCCCAAAGCTTCATATATGAAAAGGCATGGTGGAGACCGGAATACAAGGAAAAAACAAATCCGGGGAAACCGTCCAGAAAACCGCGACGACGTATATATAGATTTAAAAATGTTCCTGCCGGTTTGAAAAACAAATATTTAAGGGTATTAAAAATATTTATTTTGACTCCGGCCTCTTTGTAAAATCGGGCTTGGAGACTGGAATATCGGTCTTCATGTAGGAGATATCTGCTAAAGTCCGGTGTGGCGTAGTGATCCAGATCGCTTTTAAGCCAACCGACTACGCCCTTGACCTTCATTTGTTCGTGCACGTCTTTGGCGGGAAGAATGGCCTTGCCGCGTTGGAATAAACGAATAACCGGGTCAGGGTATTGACCGGTGTTTTTTAAATATCGAGAAAGAAAGAAATTTTTCCGGGGAAGCCAATAAGCAGAAGCGGCAGCGATTAGTGGTTTCGGTTCGGGAAAAATTTTAAAGAGTTTGTTAACGTTTGTACGAAGTGGAGAAATCCAGCTGTCAAAACCAAAATAACTTCCCTCAAGGATGCCTATTATTTCCTTCTTCATTTCGGGTGTAATTCTTTCGTCGGCATCAAGCTGAAGAATCCAAGTGGATTTGGCTTTGTTTATGGCTTTGTTTTTGGTGATATGGAAAATCTGTTCATGAGGCTCTTCATAAACTTTTGCACCCAGTTTTTTAGCAATTTCTTTGGTTTTATCGGTACTGAACTCATCAACGACAATCATCTCATCAACCCAGTCTTTGACCGAGTCCAGACAATCTTTGATGTTTTTCTCTTCGTTAAAGGTGGCAAGAACGACGGATATAGTTTGACGTTTTTTGTTAATCATTGGTATTTATTTGATGGATTCCTGCCTACGCAGGAATGACAATGATTTATTTGCGTTTTTTGTTAATCATTGGTATTTATTTGATGGATTCCTGCCTACGCAGGAATGACAATGATTTATTTGGCGATTTTTGTTAATCATTCGTTTATATTTTCCTGGATTGCCACACCCTCTTTGGCGGGTTCGCAATGACGATAAATTTATTTATTTGTGTCTAAAAATTTGTACATGACTTTCCCGGCAGGATCAAGAACTGTGTGAATTATATACGAATCTTCAACAGGCTCGTCGGCTGAAATTATTAGAGTATTTTTCAGCTTTTTATCCTCACCCCAATTAATAGTGCGGAATTCATATTTCCCAAGGTTACGGACAGTACTGAAGCCGAATTTGTCTCTCGGGGTCATTACTTCTTCATTTTGTAGTGTTTTTGGTGGGTACTTGGTGAAGAAGGCAATAAGAATATACGGCTGATCGTAACGGTCACTAATTACGATATGGTCGTATTTATCATAATTGGCTTGGGTGTAAGCGGCGATTTGATCGAAACCGTATTGCCAGGCGTAGGGTAGCTCTTTGGGATAGTGAACGTAATATTGGTGCATATAATATGAGAAATCAAAAGTGATTAAGGCAGCGAAAATTATTATTGCTGTGTAAATAAGGGGTTTAAAATTTATTTTGCTTAGAAATTCATAAGCCAGATCAACGCCGAAAGCGATAATAATAATTAAGGGAATAACCATATTTTCGGCACGGAGGGCGTGAGGAGATTGAAAAGTAATTGCGGCCGCAATCGGTGCGAAAAGGAACCAAGCCAAAACGAAACGTTTTCCTTTGGTATCAAGCTTTAGCAGCACAAGAATGCCTAAGAAATAAAACGGTAATAGAGAAATAAGACTCTGCCCCATTCCGGGGACTTTACTTCTGGCTATCTCGTCCCCTACTATGAAAAGAAAACGTAGCGAGTAGTGGGATAAATAATTTTGAACAATCTGCAAACCATAGGAAAGATATTGATTGTTAATTAACTTCACATATAAATTTACTTTTGGCTGTTCATTGCGAAGAGCCAGAGCTCTCCAGTAAGGACCGGAATCACTAAAAACCGAAACACCGGAAAACCTTGCCTGACCTTCTTTGGAAAGAAGTTGTTGTGCAACCGGAAGAATTAAAACAATAGCCAGAAGTAAGGCAATTAAAGTGGTTTTTAAATTTTGTTTGTTAAATAACTTAATGAAGTCATTCCAAAATATGATTGCCGTCCCAATCATGAGAAGAGGTAATACAACCCGCGCCGAAGGATAGGTATAGAGAGCCAACACAGTGGAAAGTGCAAAAAGGAATAAATATTTTACGTTTTTGAAAGACCTGATAAAGGAAAGGCTGCTAAGGAGAAAAAAGAAGGTGGCCACGTTTACTTCCCAACCTCCGCGGGAGAATTGCAGATGCCAAGGGGAGATCGCCAACAAAAAAGCCGCGAGAAGAGCCAAACGGTCGTTTTCCCTTTCCCGGAAAAGTTCTTTTACCAACAAATAAAGCAGCCAAATCGAAAGACTGCCCAAAATTGCACTAGGCAGCCTAACCGCCCAAACATTTAATCCCAGCACTTTTACGAATGGTAAAACCAAGTAGAAATAAACCGGAAGTTTGTAATCATCGAAAGACCGGAAAACTATTGGCCAGGTGGCTTTGTGTTCATCTTGACCCGTAAGGATCAGCGACCAAGCGTTGTAACCGATGGCGGCTTCGTCGGCGTTTAAGCCGGCAGGATATTTATCGACAGCAACAATTCTAAGAAGTGTACCTAAAACAATAATGAGAATGAGGAGGATAGTACTTTTTTTCATGGCTTGGTTTTTATCATTCTAAATAAATTGTCGCCATTGGGGTAGTTCACTGTTTGGTAGTCTTGGATCACCGGAGAGGAAAAGTCAAATTTGTTATTGATATTCCCTTCCAGACCAATGAAGACAGTATCTTTCTGGGTAAGAACATCGGAACTACTGAATTGATGGAACTCGGCATTGCCGACTTTTTCGACTCTGCCGACATCGAGACCGCCGTCGATAAAATGGTCTGTCTTTTGATAAAGAGCCGGGTCGTACTTGGTATAAAAAAGATAATAGATGTAAGGCTGGCCCAAAACGTCGGTCATAACCAATCTTTTACCGGGATACTTGTTGTAAAACTCGATGGCTTGTTTGTAACCATAGTTAAACTCAAAGGCTATTTTTGCCGGTGCGTGAACAAAGTAAAGATCAAAAATGTAGAGGAAGGTTATCGAATATATTATCGATACGACAATGAAAACCGGTTTTGACAGTTTCCAAAAATAGTACATGCCGAGCCCTGAAATTATACTGAGTGGTATCGTCATGAA
>CAISLM010000096.1 GCA_903886255.1 Candidatus Collierbacteria bacterium
GCAAATCAGGCTGGTTGGAACTTGGCGGAGCCGGTATGGTTCACCCAAATGTTCTCAAAAATGGTGGCATAGACCCGACTGTATATACAGGTTTTGCCTTCGGCTGGGGAGTTGAACGGGTTCTCATGATGAAGTCGGGGCTCAACTTGCCGGACCTAAGATTACTTTATACAGATGATCTCCGTTTCTTAAATCAATTTTAAATATGGACATAAAAATAACCGACAAATCACTTCGCTACTTTCTGGAAACTCCGGAGGATTCGGAAAGCTTAGCTAGAGATGTCAGTCTTTGCGGCCCCACTTTCGATAGGATAACCAAACTTAAGGGGGATTATCTCTACGAAATCGAAGTCATCACTAACCGCATAGACTCAGCCAGTGCAATGGGCATAGCCAGAGACTGTATGGCCATTCTAAATCAAATGGGGATTAAATCAAAAATTAACAATGACCTCTACAAGGAAAAAATTATTCTTCATGAAGGATTACCAAAAACTTTTACTTTTAATATCCCGGGTAAATCTCTGGCACCCCGTTTTACAGCGGTTTCTTTGGAAAATATAAAAATAACCGAATCGCCTGAAGACACAAAAAACTTATTAACTCAATGCGGAGAAAGACCAATTAATAATGTTGTCGATATAACTAACGAACTTACAATTCTTTATGGCATGCCAAGTCATATTTTCGATTTAGACAAACTTGCTGCACAAAGCCTCACTATAAGGGAAAGCAAAAAAGGTGAAGAGGTAGTCACACTCGACGATCAAAACAACATTCTCAGGGGAGGGGATATCATCATTGAAGACGGCGCCGGAAGAATTGTTGATCTTTGCGGCATAATGGGTGGCGCTGTCGCCGAAGTAGATGGACACACTAAAAATATACTTTTAATCGTTCCGGCATATAATCCCAATAAAATTAGGAAAAGTTCTTTATATCTTCAAAAAAGAACCCTCGCTGCTCAGATTTATGAAAAACAGCCGGATCCGGAACTTTGCCTCCCTGTCCTAATAAGAGCAATCAAACTTTTTGAAGAGCGGGCCGATGCACGAGTTTCGTCAGCGGTCTACGATAATAATCCGGACAAATTTATCGAAAAAGAAATCACACTAGATATCGCTTGGGCAAACAAACTCATTGGAGTTGAAATTGACCCTGTCACTGTCATATCTATTCTTGAAAATTTGGGTTTTATCATAATCAAAAGGGAAGAGGGGAATATCACTTGTACTATACCCAGTTGGAGAAGAAACGATATAAATATTAGAGAAGACCTTGTCGAGGAAATTGCCAGAGTTTTTGGATATTCAAAACTACCGGCAATACTTCCATGTGTTAATTTGCCTCCGGAAAAAACTAATATCATATTGGAAACAGAATACAAAACAAAAAGCTATCTATCTTGTCAAGGATACAACGAAATTTACAACAGTTCACTAATTTCCTTAGATTTGATCAATAAAAACAAACTTCAGGAATCTAATCACATTCAACTTACAAACGCACTCTCCGAAGAGTACAAGTATCTGAGAACCTCGCTTGTTCCCTCAATCCTTCAAAACATTGTAGACAACCAGGGAAAATCGGAAGAACCCTTTTTCATAATGGAAATTTCAAATGTTTATCTAAAATCACCGGAAAAGCTGCCCCACGAAATCTCAAACATCGTAATGGCATCAACAACAGACTATTTACATACAAAAGGAACATTTGAAGCTCTATTACAGTATTTAAACGCAAAGAAGTTAAAATTTGAACCATCAGACAAACATCCGGTCTATTTTGCAAAATCCCTTACTGCCCAAATTATTTCGGGTGATCATTCGTTAGGTTTTATCGGCACGATTGATCCAAATATCCTTCATGAAATGGGGATCACTTCCAACCCGGTTTTTATCGAATTGAACACTGATTCTCTGGCAGGTTCGATAAATAATAATTATGTTTATCAACCAATTTCCACTTTCCCGGAAGTCGTCGAGGAAATGACAATAAAAACTAGTGACAGAATCGGAAATATCATCGAAAAGATACGCAAAACCAGTGATTTAATAAATAGAATTTCCTATATAAATTCATTTGAAAACAATCATTCTTTCAAAATCACTTTTTCCTCACCAAACAAAAACCTTACTCAATCTGAAGTAAACGAAATTAAAAAGGCAATCCAGCTCAATTTTAATTAGTTGGTGTCGGTGATGGGGTTGGTGACTGTGTGGGTGATGGAGTAGGTGAGACCCAATCCGTGTTTACGCTAAAAGACTGTGTTTTTGATCCCTCCGTGCCTTCATTATTTTTTGCGGTAACCCGGACAGTGTGTTGGCCGGTAGAAAGTTTTACCGACACCGAATAAGGCTCACTGGTAAAAGTTTGCTCAAGTGTATCATCCACAAATAGTCTTACTTCCACAATAGGTTTTGAACTTACGACTGTCATTCTGAAAGTAACGGAATCCCCATCAGTTCTTGATTGGTTGGAAGGAGATACGATCTGAATATCCATGGTCTGAGTTGCTCCACAAACTTCCGTTGGTGGTTTATATAATGGGTCAGTCTGTTTAACTACCCATTCATCAATTCCTTGCTGCCAAAGGTTTTTCGAAGTTAACGGATCCGATTCTTTGATCACTACATATTCTTTTTGGTCATAATTACCTTGAGAAACCGAAATTGGATCAGCAAGTTTAGTGGAGTCATTTTTGCAGATCTTTAAATTAGTATGAATCGGATCAGGGTTACTTGGAGCATTCCCGTTAATAAACCACTCTTTATAACTAGGAAAGCCGTCGTGTGCGGGATAGCCTGAAATCTTATCAACATCGATTTGTGAAACCCCGTTTGGAACTGTAAATGGTTTATCCGGTCGCTCAGTCAGAGAGTCAAGCATTTCCCGGCGCCAAATTGGCGCGGCACCGGAAACACCCGAAGCGACATTCTTCATTTTATCGTTATTATTATTTCCCACCCAAACCCCAACAATAGTGTCTTTACTCCAACCAACAGTCCAATTGTCACGCAGATCATTCGTCGTCCCCGTCTTGACCGCCACCGCTCTTGTTCCCATATTTAAATACGAATTAGGCCCAAAAGTCAGCAAGCGGGCATTATTATCGGAAAGCACTGAGTTAATTAAAAATCCAACTTTTTCATCAAGAACTTTTTCTTTTTTTAATTCTTTATTTTCATAAATAACATTTCCGTTACTGTCTTCAATTTTCAAAATTGCTACCGGTTCAACTTTTTGACCACCATTCGGGAAAGCGCTATACGCCGAAACCATGTCAATAAGCTTTACCTCGGCTCCACCTAGAGCCATGGACAGGCCTACCCGCGCCAAGGTCTCCTTGGTAGGCGCAAGAGTGGTAAATCCCATCTGGTAGCCCTGGCTGAGAACATTATCAACACCTACTAATGCCACCAGCTTAACAGCCGGAATGTTAATAGAGCTGGCAAGTGCATCCCTAAGATGCAACAGTCCATGCTCTTTACCATCATAATTTTTTGGAATATAAGGAGTAGCGTCATCTTTGCCGGGAAATTCAGTAACAACATCAGCCAAAACAGATGCGGGAGAATAACCCTTTAAAAAAGCAGTCGCATAAACCAAAGGTTTAATCGAAGATCCCGGCTGTCTTTGACTGGTTGTAACATTTACTTGACCATCAATAGAATTATCGAAATAGTCTTTTGAACCAACCATACTCAATATTTCCCCTGTATTTGTATCTAAAATTATTGAAGCGCCGTTACTAATATTTAAGCTTTTGGAAACCTTATCAATTTCTTCCTTGACTGAGGTTTCGGCCTTGTTTTGCAAATTCCAATCCAAACTAGTCGTCACTTTTAGCCCACCAACATCTAAAGCGTTTGCGCCATACATGTTTTCCAATATCTGTTTGACATACATCACAAAGTGAGGCGCTTTAATTTTTCCTCCCATTCCTACAAAAACAACCTTATCCAACTCCGAATCAACTTGGGTTTCCTGAGCTTTCGTAATTTTTCCGTTGTCCACCATGCTGGCCGCGACCTCTTTTGCTCTTGGAACATATGCCCGCGGTTTCCCAGTGTAAGGTGAGTAGTTGGAGGGGGATTGGGGCAAACCGGCTAATATTATGCATTCGGTTAAATTCAAATCCTTAACTTCCTTACCAAAATATGCTTGTGCCGCCGCAGCCACACCGGCCGTACCGCCTCCATACGATGCTTCATTAAGATACATTTGCAAAATCTCATCCTTGGTATAAGCCCGCTCAATCCGTAAAGCCAAAATAAATTCCTTTATTTTTCTTGAAACACTAACTTCATTTGTAAGAAGGACGTTCTTTACCAACTGTTGAGTGAGAGTGGAACCGCCAATCAGGCGGTGATTCACAATCAAATTTTTTAAGATACGCAAAGGGGCTAATGGATCAAATCCCTGATGCGAATAAAAATTTTTATCCTCAATCGAAATCGTTGCATCCTTCAGATACTGCGGTACATCGGCGATTGGAGTGAATCGTCTATCTTGATCGGAAATCACATCATACAAAACCACCTTTCCTGTTCTGTCCAAAATTTGAGTCGAATATCCCGTTTGCCTTTGGACCTTTCCCGGATCGGGAAGACCACGGGAAAACCAGATAAAAATCAATACAACCAATAGAGATATTCCGATTAGACCAAAAAATATTGTTTTTCCCCAATTAATTCGGTTAAAAAACGGGCGCAAGTTAAATCTGTGCTTTCTGTACATATTGTTGGATACTATAATATTATAATAAACCTATAAATACCATTACTCTATATGACCAAAAAAACCAGAAAAATATATACGGCAATCATTTTCATAGGATCTCTAATGTTGATTCTTACAACTTTTATTTCCGCATTTCTTAGATGATAGATCCGTTGCGGTTGGAAGATTCAGTTACAAAGGTAAAAGGAATCGGATTGGAAACATCGGCGAAACTTGAAAGGCTTGGAATTGAAACTATTTGTGATTTATTACATCATTTTCCATCTCGATATTTTGACTTTTCGACTCCCGTACCAATAAAGAAGCTTGAAGTTGGTAAAACCCAATCATTTATTGCCACGATTGGCAAAGTTAGCTCATTTTTCTCGAAAAACGGCAAACTTTTTATTCAGGCAACCGCCAAGGATGCCTCCGGAAAAATCGTTTTGACTTGGTTTAATAATCCTTATATCAGACGAATCATAAAAGAAAATGCCATTTATACAATCGCCGGTAAAGTATCCTTTTGGGGAAAGAACCTGACAGTTGTAGCCCCGATAGTTGAAGAAGGCAATACGCCCTCAATCAATACAGCAGGTTTTGTTCCCATATACCCACTTACAGAAGGCATTACCTCAAAGTGGATCCGGACCAGGATTCACAGCGTACTACCACTAATCAAGATGGAAGACCCTATCGATTCCAAAATTGTCGAGTCAAAAAATCTTATTTCAGAAACAGAGGCCTTCAAAAATATTCATTTCCCTCAATCAACGGAGCTCAGATGGCAGGCGGACAAAAGGCTTTCTTTCAACGAACACTTAAGAATTAATCTCGAAAATCAACTTGAACTACGGAATCTCGGTGAATCAGTCCCCGTAAAGATCGATGGAAAAATCACAAAGAAGTCTACCAAAGCAATTCCTTTTACTCTTACTGCCGACCAAGAAAAAACTATAGCCGCAATTTATAAAGATCTGAAGAAAAAAGAATATACACACAGACTTATTCAGGGAGACACCGGTTCGGGAAAGACCGCAACCATAATTTTTGCTGCCAACCAGTGTCTTGCTAATGAATTAAGCTGTGCAATTATGGCTCCTACAGAGATTTTAGCCACCCAGCATTTCTACACTTTCTCAAAATACTCTCTCTTCCCCAAACAAGTTCAACTTGTTACGGGATCGACCAAAGAGAATATCAATTTTGAAAAACCCGCTATATATATCGGGACCCATGCATTACTAACGAGCCTGCCGCAAAAAATTAAACACCAATTAGCATTTGTCGCTGTTGATGAACAACATAAATTTGGTGTCAAACAAAGAGACGAACTGATGAACCGCACACCTGTACCCCATTTATTTAACCTTTCAGCCACACCGATTCCCCGAACAGTTGCTCTAGGGTTGCTTGGGGATATAAATATCAGTAATATCGTTCACAGACCATCAAATCGTCTTCCAACAAAAACATTTGTCGTTTCGCCAACCCACTTCAAAAAAAGTCCGGGGTGGTTAAATCAACAGCTCGAAAAAGGAAGTCAAATTTTCGTTGTTTGTCCTAACATTAAGGAACACGATACCGGAATTGCCTCGGTCGAAAGAATTTCCAATGTCTATAAAAAAATTACCAACGGCAAATTCCCGGTATATTCCATACACGGAAAAATGAATCCGGAACAGCAAAATGAAATTATCACTAAGTTCAAAGGTGAGGGAAGGGGAGTGCTTGTAGCCACTTCACTTATTGAGGTCGGTATCGACATTCCCTCTGCTAACGTCATGATTATCCATTCCGCAGAACGATTTGGACTGGCTAGCCTCCATCAGCTAAGGGGTAGAGTTGGTAGAGGAAACGAACAAGGCTACTGCTTCCTGGTTCCATCAACTGATGATGAAGAAGAAACAGAAAGATTACAACTGCTACAAAAATATAATTCCGGACTAATCTTGGCACAAAAAGACCTCAGATTGCGGGGAGCGGGAGAGATTTTTGGTACCAAACAACACGGCATTTTACCCACTAGATTGAAGTACTTTTGGTCTAAAAAACTCTTCCTTAGTGCAAAACATCTAGCCAAAACGATAGTAGCCAAAAACGCTGATACAGCAAGAGAGATTGCCAGCAAGCTCGAAACTTGCTAAAATACAACAGTCCAGAATTAATTAATAAAAACTAATAACATGGCCGCTACACCAAAAAGAAAAATTTCCACAGCCCGACAAGGAGCCAGACGATCTCAGATACACCTGATTGAACCCAAGATGATCACATGTAAAAAATGTGGCAGCTTGAAAAAATCTCACTTCGCCTGTCCAGTTTGCAAAGCTAAATAAAATAACGTGAAATCTGCCCAAGATCCAAGACACCTTAAACGAATAGCCGTATTTAAGTCCCTTTTTGCTGGAAGCTTCACCTCTCAGCCCGAGCATCCAACTAGGGTAGACAAAATCATGGCCAATATCGAAAAAATCGATGAGGTGGTTCAAAAATGTGCCCCCGAATGGCCAATTTCTCAAATTAATCGTGTCGATTTAGCCGTACTTAGGCAAGCTATATATGAACTTATGTACAAAACCGAAACACCTACTAAAGTCATAATTGACGAGGCTGTCGAAATCGCCAAGCGCTATGGCGGGAAAACAAGCTCAAGCTTCGTAAACGGCGCTCTAGCCTCTGCGATTGCACTATCCGGCCGATCAGAAAATACCGATGATGACGTCAAACCTTAAATCACTCCAAGACCTTCTCGGTTATACCTTCAAAAACGAAGGAATTCTTAATACAGCGCTTACACACAGATCGTGCCTAAACGAAGCCGGAGTGTCCGAAAGCTATGAGCGGCTGGAGTTTCTCGGCGACGCAGTTCTGGAAATGATCATCTCTGTCTACCTGTTCAATAAATATCCCGACAAAATGGAAGGTTACCTTACGGCTGCCAGGTCAGCCACAGTCAGGACCGAATCACTATCTAAGATCTCAAAGGACAATGGTATCGACACCTATATCAAGATGAGCAAGGGCGAAGAATCCACTGGAGGCAGGAATAACCCATCAATACTCGAAGATGTCATTGAAAGCCTCATAGGAGCCCTCTACTGCGATGGAGGAATTGATGCCTCTACTCGCTTTTTTACCAAGTTTATTCTTCCCAATGCCCAAGAAATCATCAACGAAGACAAGCTTAAAGATGCCAAATCTATCCTCCAGGAAAAGGTTCAAAGCAAGGGTTTCGCCTCACCGGTCTACAAAACTATCAATGAATCAGGGCCCGACCACGATAAAACCTTCGAGGTCGTGGTTGTCGTGAACGATAAAGAAATAACCACCGGATCAGGCAAAAGTAAGCAGGAAGCCGAGCAAAACGCTGCCAGTAAGGCCAACAAACTGATATAATATCGCTATGCTAAAAATCAAACTACAACCGACCGGGAAAAGACACCAACGCTTCTATCGTGTCGTGGTCGCCGAGGGCAAGTCTAAATTAGGCGGAAAAGTTATAGATACACTAGGTACCTATAATCCTCACGATCCAAAAAATTTACTTGAACTAAATAAGGAAAATTATCAATTATGGCTAACAAAGGGAGCTCAGCCAACAGACACTATTAGAAAATTAGTTAAATAAAATGAAACAACTAATCGAGTACATCGTCAGCAACATCGTTAACCATCCGGAAAGTGTTGTTATTACCGAAGAGCAAACAGAAGATAAAGAAGCTACAAAATATCTTATAAAAGTCGACCCTGAAGATGTTGGCCGGGTGATAGGTAAAGAGGGTAAGGTTATCAAAGCCATCCGTCAAATCGTTAGAATCGCAGCAATTCAAAAAGGAACTCGTGCAATCGTAGATCTTGTCGAAGACGAAAATTCAAAAGAAGAGGCTGTTGAAGAAAAAGAAGCGCCAGCCGTACTGGAAGAAGAAAAAGAAAAAGCACTAGAAGAAGTCTCTGAAGAAATCGAGGAAAAGAAAGAAGAAAAGTCCAAAGAATAATTAAAGATTAATATTAGATGGAATAAAACAGCTCTCCGAAAGGGGAGTTGTTTTATTAGAAACCGAAAAGTCCTGCAGGTGAACCGGATGTTACCGGAGGGACAGCTACGTTTACTCCGCCGGAGGTTCCGGTTGTAAAGGTAGAAATATTCTTTACAATTGCCAAGTCCTCACTCGAAATCGGCTTTACAGTAGACAAGTCTACTTGGTTCAAAGTGGCTTGATAATATGTCACTTCCAGATCCATTTGTATCGATTTTGTCGTCGTAGACTTAGACAATTTTGAAACCTCTTGCATTCCAAGATCGGAAACTACTCCTATCGGCAAGGAAGTCTCAATTTTATTAATGAAGTCCAACAGAGAAGAAACCGGTGCGTTTACAGTTAGTTTGATTGGATAACTAATAAATCCCACCGGATCCTTCACTGCCCCGCCCGACGTATTTGGTTTTGTGGAATTTGTACTAGTCGTATCAAACAAAACCCCTGCCGGAAGACTATACGATACGATGGATAAACCTGGCACATCACTACTAATTTTTCTTAACAGAAAAACGGCATTTTCTGGAGAATAAACCTGAGGGATAGCTGAAAGAACCAAATCTTGACTTGATGACGGGATTTGGTTGTTAAGCTGATCAAAACCTGTTTTGGAGCTTTTTAAAGCAGCCAGAGAAGCGTTTTCTTTATCAAGGGTTGCCTTTAACGTCGCAATTGTCGAAAACTTTGGCCAAATGACAAAAACGAGTACAAATAACATAGCAACTGAAGAAAGCAAAAACGTTACAAACAATCTGATAGTCTCTTCATCCACCCAATCCGGTAACACAAAACCGAATATGTTTTTATATCCAACAATCTTATTTTCAGCCATTTATTTTTTTTATTTCAAATTGTAAGCGGGTAGCGTAATTTCCATTTGACCCCTTTGTAACGCTTTCAATATAAGCACCGGAAAAATATTTATTTCCTGTCCAAAAGTCATTATTTGTCAGCGATTTTTCTAATGAAGCAAAGGCGTTGACATCCGTCGAAGTTACAGCCAAGGCAATCCATCCTGGAACGGAAAAGTCCACAGAAGATAATAGCGTTCCGTCGGGAAGTAGTAGTGAAGCTTGATCCAGATAATCTTTGTAATGGAACCTGTTGGCATTAATAGATTGTATTTTTGTAAGTATTAATTTTGTTAATACAAATCTACTAAGCATATCGCTATTGGCTATCATCTCACTTGAAATAGCCGTTGATTCCTTTGTTGACAGAGCTATTTTTTGATTGTAAACATACATAGAAATAACGACATATAAAGTGACCGAGATAAAATATAAACACAATGAACCAAACAATATATAAACAATTATTTTGGTCCAGTTACGACCCTTATAGGCACGACTTTTTCTACTAATTAGATTAATCTTAATCATTCATTATCAACTGATAAACCATAAGCAATCGCAAAAACCGGACCAAGGGACTTGTATTTTTGATCTACATTTAACCCGGAAAAAGGATCACCAACAACAACTTCCATACCTTCCAGGAACTCACTCAAATAAGGAATTAATCCCGATAAATAAGCACCCCCACCGGTTAGAATTACCCGGCTTACTGTTGACTCTTTATTTTCATTTTGATAGGCCACAGCCATCTTCTTAATTTCTCCGCCCAAATTATCGATTGCCGGCTTTAAAACAGTAAACATTTTACCCTCCAGCTGATCTTTTGCCATACCATAAGTCCTCTTATAACTTTCCGCCTGAGCAAGAGGAAGGTTAAAGGCATCTGCAACCAATTTTGTCAAAACAGAACCTCCAAAAGGAAGATAATAATTTCCGAATATCTTCTCTTTTCCTGCCAACACCAATCCCGTTCCACCTGCACCAATATCGACAATTACAGAAGGGCTTTCATTGCTCAGTACCGGTAAAAAAGCTCTGATTAAAGCTGGGATTTCGTTTTCCAACCTCTCCGGATCAAGCTCAATTAACTCTAGTAATTGAACATAAGCATCCGAAACGGGCGTGGGAACAGCCACAACATACACAGAGACCTTCTCATCTCCTTTTACTTTGTCAGGTTTTTCTAGTACCGACCACGATGTTTCTACTTCATTGGGCGGAAAGGGTACTGATTGGTCCAGCTCCCATTTAATAGCAGTCGCCAACTCTGGGGATGACATTATCGGGAATTTCATTATTCTTGAGAAAACCAACGATTCGGGGATTGAAGCCACGACACGTTTTCTCTTCAAACCGACCGATCTTATCATTTGTTTTATTTGATCGGCAAGGGCAATTTTTTCAGCGTTTGACATCTTCATCAATGTTTTACCGCTAGGATTGCCGACAACAGAAATAGAGGAAATTTTCTTTCCTTCAGACATCACGACCTTGATACTTGTTGAGCCAATATCCAAACCAAAATGGGCAGACATACTATATTAAGTATACCTCACTGAATGATAGTTCCACCTGAAAATAAGGCATAATCAAATATCGAAGGAACTGTATCTGAAGTAGATTCGTCGTACTGCAAACCATACTTAATATTCTCTGAGCCGGATTGTACATTCCCAATTGACTGTATAGATTTCTGTTGAGAGGGGAAAATTGCACCGGAATCAAGTGGAATAATTTCCATAAATGCCGGAGCTCCCAAAACAGTAATTCTTACCTTTGAAACTGTAGCTGCAAGATTAATTTTTGGAGTCCTTTTTTCAAAACCCAATCCGGACCCATCTAGAGCCGCAGTAAACCCATTTAAGCCGGAATAATCATAGGCAAAATCAGTAATGACCCCGGCATTATTCACGAGTGATATAAACAAAGCAGGTTGACCACCGACATTACCAACATCGTTTTTCCAATAAACACTAAAGCCCGTAAGGGTAACGAAATCCGCTCCCGAAATATTTAGCTCAACTGTACTTCCGGGATCAATTCTTCCGGTAGAAAACGTAGTCATTCCTGTGTCCACCAAGCTGGCAGAATACGAAGGTGTGGAAATTGTAGTACTGGAAGGATTCATTAACATTTGTTCAATCCCTGACTGAGCCAAAACCAAAGCTTGAACACTGTTTGTCTCGGTCTGTTGAATTCGCGTATCCACAGTAGAGCGTGTAGCCAAAGAAACGGCCAACGCACTAACAATTGTCATAATCAAAACCAAGACCAAAGCGACCTGACCTTTATGTTGTTTATTAATTTCCATCAATTTATTCCACTATTTAATAAATTTATATCTTTACTAAAGCTGGCCGAAACTACACCACCAGAAGTTGCTTCGATCAACAAATTAATCTTATCATTTACACCGGATCTGCAATACCAAGTAAATTGTAAATTTTTAATAATTATCCCAGGACTGCTAATCACCGCGGAATTTGATGAAACAGTACCATGAGTGAAACTGTATATCGCCACCCCTCCATCATTATCTCTAACGGCCAAGGTATCGCCTGCGACTCCCGAATCTCCTGCCAAAAGACAATCTGTCCTAAAATTATCGACACCTTGACTAGAAACCCGGACAACTGCACCATAGCGCAAAGATCTTTCAATCAAATTATCCAGTGATGTTAATCCATTGTTTACTGTCGTCTGAAGATCACTTATACCACTTGATCTAAAACTCTTAAAAAATATTGCTGTTCCACCGGTTAAGACAATCACCAAGAGTGCAATTGTAACGACCAACTCAATGAGTGTAAAAGCCTTTTTGTTTCTCATTTTGAAGGTTTTGCTAGGGTTTGTGATAGTTGAGTTGTAATCACCTTATCTCCATCGTTCCAAACAACAGTCACAGTCATATTCGTCCCGTTTGCCACACCGCTACTGTCATAGATAATTGAACATGCATACTTAACCGGATCTGGGTTTCCTACACAGGTACTGAAACCATTTTGGGGATTAGGATCTAAAAAAAATGTCGCCGGTGACTGATCTTTAGCTTGGCGGTAATAATTAAGTTGATTCTCGGCAATATTTGTGGCAAGAGTCTTGCTTGCTTGAAAATTAGCTAGGCTCAACGATCTGGTTATTAAATCGGAAACTCCCACCAAAACTACAGCGATGATACTTGTGGCAATTAATATTTCAATTAGAGACTGTCCATCACCACAACTTTGTCTTTTCATAGCTCTTTTACATCAATATTTCCATTGAGATCCGTCGTTACCTCCACTTGATATGGATCGCCAGCTGCCGTAACAGAATATGCTCCAATGGCTGGTGAAATACTGCCCGTTCCAGCTCCAAAACTAATATTAATGTTGGATTGGAACAAACCTTTTGACAAGACCGGATCGTTACGCAAAGCCGAATACAATCCGCTTCCACAAACTGCATTGGCAGACATCGTCTGGCACCCACCATTGCAATCGGAAAAAAGATTATAGCTGGATAAATTTGTACAACCGGCCGGATATACCAAATTTCTCGCCAATGCCTGAATTTTTTTCATTTCCGTAGCTAAATTTCTGGCATCATTAAGAGCCGATTGCTTCTGGCTAAATCGATAATAGGCCGCAATCGACGTTCCGGAAAGAACAACCATAATGGCAATAACCACAACTAATTCTATTAAAGTAAATCCTGAAGGCAGAGTAACAAATTTTTTCATGGATTTTTCAAAGTCACACTAGCGGAATTTTCCATACAGTTAGCCGTCAAAGTGTAAGTTCCCGTCGCAACAGTAAACACATAATTGTATTGCCCGCTGGCTAGGCACCCTGCTTTTGCCGTATCGGGTTTAGGATCAAGAGGCGTTACTGTCATAGTTGTTGTTTTGGCATCTGTACAAATAATAGACCCGGTAGGTGGATAAATACTGGCCGGATAAACTCCGGTAATTGATCTGCACATCTCCAACGCCTGTCGGATAGACTCCAAATCCGACCTTCTTCTTGCATCACGGGAGTTCTTGGCGATTGTCGTATACGAAACTACGCCGGCCGCAAAAATAACCCCTATGATTGTGATCACTACCAGTAATTCGATAAAAGTAAAACCATTTTGTTTTTTCATTGTAAGTTTCCAACACAATAAGTAGTAGAACCTGTAGCTGGTGTAAACACACAAGGGTTAGAATTCATATCATTAGAATTACCCGAGTTGGGTCTCTCCAAAGTGGCACAGAGACAATAACTGGTTGTTGTGCACAATGTTGAATACGTTTGGGTTTTAAGCGGATCTACGGGAAGGCCGCTAACAAGATAGGGGTTCGTAAATGCATCGTTGCATGAAGCAGGATATACATATGAATGTGCCGAATAATACTGCTCCAGTGCATTCTGCATCGCTACCATATCTTGCTTTCTTTTTGAATCTCTCCCGGCCTGTTGCGTGGCTGTATACGACACAGTGGCCAACGCCACCAAAATTCCGATTATTCCGATAACAACTAATAGTTCAAGAAGTGTAAAGCCATTTTTTTTCATTATTTTTTAAGGATTACTAACTATATACATAACTCCTGCACTAGCCTGTCCGCACTTACAAGCACTTCCCAACCCCAGATTATTATCAAATTGATGGCAAATGTTTGGGTCTATCGTCCTCGTACTGTCGGCTATGTTTTCCAGACACGCCATCATGTAATATTTCAACGGATCATTTCCCGGATTAAGATATTTATATTTAGCCCAACCCGATCCTTGTGGATCAACAAAAGGAACCTTGGCGTAACCAGCACCAATCAAATAATTTGTCTGAAAAGTGTCTACCTGGTTAGGGCCGACTAGGGGATAAGTACCATTATCGACTTTATAAAGCTCCAGAGCCTTAACGAGTTGGCTAAGATCACTTTTCCGAGACACATCCCTAGCTCTAATTCTGGATTCATTAAAATTAAAAATCGCCATCCCGGTAAGAACCGCAATTATTCCCATTGTTACGATCAATTCAATTAACGTAAACCCTTTTTGTTTCATTTATGGTTTTGTTCTTATTAGACCAGATTCGGTCACTTTATAATTGCAACTAGCACTTCCACAGGTACTGCCTGCCTGCGCAGGTGGAAAATCCGAATCCCAGTTTGTCAC
>CAISLM010000097.1 GCA_903886255.1 Candidatus Collierbacteria bacterium
TTCGTTTTCGGTTACCTGGATTAGGCAGATTAGTTTGCGACTTCCCTGGGTTAACTCATTTTCAATGCGGATAAAGGTTACATCGCCTTTGCAGGTTGTCAGGTGAGAGGGACCAACAATCCATTCTTGGGGAAGAACAGTGTCGAAGAGGAAAGTATTTAGATAAAAGAAATCCGGGTGCACAGAGCCTCCTTTGTAAAGTTAAATTGCTTCGTGATTATAGCATTGTGAGATTGCATGGATGGGATACAATGGGTTTATGGATATAAGAGGGAAGTCAATATATGCATTTGTAGATGCGGCAAACTTGTTTTATGGGGGAGAGAAAAGCTTGCGGTGGAGAATTGATTATGCGAGACTGATAAAGTATTTACGTGAGAAACTTCTGGTGACGAAGGTTTTTTACTATTCCGGAGTGGATGTCGACCAGTACAAAGCTGAAGAAGGTAAAGACATCAATCTGGATCATTTGGTGAGATATTACGAGGAGGAGGTTGCGTCTGCCAAAGGCGGATTGAGTACAAAGAAAGACAAAACTGAAGATGAAATGGCGCTATTTGAGATGCATCTAAAAAGAGCCAAGTTTTACCGGGATCTGGCACTGCTCGGGTATGAGCTGCGGATTAAACCGACGAAAGTTTTTACAAGCCCGGAGGGAACAATGACGACCAAAGCCAACTGTGATGTGGATCTTACCTTTGACATGATGCGCTATATGAGCCAGTACAAAGAGGCAATTGTGATGTCGGGAGATGGGGATTTTGCGCCAATTGTGGAGTATCTAATAAATAAAAAAAAGAAGATTCGAATTTTGGCCAGAGCCGAGCGGACAGCAAGAGAGATGAGGGAGCTGGGGGGAGAAAATTTTGTGGATTTTAAAACGATCCGTAATGAAATTGAGGAAGTGATAGAGAAGAAAGAGAAACCTATTGAAAATAAAGGCGTAAAACAGCCACAATTTAAGGCGTCTAGAACTGTGGCAACAAAGAGTCTCGAGAAAAGGTCTCAATTGACTAATAACAATGCGATATTTGGGCAAAAAAAGATTAAGGTTAAGAGAGCAATTCCCACATTCCGTAAAGGATTTTAATTTTCTGTCTTTCTATTTATTTGATACTAATTGTAATATTAATTACATTGTGTTGTAATGAATATAGATAAACAAAAAATAGGAAAAGAATCGATTTTTTATGCCCGGAAGAAACGTATTGATGGTTGGTTGGGAATTTCCACCAAAGAACTCTGGCGGTTTGGGGGTTGCTTGCCAAGGAATTGTAGAAAACCTAGTGGACTTAGGTGAGAAGGTGACTTTGGTTTTGCCAAGATCAATGGCAGGTGGCGGCAGAGGGTTGGGTCAATTGAAGACGGCAAACGGAGGAATCTACGATGTGATATATATTCCGTCTAAATTACGACCATATGTGGGGCATGACGGGAAACAATATTGTGGAGATTTGGTGGAGGACACGGAAAAGTACGCGAATGAGGTTCTAAAGGCGGTGGAAGGAAGAGATTTTGACTTGGTACATGTTCATGATTGGTTGACGGTTCCGGCGGGAATAAAGATAAAAGAAAAATTTGAAAA
>CAISLM010000098.1 GCA_903886255.1 Candidatus Collierbacteria bacterium
CATACTAAATAAAGAACCAGAAGAAGGAAACGAGGAACAGGCAAAATATCTCTTAAGGGCTAAAGAAATTGTCATTAATACCGCCGAAAGCATGGTGTATGTCAGTGAGCCAACCCCGGCACAAAAAACAGTTCTTGAAGCATTGGTCCAAAATATCGACATTGACAGCGCTAATATCTCCGAAAGGATCATCGGAACGTTTGCCTACGTAGCGGAAAGCACCCAGCGCAATCGAGACAAAAGAATCGCCGCTTCCCCATTCCGTCACTATCTTGAAGGCAAATCAAAAAATAAAATCATTGCTGGAATGGATAGATCAAGGGTCGCCAAAATGGCCTACTCTATCTAGCGATTCTTCCCGTTGCTCGCCAAAATTTATCTTTATTCTCCCTTAACGTTCTTCAGGTAGCCCTTGAACTCTTCACTACATTTTCAAATCTCTACTACACCTCCTGTACCACCAAGACCAACCTTACTCTTGAGAAAAAATTCCTTTACCGCTTGCTATTTTATGCAAGTACAAATGGTCTTCCCGTCTGAGTCAATATCGTATGGTATGTAGTTAAGGCTTCAAGTTGTCTAAATACTTTCATAAATGACTCATCACCACTTTCTTCTACAATCTTCCTTTCAAGGTCCTCAATTAATTTTTCATTCCTGTCATTCAGTTCGGAATCACTACACCATAAACCACTTTCTGTCGTCAGATCAGTTGCTGGATCTTTTTCATGCCAAACTGCCTCAACCTGCCTTTTAAGTTCAGACAATTCACCAAATCTCGGATCTTTCTGCAACACTTCTTGAAGTCTTTTTTCATATCCATTATCAATAATGTTCCCAATTGCCTTTTCAGTCAATTCCAATCTTCTTTTTAATACTTTCTCGTCTTCAATTTTATCAATATCCCCTGCTAGTTTTTCTGCCAACATATTATCCATTACTCATGATTACATAAATACAATTATGCTGTCAATCGGCAAAGTTTTCTATCTGAAAATATTCAAAAACTATTCTCCCTTAACGTCCTTCAAGTAGCTTTTGAACTCTTCCCAAACCTTCTTCCAATCTCCACCGGCTGCTTCGATTTCTTTGAAGATCACCTCTACATCAACAAGGATCTGATCATCTTTTACTATCATTTTTGTTTTTGCCATTTATTTTAAAATTATTATTAACTCATCTTACCAGAAGCGAGCCAACAGGCTCGCTTCTTTATTTGCATTATTTGTATGCCACAGGTACTTCTGTCAGTACCACTCCAAGAGACATTCTTCGGGCTTTGACATCGATCATTTCCACAAAGGCTTCCACCTTGTCTCCCATGGCAAACTCTTTGTCTGCCGGTTTCTTGGAAATATGAATCAAGCCATCAACACCCTTCTCAAAGTTTACGAATATGCCATAAGGAGCAATACGCACCACCTTGCCGGTATGTTTGGTACCAACAGCATAATTCTTTTCGATTTCTTTCCACGGGTCGTCAGTCATCTGTTTAATAGACAGGTTTAGTTTTCCGGCCGTCTTATCTATGCCGATTACTTGGACCTTAACATCCTGGCCAACTTTGAACATTACATTAGGGTCTTCCACTTTCTCCCATGAGATTTCGGAAATGTGAATTAGGCCTTCCACTTTGGCTGTTTCGCCTTCTTTCTCCTTGTCCTTCATTGGAACATTAACAGTTACAAAGACACCAAAAGGCATAATTCCGGAGACTGTTCCTTCAAATTTGTCACCAACAGTGACGAGCTCCAAGGCCTCACCTTTTTTAGCGAGAGACTCGGAATCGGACACCATCTTCTCGGAGAAAATTAATCTATTTTGATCTTTATCAACTTCAATCACACGAACCTTAAAGTTTTTGTTAAGGAGTTCGTCCATATTACCCAAATATTTCTCACCAAACTGGGATGTTGGTACGAATCCACGGATATCGCCAATCTTGACGACCATTCCACCTTTGTTAACCTCAACTCCGGAAACTTCGAGTTCTTTTTCCTCATCCATCAGCTTCTTAAATCGAGACCAGCGATTTTCATCGGCAGCCTGTTTAAGCGAGAGGATTATTTGTCCTTGATCGTTTTCGGGGAACTTCACATAAGCTTCGGTCTTGTCGCCTACTTTCAAGTCTTTCAGTACATCATAGGCTTCGACTAAATCTTCGCCTGTAACGACGCCTTCTGTTTTGGCTCCAATATCTATGAGAACCATCTTTTTACCAATCGAGGAAACCAAACCTTCCACCTTCTGACCCTTTTTCAAGGCTCCAGGGAACGCCGACGCACCCTCCATTAGCTTGTCCATGACGGACATTGTTTTTTTTGTAATACCTTCTAATTGAGCTTTGCTCATTTTAATAAAAATTCCTTTCCTGTCTTTTCGACTCGTATATTGTACCACAAAACACGCCTCTCCAGCCTCGGCTTGAGCCTGGCTTGTGTTGACTCTATCCCATAACAATGATACAATCCTATCGTACTCGAAAATTTAAATAAAATCCGACTCGTTGCAAAAGGAGCTTCATTTTGAAAAGAATCATTTGTGGCCTCGCAGGGGCAATTGCCCTTACCATCCTGACTGTCATCTTTAGTGGTGTTAAAGTGCCACTGGTGATATTCCTCATTTTCATCGTCTGGTTCTATCTCTCTACTCTTTTTGCCTATATCATCATCCCCCCAACTCCTAAAAAAATCGGCAAAAACAAATTTGACACCGGCCTAAATCCCCGTTCCGGCTATATCGATCACGGAAGCTACAATCTCCCCAATGGTCTCATTATCCAATACCGGAATGCCAAACACTCGCCCACCATTGAGTACCTATATGACTGCACTGATAACATAATCTGTTACGTTATCTCGTTCGGTAATGGAGATATCTATATTTCCAGAGACGTTTTCCTCAGAGACGTTACCGATTTAAAAATAAAAGTTAACTACCAAGACAAATCTGATTCAATCAATTGGTAGTCCAAATATTATCCAAACGGAGGAAAAATGTTACCAAGTTCGATCTTTGGAGTTTTTATCTCAATTTTGGTCATCATCGGCATCGGCGCTGTACTTTATGCCCTTGCAATTAAACAGATCGCTATCAACAAAGACGCTCTCGCCTATTATGCATTTTTGGTCATAATGGGCATCATTCACCCCATTGGCACCGCCATTTCGGTGGTGGTTAGCGTCTATTTGCTAATCCGGGGGAAAATATCCGAGAAATTTGCGGCCGGTGCCTTCTTGATCGTGGCCTTCGTTATATTCCTGATTAGCCACGCCTTTCTCATTTTTCACCTTTAATTCAACCCGGCCTTAAGCCGGGTTTTTTATGCCCATAGTAATGCTTTGTGATATACTCACCCGGATCGATAAATTCGCACTTTAAAGGAGGATCATGCCTCTATTTAGCTATATTTTTGTTGTCATTGCGTGTTTATTGGGCTGCATTACTGGGTTACTTCCTTCCAAAATTAAGTGGAGGAGTTGGCTATTCCTAGCTTTTGTCATCAACCTGGTCATTGCCACTTTTATTTTTTCTTCTTTCGCCTATTTTTCTTTCATCATTTTTATATATGTAGGAAGTCTCGTTCTGGGACATTCCGGCACAATAAACCAAACCTCAACGAACCAAAAATAAGGAGACCACAATGATAGTTTTGTATGGAATTTTATTTGTAATATTCATGACCTTTGGTTACTTTACCGCCATTGCCAAGTCCGACACTAACAAACTAGCCTGTGGCTTCGGCTTTATGGTGATCGGGTTCCTTGCTTTTATGATGGTCAACATTTTTTGCTCATCCGCAACAGCTTTCTGGTCTGGATTGGCGATTATGATCGGACTCATCGTCGGTGCTATCTTTGGAATCGGATCAATCGTTAAAAACAAAAAAATCAGCTCAACCCGGCCATAAGCCGGGTTTTTTATTGACTCTACACTCTAATAAAAGTAAAATCCCATCTGTTCCTTAGTCTAGCCGGTACGTTTAAAAGGAGACCGATGCTTCAAAGAAATGAAAAAGTTGAGAAACAATTTGTCGCTATCCTTAACGAGTTGTTAAGAAATGCTCATGTTACAGCCGAGATTGGTGGTCCAAAAGTTGGTGATAGTCTTATACCCTTAATCGCCCGCGGTGAAGGTCAGCCAGAAAAAGAAGTTGGCTATCTTTGGCCTGAACCTCAAGGTGCATACAGTATCCAAATATTAGATCGGCGTAAACTTTTCATTAATTACCGCGAAGAAAAAGAATTATTGATTAATCTGGCTTTCGAAGCCTTCAATCGTAAGGTACCTCTCCTCAATTTCAAAAGCGCCATCGAGTCAAACAGCTTCAAGGCGCTGTC